>NZ_CP083746.1:445000-793750 GCF_020151015.1 Pseudomonas sp. p1(2021b)
TGCGAGTGAAAAACTCGCACGCCGAAAGACCAAGGTTTCCTGCGCAACGTTAATCGACGCAGGGTTAGTCGGTCCCTAAGGCGAGGCTGAAAAGCGTAGTCGATGGAAAACAGGTTAATATTCCTGTACTTCCAGTTATTGCGATGGAGGGACGGAGAAGGCTAGGCCAGCTTGGCGTTGGTTGTCCAAGTTTAAGGTGGTAGGCTGAAATCTTAGGCAAATCCGGGATTTCAAGGCCGAGAGCTGATGACGAGTTGCCTTCAGGCGACGAAGTGGTTGATGCCATGCTTCCAAGAAAAGCTCCTAAGCTTCAGATAACTGGGAACCGTACCCCAAACCGACACAGGTGGTCGGGTAGAGAATACCAAGGCGCTTGAGAGAACTCGGGTGAAGGAACTAGGCAAAATGGCACCGTAACTTCGGGAGAAGGTGCGCCGGCGAGGGTGAAGGACTTGCTCCGTAAGCCCATGCCGGTCGAAGATACCAGGCCGCTGCGACTGTTTATTAAAAACACAGCACTCTGCAAACACGAAAGTGGACGTATAGGGTGTGACGCCTGCCCGGTGCCGGAAGGTTAATTGATGGGGTTAGCGCAAGCGAAGCTCTTGATCGAAGCCCCGGTAAACGGCGGCCGTAACTATAACGGTCCTAAGGTAGCGAAATTCCTTGTCGGGTAAGTTCCGACCTGCACGAATGGCGTAACGATGGCGGCGCTGTCTCCACCCGAGACTCAGTGAAATTGAAATCGCTGTGAAGATGCAGTGTATCCGCGGCTAGACGGAAAGACCCCGTGAACCTTTACTATAGCTTTGCACTGGACTTTGAGCTTGCTTGTGTAGGATAGGTGGGAGGCTTTGAAGTGGGGACGCCAGTTCTCATGGAGCCATCCTTGAAATACCACCCTGGCAACCTTGAGGTTCTAACTCAGGTCCGTGATCCGGATCGAGGACAGTGTATGGTGGGTAGTTTGACTGGGGCGGTCTCCTCCCAAAGAGTAACGGAGGAGTATGAAGGTGCGCTCAGACCGGTCGGAAATCGGTCGCAGAGTATAAAGGCAAAAGCGCGCTTGACTGCGAGACCCACACGTCGAGCAGGTACGAAAGTAGGTCTTAGTGATCCGGTGGTTCTGTATGGAAGGGCCATCGCTCAACGGATAAAAGGTACTCCGGGGATAACAGGCTGATACCGCCCAAGAGTTCATATCGACGGCGGTGTTTGGCACCTCGATGTCGGCTCATCACATCCTGGGGCTGAAGCCGGTCCCAAGGGTATGGCTGTTCGCCATTTAAAGTGGTACGCGAGCTGGGTTTAGAACGTCGTGAGACAGTTCGGTCCCTATCTGCCGTGGACGTTTGAGATTTGAGAGGGCTGCTCCTAGTACGAGAGGACCGGAGTGGACGAACCTCTGGTGTTCCGGTTGTCACGCCAGTGGCATTGCCGGGTAGCTATGTTCGGAAGAGATAACCGCTGAAAGCATCTAAGCGGGAAACTTGCCTCAAGATGAGATCTCACTGGGATCTTGAATCCCCTGAAGGGCCGTCGAAGACTACGACGTTGATAGGTCGGGTGTGTAAGCGCTGTGAGGCGTTGAGCTAACCGATACTAATTGCCCGTGAGGCTTGACCATATAACACCCAAGCAATTTGCTGTTGCGAATTGCGGTGGTGAAGACGAACGAACCGAAAGTTTGCATCACAAATTCACATATCCGAATTGGCTGGCATGTCCATCTGGACGTTCTGGCAACAGAATTTCTTGACGACCATAGAGCATTGGAACCACCTGATCCCATCCCGAACTCAGCAGTGAAACGATGCATCGCCGATGGTAGTGTGGGGCTTCCCCATGTGAGAGTAGGTCATCGTCAAGATTCATTTCGCAAAACCCCTATCTGCGTGAGCAGGTAGGGGTTTTGTCTTTCCGCTCTCCGAAAGACGCGCGCCTCGCCCTGTAGCGGCCTTGTGCCGCGAAGCGGGCGCGCAGCGACCGCCAACCCTGCCACCCCGATCCCCCTGGTGCACCGCGTCGCCTGGGCTTACGGCCGCTGCGCACCCGGTTCGCGGCACAAGGCCGCTCCTACAGAGGGGCGCGTCGGCTACAAGGCATTACCTGCGGGCCCAGGATTGCCGCCTTTTCCTATGCAAGCCCCCTGACGCGTCGCTATCATGCCAGCCTTATTCCTGGTCGAGACTGGCATGCTGAAGTTGTTGAATCTCCTCAAGGATGGCCGGTTCCATTCCGGGCAGGCCCTGGGGGAAGCATTGGGGGTGAGTCGCAGCGCCGTGTGGAAACAGCTGCAACACCTGGAAAGCGAACTAAACCTTGTTATCCACAAGGTGCGCGGTCGTGGCTATCAGTTGGCCGCACCGCTTGCCCTGCTCAACTCGCAATCGATCGCCGAATATACGCACGGAGAAGCTTGGCCGCTCGCGATCCATGACACCATCGATTCGACCAATGCCGAAGCCCTGCGCTTGATCGGCGAAGGGCGATCTGCGCCGTTCGTGGTGTTGGCCGAGCGTCAGAGCGCTGGCCGGGGAAGGCGAGGTCGCCAGTGGATAAGTCCGTTCGCTGAAAATCTCTATTACAGCTTGGTGCTGCGGGTGGATGGCGGCATGCGTCAGCTCGAAGGCCTGAGTTTGGTCGTTGGCCTGGCTGTCATGCGCACCCTCCAGGGGTTTGGCTTGGTGGGGGTCGGGTTGAAGTGGCCCAATGACCTATTGGTCGGTCAGCAAAAGATCGCGGGTATCCTCTTGGAGCTGGTTGGGGATCCTGCAGATGTCTGCCACGTCGTGCTGGGTATAGGCATCAATGTGAATATGCAGGTCAATGACCAAGTTGATCAGCAGTGGACGTCAATGAGGCGTGAGGCCGGGATAATGGTCGATCGTAATCGTCTCGTCGCGCAGCTCAACCAGCAACTGCAGCATGAGCTGGCTCGCCATCGTCGCTACGGTTTCGCGGCATTCCAGGAAGAATGGGAACAGGCGAACCTTTGGCAGGGGCGAACGGTATCGCTTGTTGCGGGTAACAACCGTATCGATGGGGTGGTGCTTGGGGTTGACGGGCAGGGCGCCCTGCGTCTTGAGGTCGATGGCGTGGAAAAGAGCTTCAGTGCAGGAGAGCTCAGTTTGAGGTTGCGTGATGATTCTTGAGCTCGATTGCGGTAACAGCTTTATCAAGTGGCGGGTGATCCACGCCAGTGATGCAACCATCGTCGGTGGTGGCATCGTCGACTCAGACCAGGCATTGCTGGTCCAGGTCGCTGGATTGCCCGGCCAGCGGTTGACTGGCTGCCGCATGGTGAGTGTGCGCAGCGAAGATGAAACCGATGTGCTTTGTGCGCTACTGGAACAGCGTTTCGGTGTGCGGGTGCAGGTTGCTCATCCCGCCCAGGAAATGGCTGGCGTGCGTAACGGGTATGACGACTACCAGCGCCTGGGCATGGATCGTTGGCTTGCCGCATTGGGTGCTTACCACCTGGCGAAAGGCGCCTGCCTTGTGATCGATCTGGGAACGGCGGCCAAGGCGGACTTCGTGGCTGCTGACGGTCAGCACCTCGGTGGGTACATCTGCCCAGGCATGCCGCTGATGCGCAGCCAGCTGCGTACGCATACCCGCAGGATCCGTTACGACGATGCGTCAGCGGAGCGCGCCTTGAGCAGCCTGGCTCCTGGGCATTCTACTGTTGAGGCGGTCGAGCGAGGTTGCGTATTGATGCTGCAAGGCTTTGCTCGTACACAGATCGAGCAGGCGCGTGCGTTGTGGGGGGATGCATTCTCCGTATTCCTTACTGGCGGTGATGCGCCCCTGGTGCAGGAGTCGGTCCCGCAGGCTCGGGTGATACCCGACCTGGTCTTCGTCGGCCTGGCCATGGCCTGTCCATTGGATTGAGGTGCCTATGCGTTGGTTGTTTCTGCTGTTGGTGGTGCTCAATGTCGTCTATTACGTCTGGCATCAGCAGGAAGCGCCGCTGAAGGCCAAGGAAGTGGCCCCTCTTTCTCTCTATAAAGGTAACCAGCAGGAGATTCGCCTGTTGCGTGAGACCGGAGCCTCTGCGCCGGCCAGGCGCCGTGAGGAGTGCCTGGTGGTAGGTGGGCTGGCGACCCAGGAACAGCTTGGCGCTCTGCGTCAGCGCCTGGTGAGCCTGGATATCGCTACCGTGCCGGTGGTGGGGCAGCTGCCCGGGGCAGACGGCCGCTGGTTGAAGGTGGCCGTTGAAAGCGAGCGTTTGCTGGACTCTGCAGTCCTTTCCAGTCTTTCCAAGGATTTCAAAGACTTAAAACACAAAATTATTTTGTGCGAGGGTATTGCAACTGCTGAATAGCTTGATAGAATGGCGCCCGCTTCGCAGGGAACACCACTGAGGTGGTAGGACCGGAAGCTGTTGTCAAAGTAGCTAACCTCAAGATTTTAATGAGAAAAAGCTTGACAGCAGGACGGCAAGAGTTGAAAATGCCGCCCACACTTAGGAGGGGTTCCCGAGTGGCCAAAGGGATCAGACTGTAAATCTGACGTCTACGACTTCGAAGGTTCGAATCCTTCCCCCTCCACCAGTTTAGCGAGAGCCGCAAGCTCCGCGGGTATAGTTTAGTGGTAGAACCTCAGCCTTCCAAGCTGATGATGCGGGTTCGATTCCCGCTACCCGCTCCAAGTTTGCTGTTATTGCAAAAAGCGTTTCGCTCTTGTAGCTCAGTTGGTAGAGCACACCCTTGGTAAGGGTGAGGTCAGCGGTTCAAGTCCGCTCAAGAGCTCCATATAAACAAGGCAGATATGAAAATATCTGCCTTTGTTTTATCAGTAGCAATGACTATTTCTTCTGCGGAGGACTGTATCGATGGCTAAGGAAAAGTTTGATCGTTCCCTTCCCCACGTTAACGTCGGCACCATCGGCCACGTTGACCACGGTAAGACCACTCTGACCGCAGCTCTGACTCGCGTCTGCTCCGAAGTTTTCGGTTCGGCAGTCGTTGAGTTCGACAAGATCGACTCGGCTCCGGAAGAAAAAGCGCGCGGTATCACCATCAACACCGCTCACGTCGAGTACAACTCGAACATTCGTCACTACGCTCACGTTGACTGCCCAGGTCACGCTGACTACGTGAAGAACATGATCACCGGTGCTGCCCAGATGGACGGCGCGATCCTGGTTTGCTCGGCCGCCGATGGTCCGATGCCACAAACCCGTGAGCACATCCTGCTGTCCCGTCAGGTAGGCGTTCCTTACATCGTGGTCTTCCTGAACAAGGCTGACCTGGTAGACGACGCTGAGCTGCTGGAACTGGTCGAGATGGAAGTTCGCGACCTGCTGTCCACCTACGACTTCCCAGGCGACGATACCCCGATCATCATCGGTTCGGCTCGTATGGCGCTGGAAGGCAAAGACGACAACGAAATGGGCACTACCGCTGTCAAGAAGCTGGTAGAAACTCTGGATGCCTACATCCCTGAGCCAGTTCGTGCCGTTGACCAGCCGTTCCTGATGCCGATCGAAGACGTGTTCTCGATCTCGGGTCGTGGTACCGTAGTTACCGGTCGTATCGAGCGTGGTATCGTCCGCGTTCAGGATCCGCTGGAAATCGTTGGTCTGCGTCCGACCACCAACACCACCTGCACCGGCGTTGAGATGTTCCGCAAGCTGCTGGACGAAGGTCGTGCTGGCGAGAACTGCGGCGTGCTGCTGCGCGGCACCAAGCGTGACGAAGTCGAGCGTGGTCAGGTTCTGGTCAAGCCGGGTTCGGTCAAGCCGCACACCAAGTTCACCGCAGAAGTCTACGTTCTGTCGAAGGAAGAAGGCGGCCGTCACACTCCGTTCTTCAAAGGCTACCGTCCTCAGTTCTACTTCCGTACCACTGACGTGACCGGTAACTGCGAACTGCCGGAAGGCGTTGAAATGGTAATGCCAGGTGACAACATTCAGATGACTGTCACCCTGATCAAGACCATCGCAATGGAAGACGGTCTGCGCTTCGCTATCCGTGAAGGCGGTCGTACCGTCGGCGCCGGCGTCGTAGCAAAAATTATTGAATAAGTAGTTGATTTCTCATGATCGGGCCGGCATAATGGCCGGCCTGATACAGCGTTAAAGGTCAGTAGCTCAATTGGCAGAGCGACGGTCTCCAAAACCGTAGGTTGGGGGTTCGATTCCCTCCTGACCTGCCATTCACCTCGGTGTGATGGCTTTCTTCTCACAGGATCCTCCTCGATGACTCCCAAAACTGAAGCCCAAGAATCGCGTTTTGATCTGTTCAAGTGGCTGGCTGTTGTTGTATTGGTAGTCGTTGGTGTTGTGGGTAATCAGTATTATTCCGCAGCTCCAATCCTGTATCGCGTCCTTGCACTTCTCGCCCTGGCTGCCGTTGCAGGCTTCGTTGCTCTGCAGACTGCAAAGGGTAAGTCGTTCTTTGCGTTGGCGAAGGAGGCTCGTGCCGAGATCCGTAAAGTCGTGTGGCCGACCCGCCAGGAAACCACTCAGACCACGCTCATCGTCGTGGTTGTCGTGCTGGTTATGGCGCTGCTGTTGTGGGGTCTTGATTCCCTGCTCGGCTGGGCGGTCTCCTTGATTGTTGGCTAAGGGTGTCCCGTGGCTAAGCGTTGGTACGTCGTGCATGCTTACTCGGGTTACGAGAAGCATGTCATGCGCTCCCTGATCGAGCGCGTCAAGCTGGCTGGCATGGAAGACGAGTTCGGCGAGATTCTTGTCCCGACCGAAGAAGTCGTTGAAATGCGTAACGGCCAGAAGCGCAAGAGCGAGCGTAAGTTCTTCCCTGGCTATGTATTGGTCCAGATGGAAATGAACGAAGGGACTTGGCACCTCGTCAAGGATACCCCTCGTGTCATGGGTTTCATTGGTGGTACCGCAGATAAGCCTGCGCCGATCACCGATAAAGAGGCTGAAGCTATCCTGCGTCGCGTTGCCGATGGCAGTGACAAGCCGAAGCCGAAGACGCTGTTCGAGCCGGGTGAAGTGGTTCGCGTCATTGACGGTCCCTTCGCTGACTTCAACGGCAGTGTCGAAGAAGTTAACTACGAAAAGAGCCGCTTGCAGGTTGCAGTGCTTATTTTCGGTCGCTCTACTCCGGTGGAGCTCGAGTTCAGCCAGGTCGAGAAGGTCTAGGCGAACGACGCATCCCATACCCCGCAGCCCTATGTGCTGCGGGGTTTTGTCGTCACTGGGATAAAACGCAAGTCATACGGGGAGCCATCTGGCGTTCGTACCCGATTTTGGAGTAGCTCATGGCTAAGAAGATTCAGGCTTATATCAAGCTGCAAGTTAAGGCCGGCCAGGCCAACCCAAGCCCACCCGTTGGTCCAGCACTGGGTCAGCACGGCGTGAACATCATGGAATTCTGCAAGGCCTTCAACGCCCGTACCCAGGGTCAAGAGCCAGGTCTGCCGACTCCAGTGATCATCACTGTCTACAGTGACCGTAGCTTCACCTTCGAAACCAAGAGCACCCCTGCCTCGGTTCTGCTGAAGAAAGCAGCTGGCCTGACCAGCGGTTCGGCCCGTCCGAACACTGTCAAGGTCGGTACCGTGACCCGTGCTCAGCTGGAAGAGATCGCCAAGACCAAGCAGGCTGATCTGACCGCAGCTGGCCTGGACGCTGCCGTGCGCACCATCGCCGGCTCCGCCCGCAGCATGGGCCTGAACGTGGAGGGTGTGTAATGGCTAAGCTGACTAAGCGCCAAAAGGCTATCGCCGAGAAAATCGAAGCAGGCAAGGCCTACAACTTCGAAGAGGCCGCGAATCTGCTGGCTTCCCTGCCGGCTGCCAAATTCGTCGAGTCTTACGACATCGCCGTCAACCTCGGTGTTGACCCGCGTAAATCCGACCAGGTCGTCCGCAGCGCTACCGTGCTGCCGCACGGCACTGGCAAGACCGTTCGTGTAGCCGTCTTCACCCAGGGCCCAGCTGCTGAAGCTGCTCTGGCCGCCGGCGCCGACCGCGTTGGTATGGACGACCTGGCTGCCGAAATGAAAGGCGGCGACCTGAACTATGACGTCGTCATCGCATCGCCTGATGCCATGCGCGTTGTGGGTCAGCTGGGCCAGGTCCTGGGTCCTCGTGGCCTGATGCCGAACCCGAAAGTGGGTACTGTAACTCCAGACGTAGCCGGCGCCGTCAAGAACGCCAAGGCTGGTCAGGTTCGCTACCGTACCGACAAGAACGGTATCATCCACACCTCCGTTGGCAAGGTCGGCTTCGAAGCTGGCAAGCTGAAGGAAAACGTTGAAGCCCTGATCGCCGATCTGAAGCGTATCAAGCCGGCTTCCTCGAAAGGTATCTACGTCAAGCGCGTAACCCTGAGCACCACTATGGGCCCAGGTCTGATCATCGATCAGAGCTCGCTGAACGTGTAATGCTCGGCCGGTGCGGCCCTGTTCGCACCGGCTGCTGAAAATTGGGGTCCCTGCCTGGCGGGGGCTGTCCAAGACCGTAGGCGGCGCAAGCCTTAAACCACAAGCCTACGCAGATGGTGCTCCCGATTCGTTACCGAATCAGACACCAAAACGACATCTGGCCTCGGCTGGATGAAACGGTAAAAACCAGGAGTAAACCCGTGGCAATTAAACTCGAAGACAAGAAGGCCATCGTCGCTGAAGTCAACGAGGCTGCCAAAGTCGCTCTGTCCGCTGTCGTGGCCGATGCCCGTGGTGTGACTGTAGGCGCAATGACCGGACTCCGTAAAGAGGCCCGCGAAGCTGGCGTTTACGTACGTGTCGTACGTAACACCCTGCTCAAGCGCGCTGTTGAAGGCACCGAGTACTCGGTCCTCAATGACGCGTTCAAAGGCCCGACCCTGATCGCTTTCTCCAATGAACACCCGGGCGCTGCTGCTCGTCTGTTCAAAGAGTTCGCCAAGGGTCAGGACAAGTTCGAGATCAAGGCAGCTGCGTTCGACGGCAAGTTCCTTGCCGCTAACCAGATCGACGTGCTGGCAACTCTGCCAACTCGCGACGAGGCTATCGCACAGCTGATGAGCGTGATCCAAGGTGCAACCAGCAAGCTGGCTCGTACCCTGGCTGCTCTGCGCGACCAGAAAGAAGCTGCTGCAGCCTAAGGCCGCGTAGTCTCTTTCGAAATCAAACGTTTAATTTGATGGCCGCGTAGGCTGTCACCCCAATACAGGAATTCATAGTCATGTCTCTGACTAACGAGCAAATCATCGAAGCGATCGGCCAGAAAACCGTTCTGGAAATTGTTGAACTGATCAAAGCGATGGAAGAAACCTTCGGCGTTACCGCTGCTGCCGCCGTTGCTGCTGCCCCTGCTGGTGGCGCTGCTGCCGCTGCTGAAGAGCAGACCGAGTTCAACGTCGTTCTGGCCGAAGCTGGCGACAAGAAGGTCAACGTGATCAAGGCCGTTCGTGAACTGACCGGTCTGGGCCTGAAAGAAGCCAAAGAGAAAGTTGACGGCGCTCCTGCTGTGATCGCTGAAGGCGTTTCGAAAGAAGCTGCTGAAGACGCCAAGAAGAAGCTGGAAGAAGCAGGCGCTAAAGTCGAGCTGAAGTAATTTCGACTTTGCGACTCCAGCCCAAGCGTTGAGCGAAAGGCTGACGGCTGGTGGCTTATGCCACCGGCCTTTTTCCGTTATTGGTGGCCGATCAGGTCGGCCCCGATAACGTGCTGCAAGACACCCAAGAGGGTGTGCAAACCATGGGGTTTGCAGATTTTCTGGCTGCTCCCGCTCGGGAGGAGCCAAACAAGCAGGTGACCAAGCTGGGGAACGCTGATGGCTTACTCATACACTGAGAAAAAACGTATCCGCAAGGACTTTAGCAAGTTGCCGGACGTCATGGATGTGCCTTACCTCCTGGCCATCCAGCTGGATTCGTATCGCGAATTCCTGCAGGCGGGAGCATCCAAGGATCAGTTCCGCGACGTCGGCCTGCACGCGGCCTTCAAATCGGTATTCCCGATCATCAGCTACTCCGGCAATGCTGCCCTGGAGTACGTCGGCTATCGCCTGGGCGAGCCGGCCTTCGATGTGAAGGAATGTGTCCTGCGTGGCGTGACGTTCGCTGTCCCGCTGCGTGTGAAGGTGCGCCTGATCATCTTCGACAAGGAATCGTCGAACAAAGCGATCAAGGACATCAAAGAGCAAGAAGTCTACATGGGTGAAATCCCCCTGATGACTGAAAACGGTACCTTCGTTATCAACGGTACCGAGCGTGTTATCGTTTCCCAGCTGCACCGCTCGCCTGGTGTGTTCTTCGACCACGACCGTGGCAAGACCCACAGCTCCGGCAAGCTGCTGTACTCCGCTCGCATCATCCCTTACCGCGGTTCCTGGTTGGACTTCGAGTTCGACCCGAAGGACTGCGTGTTCGTGCGTATCGACCGTCGCCGCAAGCTGCCGGCTTCGGTACTGCTGCGTGCCCTGGGCTACAGCACCGAGGAAATCCTCAACACCTTCTACACCACCAACGTGTTCCACGTTTCCGGCGAAAAACTGAGCCTGGAGCTGGTTCCTCAGCGTCTGCGTGGTGAAGTCGCGGTCATGGACATCCATGACGGCAGCGGCAAGGTCATCGTCGAGCAGGGCCGCCGTATTACCGCGCGCCACATCAACCAGCTCGAGAAGGCCGGCGTCAAGCAGCTGGACGTTCCAATGGAATACGTCCTGGGCCGTACCACCGCCAAGGCCATCGTGCATCCGGCCACCGGCGAGATCCTGGCCGAGTGCAACACCGAACTGACCACCGAGCTGCTGATCAAGGTCGCCAAGGCGCAGGTCGTGCGCATCGAGACCCTGTACACCAACGACATCGACTGCGGCCCGTTCATCTCCGATACCCTGAAGATCGACACCACCAGCAACCAGCTGGAGGCCCTGGTCGAAATCTACCGCATGATGCGCCCAGGCGAGCCGCCAACCAAGGATGCCGCCGAGACCCTGTTCAACAACCTGTTCTTCAGCGCCGAGCGTTACGACCTGTCCGCCGTGGGCCGCATGAAGTTCAACCGTCGTATCGGTCGTACCGAGATCGAAGGTTCGGGCGTGCTGAGCAAGGAAGACATCGTCGACGTATTGAAGACCTTGGTCGACATCCGTAACGGCAAAGGCATCGTCGATGACATCGACCACTTGGGTAACCGTCGCGTCCGTTGTGTCGGCGAGATGGCCGAGAACCAGTTCCGCGTTGGCCTGGTGCGCGTAGAGCGCGCGGTCAAGGAACGCCTGTCGATGGCTGAAAGCGAAGGCCTGATGCCGCAGGACCTGATCAACGCCAAGCCGGTTGCGGCGGCGGTGAAGGAGTTCTTCGGTTCCAGCCAGCTCTCGCAGTTCATGGACCAGAACAACCCGCTCTCCGAGATCACCCACAAGCGCCGCGTCTCCGCACTCGGCCCAGGCGGCCTGACCCGTGAGCGTGCTGGCTTCGAGGTTCGTGACGTACACCCGACCCACTATGGCCGCGTGTGCCCGATCGAAACCCCTGAAGGTCCGAACATCGGTCTGATCAACTCCCTGGCGGCCTACGCCCGCACCAACCAGTACGGCTTCCTGGAAAGCCCGTACCGCGTGGTGAAAGAGGGTGTGGTCACCGACGAGATCGTCTTCCTGTCCGCCATCGAAGAAGCCGATCACGTGATCGCCCAGGCTTCGGCCGCGATGAACGAGAAGAAGCAGCTTGTCGATGAGCTGGTAGCGGTCCGTCACCTGAACGAATTCACCGTCAAGGCGCCGGAAGACGTCACCCTGATGGACGTTTCGCCGAAGCAGGTTGTTTCCGTCGCTGCCTCGCTGATCCCGTTCCTCGAGCACGACGACGCCAACCGTGCCTTGATGGGTTCGAACATGCAGCGTCAGGCCGTTCCGACCCTGCGCGCCGACAAGCCGCTGGTCGGTACCGGCATGGAGCGCAACGTCGCCCGTGACTCCGGCGTCTGCGTCGTGGCCCGTCGTGGCGGCGTGATCGACTCGGTCGACGCCAGCCGTATCGTGGTTCGCGTGGCCGACGATGAAGTCGAGACCGGCGAAGCAGGTGTGGATATCTACAACCTGACCAAGTACACCCGTTCGAACCAGAACACCTGCATCAACCAGCGTCCGCTGGTGAGCAAGGGTGATGTGGTCGCGCGTGGCGACATCATGGCCGACGGCCCGTCCACCGACATGGGTGAACTGGCGCTGGGTCAGAACATGCGCATCGCGTTCATGGCGTGGAACGGCTTCAACTTCGAAGACTCCATCTGCCTGTCCGAGCGTGTGGTCCAGGAAGATCGCTTCACCACCATCCACATCCAGGAACTGACCTGTGTGGCGCGTGACACCAAGCTTGGCCCAGAGGAAATCACCGCGGACATCCCGAACGTGGGTGAGGCTGCGCTGAACAAGCTGGACGAAGCCGGTATCGTCTACGTAGGTGCCGAAGTCGGCGCTGGCGACATCCTGGTCGGCAAGGTCACTCCGAAAGGCGAGACCCAGCTGACGCCGGAAGAAAAACTGCTGCGCGCCATCTTCGGTGAGAAGGCCAGCGACGTTAAGGACACCTCCCTGCGCGTGCCGACCGGTACCAAGGGCACCGTCATCGACGTCCAGGTCTTCACCCGTGACGGCGTCGAGCGCGACAGCCGCGCCCTGGCCATCGAGAAGATGCAGCTGGACGAGATCCGCAAGGACCTCAACGAAGAGTTCCGCATCGTCGAGGGCGCGACCTTCGAACGTCTGCGTGCAGCCCTGAACGGCCAGGTGGTCGACGGTGGTGCGGGCCTGAAGAAAGGCACCGTGATCACTGACGAAGTCCTGAACGGTCTGGAGCACGGCCAGTGGTTCAAGCTGCGCATGGCTGAAGATGCACTGAACGAGCAGCTGGAAAAGGCTCAGCAGTACATCGTCGATCGCCGTCGCCTGCTGGACGACAAGTTCGAAGACAAGAAGCGCAAGCTGCAGCAAGGCGATGACCTGGCTCCAGGCGTACTGAAGATCGTCAAGGTCTACCTGGCTATCCGCCGTCGCATCCAGCCGGGTGACAAGATGGCCGGTCGTCACGGTAACAAGGGTGTGGTCTCGGTGATCATGCCGGTCGAAGACATGCCGCACGACGCCAACGGTACTCCGGTCGACGTCGTTCTGAACCCGCTGGGCGTACCTTCGCGTATGAACGTCGGTCAGATCCTTGAAACCCACCTGGGCCTCGCGGCCAAGGGCCTGGGCGAGAAGATCGACCGCATGATCGAAGAGCAGCGCAAGGCCGCTGAGCTGCGCAGCTTCCTGACCGAGGTCTACAACGAGATCGGCGGTCGCCAGGAAAACCTGGACGAGTTCTCGGACGAAGAGATCCTCGCCTTGGCGAACAACCTGAAGAAGGGCGTGCCGATGGCTACCCCGGTCTTCGATGGTGCCAAGGAACGCGAGATCAAGGCCATGCTGAAGCTGGCCGACATGCCTGAGAGCGGCCAGATGGTCCTGTTCGATGGCCGTACCGGCAACAAGTTCGAGCGTCCTGTAACCGTGGGTTACATGTACATGCTCAAGCTGAACCACTTGGTGGACGACAAGATGCACGCGCGTTCCACTGGTTCGTACAGCCTGGTTACCCAGCAGCCGCTGGGTGGTAAGGCGCAGTTCGGTGGTCAGCGTTTCGGGGAGATGGAAGTGTGGGCGCTGGAAGCATACGGCGCGGCATACACCCTGCAAGAAATGCTCACAGTGAAGTCGGACGACGTGAACGGCCGTACCAAGATGTACAAGAACATCGTGGATGGCGATCACCGTATGGAGCCGGGCATGCCCGAGTCCTTCAACGTGTTGATCAAAGAGATCCGTTCGCTCGGTATCGATATCGATCTGGAAACCGAATAACACGTGACGCGAAGGGGAGCGGGGCAGGTAATGCCCGCTTCCTGCTCCGCCAGGAGGAAAGGCCTTGAAAGACCTACTGAATTTGCTGAAAAACCAGGGTCAAGTCGAAGAGTTCGACGCTATCCGCATCGGTCTGGCGTCGCCTGAGATGATCCGTTCGTGGTCGTTCGGTGAAGTTAAGAAGCCGGAAACCATCAACTACCGTACGTTCAAACCTGAGCGTGACGGCCTGTTCTGCGCCAAGATCTTTGGCCCAGTCAAGGATTACGAGTGCCTGTGCGGTAAGTACAAGCGCCTCAAGCACCGCGGTGTGATCTGCGAGAAGTGCGGCGTTGAAGTCGCCCTGGCCAAGGTTCGTCGTGAGCGCATGGCGCACATCGAACTGGCCTCGCCGGTTGCCCACATCTGGTTCCTGAAGTCGCTGCCGTCCCGTATCGGCCTGCTGATGGACATGACCCTGCGTGACATCGAGCGCGTGCTCTACTTCGAGAGCTATGTCGTTATCGATCCGGGCATGACTACCCTGGAAAAGGGCCAGCTGCTGAACGACGAGCAGTATTTCGAAGCGCTGGAAGAGTTCGGTGACGACTTCGACGCCCGCATGGGTGCCGAGGCTGTCCGCGAGCTGCTGCACGCTATCGACCTGGAGCACGAAATTGGCCGCCTGCGCGAAGAGATTCCGCAGACCAACTCGGAAACCAAGATCAAGAAGCTGTCCAAGCGCCTGAAGCTGATGGAAGCTTTCCAGGGCTCGGGCAACCTGCCTGAGTGGATGGTCCTGACCGTTCTGCCGGTTCTGCCGCCAGACCTGCGTCCGCTGGTTCCGCTGGATGGTGGTCGCTTCGCGACTTCCGATCTGAACGACCTGTACCGCCGGGTGATCAACCGTAACAACCGTCTGAAGCGCCTGCTGGACCTGTCGGCACCGGACATCATCGTGCGCAACGAAAAGCGCATGCTGCAGGAAGCGGTCGACGCCCTGCTGGACAACGGCCGTCGCGGTCGCGCCATCACCGGCTCGAACAAGCGTCCGCTGAAGTCCTTGGCCGACATGATCAAAGGTAAGCAGGGTCGCTTCCGTCAGAACCTGCTCGGTAAGCGCGTGGACTACTCCGGTCGTTCGGTAATTACCGTAGGCCCGACCCTGCGCCTGCACCAGTGCGGTCTGCCGAAGAAGATGGCCCTGGAGCTGTTCAAGCCGTTCATTTTCGGCAAGCTGGAAATGCGTGGTCTGGCGACCACCATCAAGGCTGCCAAGAAGATGGTCGAGCGCGAGCTGCCGGAGGTCTGGGACGTCCTGGCCGAGGTGATCCGCGAACACCCCGTACTGCTCAACCGTGCGCCGACCCTCCACCGTCTGGGTATCCAGGCGTTCGAGCCGGTGCTGATCGAAGGCAAGGCAATCCAGCTGCACCCATTGGTGTGTGCTGCGTACAACGCCGACTTCGACGGTGACCAGATGGCTGTTCACGTGCCGCTGACGCTGGAAGCCCAGCTCGAGGCGCGCGCGCTGATGATGTCGACCAACAACATCCTGTCGCCTGCCAACGGCGAGCCGATCATCGTTCCTTCGCAGGACGTGGTTCTGGGTCTGTACTACATGACCCGTGAAGCCATCAACGCCAAGGGCGAAGGTCGTGTGTTCGCTGACCTGCAGGAAGTCGACCGCGTATTCCGCGCCGGCGAGGCCGCGCTGCACGCGAAGATCAAGGTCCGTATCAACGAGACCGTGAAGGAGCGTGACGGCAGCATCACCAAGAACACCCGTATCGTCGACACCACCGTCGGCCGTGCGCTGCTGTTCCAGGTCGTGCCAGCTGGCCTGCCGTTCGACGTCGTCAACCAGTCGATGAAGAAAAAGGCGATCTCCAAGCTGATCAACCAGTGCTATCGTGTGGTAGGTCTGAAGGAAACCGTCATCTTCGCCGACCAGCTGATGTACACCGGCTTTGCTTATTCGACCATTTCCGGTGTATCGATCGGTGTTAACGACTTCGTTATCCCGGACGAGAAGGCCCGCATCATCGGTACCGCTACCGACGAAGTGAAGGAAATCGAGAGCCAGTACGCCTCCGGCCTGGTAACCCAGGGCGAGAAGTACAACAAGGTCATCGACTTGTGGTCCAAGGCGAACGACGAAGTGTCCAAGGCGATGATGGCCAACCTCTCGAAAGAGAAGGTCATCGACCGCGAAGGCAATGAAGTCGAGCAGGAATCCTTCAACTCGATGTACATGATGGCTGACTCCGGTGCGCGGGGTTCCGCGGCCCAGATCCGTCAGCTGGCCGGTATGCGTGGCCTGATGGCCAAGCCGGACGGCTCCATCATCGAGACGCCGATCACTGCAAACTTCCGTGAAGGTCTGAGCGTTCTGCAGTACTTCATCTCGACCCACGGTGCTCGTAAAGGTCTGGCGGATACCGCACTGAAGACCGCGAACTCCGGTTACCTGACCCGTCGTCTGGTCGACGTGGCCCAGGATCTGGTGGTGACCGAGATCGACTGCGGCACCGATCAGGGCCTGGTCATGACCCCGCACATCGAAGGCGGCGACGTTGTCGAGCCGCTGGGTGAGCGCGTACTGGGTCGTGTCATCGCCCGTGACGTGTTCAAGCCGGGCACCGAAGACGTCATCGTTCCGGCCGGTACCCTGGTCGACGAGAAGTGGGTCGAGTTCATCGAGCTGAACAGCATCGACGAAGTGGTCGTACGTTCGCCGATCAGCTGCGAAACCCGCTACGGCATCTGCGCCAAGTGCTACGGTCGTGACCTGGCTCGCGGTCACCAGGTGAACATCGGTGAGGCTGTCGGCGTTATCGCAGCCCAGTCGATCGGTGAGCCGGGTACCCAGCTGACCATGCGTACCTTCCACATCGGTGGTGCTGCAAGCCGTACCTCGGCTGCCGACAGCGTCCAGGTGAAGAACGGCGGTATGGTGCGTCTGCACAACCTCAAGCAGGTCGAACGCGCCGATGGCAACCTGGTTGCCGTATCGCGTTCCGGCGAGCTGGCCATTGCCGACGAGTTCGGCCGTGAGCGTGAGCGCTACAAGCTGCCGTACGGTGCGGTCATTTCGGTCAAGGAAGGTGAGAAGGTCGAAGCTGGCGCCATCGTCGCCAAGTGGGACCCGCACACCCATCCGATCGTTACCGAACTGAAAGGTACCGTGACCTTCGTGGGCATGGAAGAAGGCATCACCATCAAGCGTCAGACCGACGAGTTGACCGGCCTGACCAACATCGAAGTGATGGACGTCAAGGATCGCCCTGCTGCAGGCAAGGAAATCCGTCCGGCGATCAAGATGGTCGACGCCGCAGGCAAGGACCTGTACCTGCCAGGTACCGATGTACCTGCCCAGTACTTCCTGCCGGCCAACGCCCTCGTCGGTGTGGCTGACGGTGCACAGATCGGTGTGGGTGACGTTATCGCGCGTATTCCGCAAGAAACGTCCAAGACCCGTGACATCACCGGTGGTCTGCCGCGCGTTGCCGACTTGTTCGAAGCGCGTCGTCCGAAGGAAGCGTCGATCCTGGCTGAAGTCAGCGGTACCATTGCCTTCGGTAAGGAAACCAAGGGCAAGCGTCGCCTGGTCATTACCCCGACCGACGGCAGCGATCCGTACGAAGAGCTGATTCCGAAGTGGCGCCACCTGAACGTCTTCGAAGGCGAACAGGTAAACCGCGGCGAAGTCATTTCCGACGGCCCGAGCGATCCGCACGACATCCTGCGCCTGCTGGGTGTGAGCGCGCTGGCCAAGTACATCGTCAACGAGATCCAGGACGTTTACCGCCTGCAGGGCGTGAAGATCAACGACAAGCACATCGAGACCATCCTGCGTCAGATGCTGCGTAAGGTTGAGATCACCGAGTCCGGCGACTCCAGCTTCATCAAGGGCGACCAGATGGAACTGACCCAGGTGCTGGTCGAGAACGAGCGTCTCGCCGCCGAGGACAAGTTCGTCTCGAAGTTCTCGCGTGTACTGCTGGGTATCACCAAGGCCTCGCTGTCGACCGAATCGTTCATCTCCGCGGCTTCCTTCCAGGAAACCACCCGCGTGCTGACCGAGGCGGCCGTCACCGGCAAGCGCGATTATCTGCGCGGCCTGAAGGAAAACGTGGTCGTGGGTCGTCTGATCCCGGCCGGTACCGGTCTGGCCTACCACAGCGAGCGTAAGCGTCGCCGTGATGCCGACAAGCCGCTGCGTGTGAGCGCCAGTGAGGTGGAAGCCGCACTGACCGAAGCGCTGAACTCCAGCGGTAACTAAGAACAGGGCAGGGCCCCGGTTCATCTCGCAGGGCATCGGTGACATGAATTGTTGCCGATGACCGGGCGAGGAGGGCCGGGGCCTCGTCTTGACTGGGTGCAAGATCCTCTTTAGACTTTTGTACCCTTAAATTTGGTGAGGCTCCGTCTCGCCAATTTTTGGCTTTCTTGCAAGACAATAGCGTCGCAAGACAATCAGTGGAGCTAGTAGATGGCAACTATCAACCAGCTGGTACGTCAGCCGCGTAAGCGTACCGTCGAGAAATCCGACGTACCTGCGCTGCAGAACTGCCCGCAGCGTCGTGGCGTGTGCACCCGCGTGTACACCACCACGCCGAAAAAACCTAACTCGGCACTGCGTAAAGTATGCCGTGTGCGTCTGACCAACGGTTTCGAGGTTTCCTCGTACATCGGCGGTGAAGGCCACAACCTGCAAGAGCACAGCGTCGTCCTGATCCGTGGCGGCCGTGTAAAAGACTTGCCAGGTGTTCGTTACCACACCGTTCGCGGCTCTCTGGATACTTCGGGCGTCAAAGGCCGTAACCAGGGTCGTTCCAAGTACGGTACCAAGCGTCCGAAGTAATCGGCCGTTTGCAGACATCCAATTTTTTGAGTCGATAAGAGTAAGGTCGGGCAGGGGTCGAAGACCCGCGTCCCGGGCTAACCTGAAGACCGTTTGAGGGCTTATCATGCCAAGACGTCGTGTAGCAGCAAAACGTGAGATCCTGGACGATCCGAAGTACGGATCCCAGATCCTCGCCAAGTTCATGAACCACGTGATGGAAAGCGGCAAGAAGGCCGTAGCCGAGCGCATCGTTTACGGTGCCCTGGATACCGTCAAAGCACGCAAGAACAGCGACCCCCTGGAAATCTTCGAGAAAGCTCTCGACGCCATCGCTCCGCTGGTCGAAGTAAAGTCCCGCCGTGTCGGCGGTGCCACTTACCAGGTTCCGGTTGAAGTTCGTCCGTCCCGTCGTAACGCTCTGGCAATGCGCTGGCTCGTAGACTACGCCCGCAAGCGTGGCGAGAAGTCCATGGCCCTGCGCCTGGCTGGTGAACTGCTGGATGCTGCCGAAGGCAAGGGTGCTGCAGTCAAGAAGCGTGAAGACGTGCACCGTATGGCCGAAGCCAACAAGGCGTTCTCGCACTACCGCTTCTAATTCAAGCATCAATTTTTTTGCGAGGGCTTTATGGCTCGTACTACAGCTATTAACCGCTACCGTAACATCGGTATCTGCGCGCACGTCGATGCGGGCAAGACTACCACTACCGAGCGGATCCTGTTCTACACAGGTCTGAGCCACAAGATGGGCGAGGTGCATGACGGCGCCGCGACCACCGACTGGATGGTGCAGGAGCAGGAGCGCGGTATCACCATTACCTCCGCTGCCGTTACCACCTTCTGGAAGGGCTCCCGTGGTCAGTACGACAACTACCGCGTAAACGTCATCGATACCCCCGGCCACGTTGACTTCACCATCGAAGTTGAGCGTTCGCTGCGTGTACTCGACGGCGCGGTCGTCGTATTCTGCGGTACCTCCGGCGTTGAGCCGCAGTCCGAAACCGTATGGCGTCAGGCCAACAAGTACGGCGTTCCACGTGTTGTCTACGTGAACAAGATGGACCGTGCCGGTGCCAACTTCCTGCGCGTTGTCGGCCAGATCAAGAACCGCCTGGGTCACACCCCGGTTCCAATCCAGCTGGCTATCGGCGCCGAGGACAACTTCCAGGGTCAGGTCGACCTGATCAAGATGAAAGCCATCTACTGGAACGAAGACGACAAGGGCACCACCTATCGTGAGGAAGAAATTCCTGCCGATATGCTGGAGCTGGCTGAAGAGTGGCGCGCCAACATGGTCGAGTCCGCTGCCGAAGCCAACGAAGAGCTGATGAACAAGTACCTTGAAGAAGGTGACCTGTCCGTCGAAGAGATCAAGGCCGGTCTGCGCGCCCGTACTCTGGCGAGCGAAATCGTTCCTGCTGTCTGCGGCTCCTCGTTCAAGAACAAGGGCGTTCCCCTGGTTCTCGACGCTGTGATCGACTTCCTGCCGGCTCCGACCGAAATTCCTGCCATCCAGGGTATCAACCCGGATGACAAGGATCTGGCCAAGGACGATCCTGCCGTTCGTCACGACGAGCGTCATGCCGACGACAACGAGCCGTTCTCGGCTCTGGCGTTCAAGATCGCTACCGACCCGTTCGTAGGTACCCTGACCTTCGTTCGCGTGTACTCGGGCGTTCTGAGCTCCGGTGACTCGGTCATCAACTCGGTCAAGGGCAAGAAAGAGCGCGTTGGTCGTATGGTGCAGATGCACGCCAACCAGCGTGAAGAGATCAAGGAAGTACGCGCTGGCGACATCGCGGCCCTGATCGGCATGAAGGACGTCACCACGGGTGAAACCCTGTGCGACGCCGACAAGCCAATCATCCTCGAGCGTATGGACTTCCCAGAGCCAGTGATCTCGCTGTCTGTTGAGCCGAAGACCAAGCAAGACCAGGAAAAGATGGGTATCGCGCTGGGCAAGCTGGCCCAGGAAGACCCGTCGTTCCGCGTCAAGACCGACGAAGAAACCGGCCAGACCATCATCTCCGGTATGGGTGAGCTGCACCTGGACATCATCGTTGACCGCATGAAGCGCGAATTCAACGTTGAGGCCAACATCGGCAAGCCGCAGGTTTCGTACCGCGAGAAGATCACCAAGTCCAACGTCGAGATCGAAGGCAAGTTCGTTCGTCAGTCGGGTGGTCGTGGTCAGTTCGGTCATTGCTGGATCCGCTTCTCCGAGCCGGACCAGGATGACAAGGGCAACATCACCGAAGGCCTGGTCTTCACCAACGAAGTCGTTGGCGGTGTGGTTCCGAAGGAATACATCCCGGCGATCCAGAAGGGTATCGAAGAGCAGATGAAGAACGGCGTTGTCGCCGGCTATCCTCTGATCGGCCTGAAGGCTACCGTGTTCGACGGTTCGTACCACGACGTCGACTCCAACGAGATGGCGTTCAAGATCGCGGCCTCCATGGCGACCAAGCAGCTGGCTCAGAAGGGCGGCGGTGTTGTGCTTGAACCGATCATGAAGGTTGAGGTAGTAACCCCTGAGGATTACATGGGTGACGTGATGGGTGACCTGAACCGTCGTCGTGGTCTGATCCAGGGTATGGATGACTCGGTCTCCGGCAAGGTTATCCGTGCAGAAGTCCCGCTGGGAGAAATGTTCGGTTATGCGACCGACGTCCGTTCCATGTCTCAGGGTCGCGCAAGCTACTCCATGGAATTCTCCAAGTACTCCGAAGCTCCGTCGAACATCGTCGAAGCACTCGTTAAAAAACAAGGCTAATCCAGCCCTTTAGGCAAGAGGTTCACTGTCGTGGCTAAAGAAAAATTTGATCGTTCCCTTCCCCACGTTAACGTCGGCACCATCGGCCACGTTGACCACGGTAAGACCACTCTGACCGCAGCTCTGACTCGCGTCTGCTCCGAAGTTTTCGGTTCGGCAGTCGTTGAGTTCGACAAGATCGACTCGGCTCCGGAAGAAAAAGCGCGCGGTATCACCATCAACACCGCTCACGTCGAGTACAACTCGAACATTCGTCACTACGCTCACGTTGACTGCCCAGGTCACGCTGACTACGTGAAGAACATGATCACCGGTGCTGCCCAGATGGACGGCGCGATCCTGGTTTGCTCGGCCGCCGATGGTCCGATGCCACAAACCCGTGAGCACATCCTGCTGTCCCGTCAGGTAGGCGTTCCTTACATCGTGGTCTTCCTGAACAAGGCCGACCTGGTAGACGACGCTGAGCTGCTGGAACTGGTCGAGATGGAAGTTCGCGACCTGCTGTCCACCTACGACTTCCCAGGCGACGACACCCCGATCATCATCGGTTCGGCTCGTATGGCGCTGGAAGGCAAAGACGACAACGAAATGGGTACCAGCGCTGTCAAGAAGCTGGTTGAAACTCTGGATGCCTACATCCCTGAGCCAGTTCGTGCCGTTGACCAGCCGTTCCTGATGCCGATCGAAGACGTGTTCTCGATCTCGGGTCGTGGTACCGTAGTTACCGGTCGTATCGAGCGTGGTATCGTCCGCGTTCAGGATCCGCTGGAAATCGTTGGTCTGCGTCCGACCACCAACACCACCTGCACCGGCGTTGAGATGTTCCGCAAGCTGCTGGACGAAGGTCGTGCTGGCGAGAACTGCGGCGTGCTGCTGCGCGGCACCAAGCGTGACGAAGTCGAGCGTGGTCAGGTTCTGGTCAAGCCGGGTTCGGTCAAGCCGCACACCAAGTTCACCGCAGAAGTCTACGTTCTGTCGAAGGAAGAAGGCGGCCGTCACACTCCGTTCTTCAAAGGCTACCGTCCTCAGTTCTACTTCCGTACCACTGACGTGACCGGTAACTGCGAACTGCCGGAAGGCGTTGAAATGGTAATGCCAGGTGACAACATTCAGATGACTGTCACCCTGATCAAGACCATCGCAATGGAAGACGGTCTGCGCTTCGCTATCCGTGAAGGCGGTCGTACCGTCGGCGCCGGCGTCGTAGCCAAAATCATCGAGTAATCACTCGATCGATTGAAAAAGCCCCCGCTCAGCGGGGGCTTTTTTTATTGGGTTGACACTAAATGGGGGCGTCTATAGAATCACGCCTCCTTTTAACGGGCGTAGTGCGCCCGATGGGAACAGCCTGGAGTCTGAAATCCAATGCAAAATCAGCAAATCCGTATCAGGTTGAAGGCATTTGACCATCGCCTGATCGACCAATCCACCCAGGAAATCGTGGAAACCGCGAAACGTACTGGTGCACAAGTGCGTGGTCCAATTCCACTGCCAACCCGCAAAGAGCGTTTCACCGTTCTGGTTTCCCCGCACGTCAACAAAGACGCGCGTGACCAGTACGAGATTCGCACTCATAAGCGTGTTCTGGACATCGTCCAGCCGACGGATAAAACCGTTGACGCGCTGATGAAGCTTGATCTCGCGGCAGGCGTGGAAGTACAGATCAGCCTCGGCTAAGACTTCGGTCTGGTCGTGTAACGCTCTGAAATGGGCGGCCATAGCGGGTGAAAGCCCCGTACACTCATGAGGTTTACAACATGACTATTGGTGTAGTCGGTCGTAAGTGCGGCATGACCCGCATTTTCACCGAAGAAGGTGTCTCCATTCCGGTCACGGTCATCGAGATCGAGCCGAATCGCGTCACCCAGTTCAAAACTGAAGAAACCGATGGCTACCGTGCAGTGCAAGTCACTGTCGGCGAGCGTCGTGCTTCGCGCGTGACTGCCGCTCAGGCAGGTCACTTCGCCAAGGCTAACGTTGCCGCTGGTCGCGGTGTTTGGGAGTTCCGTCTTGAAGAAGGCGATTTCCAGGCTGGCGATCTGATCAAAGCTGAACTCTTCACTGCAGGCCAGCTGGTAGACGTAACCGGTCAGTCCAAAGGTAAAGGCTTCGCCGGTACCATCAAGCGTTGGAACTTCCGTGGTCAGGACAACACCCACGGTAACTCCGTATCGCACCGTGTCCCTGGCTCCATCGGCCAGTGCCAGACTCCTGGTCGTGTATTCAAGGGCAAGAAGATGTCCGGTCACATGGGCGCCGAGCGCGTGACTGTTCAGTCCCTGGAAGTAGTACGCGTAGACGCAGAACGCAACCTGCTGCTGGTCAAGGGTGCCGTTCCAGGCGCTACTGGCGGCGACGTGGTTGTGCGTCCAGCTGTCAAGGCTCGCGGTTAAGGGGAAACTGACATGCAACTCAATGTAAATGACGCTCAGGCGATCGAAGTTTCCGAACTGACTTTCGGTGGCGAATTCAACGAGACGCTGGTACACCAAGCAGTCGTGGCCTACATGGCCGGCGGCCGTCAGGGCACCAAGCAGCAGAAGACCCGTTCCGACGTGGCTGGTGGCGGTAAGCGCCCATGGCGTCAGAAGGGCACCGGCCGTGCTCGTGCCGGTACCACTCGTGGCCCGATCTGGCGCGGCGGTGGTGTCACCTTCGCAGCTCGTCCTCAGGACCACTCGCAGAAGCTCAACAAGAAGATGTACCGCGCAGCCCTGCGCTCCATCCTCTCCGAGCTGGTACGTAGCGAGCGTCTGGTCGTAGTTCAGGACTTCGCAGTCGAAGCCCCGAAGACCAAGGACCTGCTGAACAAGCTGAACGGCATGGGTCTGAACGACGTACTGATCGTTTCCGACGCCGTTGATCAGAACCTGTACCTGGCTGCTCGTAACCTGCCGCACGTCGATGTACGTGACGTCCAGGGTTCCGATCCGGTCAGTCTGATCGCATACGAGAAAGTGTTGATCACTGTCTCGGCCGTGAAGAAATTCGAGGAGCTGCTGGGATGAACCAGGAACGCGTATTTAAAGTCCTCCTTGGCCCGCACGTTTCCGAGAAGGCTACCGTTCTGGCTGAGAAGAAAGGCCAGTTCGTATTCAAGGTTGCTACTGACGCAACCAAGCTGGAAATCAAGAAAGCTGTCGAAGGCCTGTTCAACGTAAAAGTTGAAAACGTGTCGACTGTCAACGTCCTGGGTAAAACCAAGCGTACCGCACGTGGTCTGGGCAAGCGTAATGACTGGAAGAAGGCGATCGTCTCCCTTCAGCCAGGCCAAGATCTCGATTTCAGCAGCAGTGCTGAGTAAGGAAGGGGTGCATCATGGCAATCGTTAAATGCAAACCGACTTCCCCTGGCCGCCGTTTCGTGGTCAAGGTGGTCAACAAGGAGCTGCACAAAGGCGCTCCTCACGCACCGCTGATCGAGAAGAAATCGAAGTCTGGTGGTCGTAACAACAATGGCCGCATCACCACTCGTCACGTTGGTGGTGGCCATAAGCAGCATTACCGTCTGGTCGACTTCCGTCGCAACGACAAAGATGGCATCCCAGCCACTGTCGAGCGTATCGAATACGACCCGAACCGTACTGCTCACATCGCCCTGCTGTGCTACGCAGACGGCGAGCGTCGCTACATCATCGCCCCTAAAGGCGTTGTTGCCGGTGACCAGCTGATCGCAGGTGCTCTGGCCCCAATCAAGGCCGGTAACACCCTGCAGCTGCGCAACATTCCAGTAGGTAGCACCATTCACGGCATCGAACTGAAGCCGGGCAAAGGTGCTCAGATCGCTCGTTCCGCTGGTGCTTCGGCTCAGCTGATCGCTCGTGAAGGCGCTTACGTGACCCTGCGTCTGCGCTCTGGTGAAATGCGTAAAGTACTGGCCGAGTGCCGTGCGACCCTGGGCGAAGTCTCGAACTCCGAGCACAGCCTGCGCTCGCTGGGTAAAGCTGGTGCCAAACGCTGGCGCGGCGTTCGCCCAACCGTTCGTGGTGTTGCCATGAACCCGGTTGACCACCCGCATGGTGGTGGTGAAGGTCGTACCTCCGGTGGTCGTCATCCGGTATCGCCATGGGGCTTCCCGACCAAGGGTGCGAAGACCCGTGGTAATAAGCGTACCGACAACATGATCGTCCGTCGTCGCAAGTAACTAGAGGGATACGACAGTGCCACGTTCTCTGAAAAAAGGTCCTTTTATCGATCTTCACCTTCTGAAGAAGATCGAAGTGGCGGTGGAGAAGAACGATCGCAAGCCAGTGAAAACCTGGTCGCGCCGTTCGATGATCCTGCCACAAATGGTCGGTCTGACCATCGCGGTACACAACGGTCGCCAGCATGTCCCCGTTCTCGTGAACGAAGACATGGTCGGCCACAAACTGGGCGAGTTCGCCGGTACCCGCACCTATCGCGGGCACGTGGCTGACAAGAAAGCCAAGCGTTAAGGGGTAAGGAAATGGAAGTAGCCGCTAAGTTGTCGGGCGCTCGAATCTCCGCCCAGAAAGCCCGCTTGGTCGCCGACCAGATCCGCGGGAAGAAGGTGGGCGAAGCGCTCAACCTGTTGGCCTTCAGCAGCAAAAAAGCCGCTGAAATCATGAAGAAAGTCCTCGAGTCGGCCGTTGCCAACGCCGAACACAACGAAGGCGCAGACGTTGATGACCTGAAGGTCTCCACCGTCTTCGTCAACGAAGGGCGTTCGCTGAAGCGCATCATGCCGCGTGCCAAAGGCCGCGCTGATCGCATCGTCAAGCGGTCTTGCCATATCACTGTCAAGGTTGCGGACAAGTAACGGAGTCGATCAGATGGGTCAGAAAGTACATCCCACTGGCATTCGCCTGGGAATCGTCAAGGAGCACACCTCCGTCTGGTATGCAGACGGCGCTACTTACGCAGATTACCTGTTGAAGGATCTGAAAACGCGTGAGTACCTCCAGGACAAACTAAAAAGCGCGTCCGTAAGCCGTATCGATATTCATCGTCCGGCTCAAACTGCACGCATCACCATCCACACCGCTCGTCCCGGTATCGTTATCGGCAAGAAGGGTGAGGACGTTGAGAAGCTGCGTCAGGACCTGACCAAGCAGATGGGTGTGCCTGTGCACATCAACATCGAAGAGATCCGCAAGCCGGAACTCGACGCTATGCTGGTTGCCCAGAGCGTAGCTCAGCAGCTGGAGCGCCGCGTAATGTTCCGTCGCGCCATGAAGCGCGCCGTACAGAACGCCATGCGTATTGGTGCCAAGGGCATCAAGATCCAGGTGAGCGGTCGTCTCGGCGGTGCCGAGATCGCACGTACCGAGTGGTATCGCGAAGGTCGTGTGCCCCTGCACACCCTGCGTGCCGATATCGACTACAACACCTACGAAGCTCACACCACCTACGGTGTGATCGGTGTGAAGGTTTGGATCTTCAAAGGCGAAGTGATTGGTGGTCGCCAGGAAGAGCTGAAGCCGCAAGCACCAGCGCCTCGTAAAAAAGCTGCTAAGTAAGGGGTACGCCAAATGTTGCAACCAAAGCGTACAAAATTCCGCAAGCAGATGACCGGCCACAACCGTGGTCTGGCACTGCGCGGTAGCAAGGTCAGCTTCGGCGAATTCGCCCTGAAGGCTGTTGCTCGCGGTCGTCTCACCGCCCGTCAGATCGAGTCGGCACGTCGTGCCCTGACCCGTCACGTAAAACGTGGCGGCAAGATCTGGATCCGTGTATTCCCGGACAAGCCGGTTACCAAGAAGCCTCTCGAGGTTCGTATGGGTAAAGGTAAGGGTTCCGTTGAGTACTGGGTTGCCCAGATCCAGCCAGGCAAGGTCCTGTACGAGATCGAGGGTGTTTCTGAAGAGCTGGCGCGTGAGGCCTTCGCCCTGGCTGCTGCAAAGCTGCCACTCGCCACCTCCTTTGTTAAGCGGACGGTGATGTGATGAAAGCGAATGAACTTCGTGAAAAATCGGCACAGCAGCTGAACGAGCAACTGCTCGGCTTGCTGCGCGACCAGTTCAATCTGCGTATGCAGAAAGCAACTGGCCAGTTGGGGCAGTCGCACCTGCTCTCGCAAGTTAAGCGTGACATCGCTCGCGTGAAAACTGTGCTCAACCAGCAGGCAGGTAAGTGATCATGGCTGAAGCTGAAAAAACCGTCCGTACGCTGACTGGCCGTGTCGTCAGCGACAAAATGGACAAGACCATCACCGTTCTGATCGAGCGTCGCGTCAAGCACCCGATCTACGGTAAATACGTTAAGCGTTCGACTAAGCTGCACGCGCACGACGAGACCAACCAGTGCAAGATCGGCGACAAGGTTTCCATTCGCGAAACCCGTCCGCTGGCCAAGACCAAGTCCTGGGCACTGGTTGAAGTCCTCGAACGCGCTGTTGAAGTCTAAGGGCGAAGGGTCGGAGAAATTTTATGATTCAGACTCAATCCATGCTCGATGTGGCCGATAACAGCGGCGCTCGTCGCGTCATGTGCATCAAGGTGCTCGGCGGTTCCCACCGCCGTTACGCCGGTATCGGTGACATCATCAAAGTTACCGTCAAGGAAGCTATTCCTCGCGGTAAGGTCAAAAAAGGCCAGGTGATGACTGCTGTTGTCGTCCGTACCCGTCACGGTGTACGTCGCGCTGACGGTTCCATCATTCGTTTCGACGGCAACGCTGCTGTTCTGCTGAACACCAAGCAAGAGCCGATCGGCACTCGCATCTTCGGGCCAGTGACCCGTGAACTTCGTACCGAGAAGTTCATGAAGATCGTCTCGCTCGCCCCTGAAGTGCTCTAAGGAGATCCGACATGCAAAAGATTCGTCGTGACGACGAGATCATCGTGATCGCCGGCAAGGACAAAGGTAAGCGCGGTAAGGTGCTGAAGGTGCTCGCTGACAACCGTCTGGTTGTTGGCGGTGTCAACCTGGTCAAGCGTCATACCAAGCCTAACCCGATGGCGGGCGTCCAGGGCGGTATCGTCGAAAAAGAAGCGCCTCTGCACGCTTCCAACGTTGCCATTTTCAATGGTGAAACCAACAAGGCTGACCGCGTTGGCTTCAAGGTTGAAGACGGCAAGAAAATTCGTGTCTTCAAGTCGACCCAGAAAGCGGTTGATGCTTGAACACTGCTAGGTAGAAGACAATGGCACGACTGAAAGAGATTTACCGGAACGAAATCGCTCCCAAGCTTAAGGAAGAACTTAAGCTGGCGAACGTGATGGAAGTTCCTCGCGTAACCAAGATCACCCTGAACATGGGTCTGGGCGAAGCGGTCGGTGACAAGAAAGTCATCGAGAACGCCGTTGCCGACCTGGAAAAGATCACCGGTCAAAAGCCGGTCGTGACTTTCGCTCGCAAGTCGATTGCGGGTTTCAAGGTTCGTGAAGGTTGGCCGATCGGCGTCAAGGTAACCCTGCGCCGCGATCGTATGTACGAATTCCTGGACCGCCTGCTGGCGATCTCCCTGCCTCGGGTTCGCGACTTCCGCGGCCTGAATGCCAAGTCCTTCGATGGTCGTGGCAACTACAGCATGGGCGTGAAAGAGCAGATCATCTTCCCGGAAATCGACTACGACAAGATCGATGCTCTGCGCGGTCTGGACATCACCCTGACCACCACTGCTCGTACGGATGACGAAGGCCGCGCCCTGCTGCGTGCTTTCAAATTCCCGTTCCGCAACTGATTGGAGTAGGAAAATGGCCAAGAAGAGCATGAAAAACCGCGAGCTGAAGCGTCAGCTCACGGTAGCCAAGTACGCTAAGAAGCGCGCTGAGCTGAAAGCGACCATCGTCAACCTGAACGCTTCTCCTGAAGAGCGTTTCGCTGCCGTAGTCGCTCTGCAGAAGCAGCCGCGTGACGCTAGCGCCTCGCGCCTGCGTAACCGTTGCCGCCTGACCGGTCGTCCTCACGGTGTATACCGTAAGTTCGGCCTGGGCCGTAACATGCTGCGTCAAGCTGCAATGCGTGGTGACGTACCAGGTCTGGTCAAGGCCTCCTGGTAATCGCTGCCGGTGTAGTCCCGACGGAAGGGGAGCAATCTTCCGACCGTCGGTGGTCTCGCCAACAAACAAGCCCCTATATGGGGCTTGTTTCGTTTCTGTCTTGTGTCTAGAATGACCGGCTCACCTGAGCCCGGGTTTTTTACCCTGCCCGCTCGGGTGGTTGTGATAGCCGCAAGGCTAATAATTCTTGTATCAGGAGCATCTAGCCCATGAGTATGCAGGACCCGTTAGCGGACATGCTAACTCGCATCCGTAATGCCCAGATGGCTGAAAAGTCCGTCGTAAGCATGCCTTCCTCCACCCTGAAGGTCGCGGTTGCCAAAGTTCTGAAGGACGAAGGTTACATCGCTGGCTACCAGGTCAGTGGCGAAGCCAAACCCTCCCTGTCGATCGAACTGAAGTACTTCGAAGGCCGTCCGGTCATCGAGGAACTGAAGCGCTCCAGCCGTCCAGGCCTGCGCCAGTACAAGTCCGTCGCAGACCTGCCGAAAGTACGTGGCGGCCTGGGCGTGTCTATTGTCTCCACCAACAAAGGTGTGATGACTGATCGCGCTGCGCGCGCTGCCGGTGTTGGCGGCGAAGTTCTGTGCACAGTGTTCTAAGGGGAGATAGGCATGTCTCGCGTCGCTAAGAACCCCGTTAAGCTGCCTTCCGGCGTCGAAGTCAAATTCGCCGGACAGCAGCTTTCGGTGAAGGGTGCCAAGGGCACTCTCGAACTGAACGTTCACTCGTCTGTTGAAATCACCCAGGAAGCTGGTGAGCTGCGTTTCGCCGCTCGCAACGGTGACCAGCAAGCTCGCGCCATGGCCGGTACTACCCGTGCTCTGGTGAACAACATGGTCCAGGGCGTAAGCCAAGGCTTCGAGCGCAAGCTCCAGCTGATCGGTGTTGGTTACAAGGCACAGGCCAAGGGCAGCGTCCTGAACCTGGCTCTGGGCTTCTCGCACCCAGTGGACTACGAACTGCCAGCCGGCATCACCGCTGAAACCCCCAGCCAGACCGACATCCTGATCAAGGGTATCGACAAGCAGCTGGTTGGTCAGGTGGCCGCTGAAATCCGCGACTTCCGTCCGCCAGAGCCTTACAAAGGCAAGGGTGTGCGTTACGCGGACGAAGTAGTCCGTCGTAAAGAAGCCAAGAAGAAGTAGGGCCTAGCAAATGACCGACAAAAAAGTTACTCGACTGCGTCGCGCTCGCAAAGCACGCCTGAAAATGCACGAACTCGAAGTCGTGCGTCTGTGCGTGTTCCGCTCCTCGCAGCACATCTACGCCCAGGTCATTTCGGCCGACGGCAGCAAGGTTCTGGCAAGCGCCTCGACCTTGGACAAAGAACTGCGTGATGGCGCCACCGGCAACATCGACGCGGCCACTAAGGTTGGCAAGCTGGTAGCTGAGCGTGCGAAAGCCGCCGGTGTATCTCAAGTTGCCTTTGACCGTTCCGGCTTCAAGTACCACGGCCGCGTCAAGGCGCTGGCTGATGCTGCTCGTGAAGGCGGGCTGGAGTTCTAAGTTATGGCAAATAACGATCAAAAGCGCGACGAAGGCTACATCGAGAAGCTGGTTCAAGTTAACCGCGTAGCTAAAACCGTTAAAGGCGGCCGTATCTTCACCTTCACCGCGCTGACCGTGGTAGGTGACGGCAAGGGCCGTGTTGGTTTCGGCCGTGGCAAATCGCGCGAAGTACCTGCCGCGATCCAGAAAGCCATGGAAGCTGCCCGTCGCAACATGATTCAAGTCGACCTGAAGGGCACCACCCTGCAGTACGCCACCAAGGCCGCTCACGGCGCCTCGAAGGTCTACATGCAGCCTGCCTCGGAAGGTACCGGTATCATCGCCGGCGGCGCAATGCGTGCTGTCCTGGAAGTTGCTGGTGTCCAGAACGTTCTGGCCAAGTGCTACGGTTCGACCAACCCAGTGAACGTGGTTTATGCCACCTTCAAGGGTCTGAAAGCCATGCAATCTCCTGAGTCCATTGCTGCCAAGCGCGGCAAGAGCGTTGAGGAGATCATCTGATCATGGCAACTGTAAAAGTAACGCTGATCAAAAGCACCGCCGGCCGCCTGCCTAACCACAAACTGTGCGTTAAAGGCCTGGGTCTGCGTCGCATCGGTCACACTGTAGAAGTCCAGGATACTCCCGAAAACCGCGGGATGATCAACAAGGCTTACTACATGCTGAAGGTCGAGGGTTAATCGATGAAACTCAATGATCTGAGTCCAGCGCCGGGTTCCCGTCGCGAGAAGCATCGTCCGGGTCGTGGTATCGGTAGCGGTTTGGGCAAGACTGGTGGCCGTGGCCACAAAGGTCAGACCTCCCGTTCCGGTGGTTCGATCGCTCCGGGCTTCGAAGGCGGTCAACAGCCGCTGCACCGTCGTCTGCCGAAGTTCGGCTTCGTTTCCCTGAAAGCCATGGACCGCGCCGAAGTGCGTCTGTCCGAGCTGGCCAAGGTGGAAGGCGACGTGATCTCCGTGCAATCCCTGAAGGATGCCAACGTGATCGGCCAGCACGTACAGCGCGTGAAAATCATGCTGTCGGGCGAAGTCACTCGCGCAGTCACCATCAAGGGTATCGCAGCCACCAAGGGTGCGCGTGCGGCTATCGAAGCAGCTGGCGGCAAGTTCGAGGAATAAATGGCTAAGCAAGGTGCTCTCTCTTCGCTCGGAAAGGGCGGGATGTCGGAACTCTGGGCTCGTCTGCGCTTTCTGTTCATGGCGATCATCGTCTATCGGATCGGCGCGCATATCCCGGTGCCTGGCATCAACCCGGACCGTCTGGCGGATCTGTTTCGGCAGAATGAGGGGACCATTCTTAGCTTGTTCAACATGTTTTCCGGTGGCGCGCTGGAGCGCATGAGCATTTTTGCACTGGGGATCATGCCGTACATTTCGGCGTCGATCATCATGCAGCTCATGACCGCGGTCAGCCCGCAACTGGAGCAGTTGAAGAAGGAAGGTGAAGCTGGCCGTCGCAAGATCAGCCAGTACACCCGCTACGGCACCGTTATCCTGGCACTGGTTCAAGCCATTGGCATGTCCATTGGCCTGGCCAACCAGGGCGTGGCGTTTTCTGTTGGCCTGGGCTTCCATGTTGTCGCCGTTGCCACTTTCGTGGCCGGCGCGATGTTCATGATGTGGCTGGGCGAGCAGATCACCGAGCGCGGTGTGGGCAACGGTATCTCGATGTTGATCTTCGCGGGTATCGTTGCCGGTCTTCCGAGAGCAATCGGGCAGTCTTTCGAGTCTGCGCGTACAGGCGATATCAATATTTTCGCCCTGGTCGCTATCGGTTTGCTTGCAGTAGCGATTATCGGCTTCGTGGTGTTCATCGAGCGTGGTCAGCGTCGTATCGCCGTTCACTACGCCAAGCGTCAGCAGGGCCGCAAGGTCTTTGCCGCGCAGACCAGCCACTTGCCGCTCAAGGTGAACATGGCAGGGGTTATCCCGGCCATTTTCGCCAGCAGCATTCTGCTGTTCCCGGCTTCGCTGGGTGCCTGGTTCGGTCAGTCCGAGGGTATGGGCTGGCTGCAGGACATCTCGCAGTCGATCGCTCCTGGTCAGCCGTTGAACATTTTGCTGTTTAGTGCAGGGATCATTTTCTTCTGCTTCTTCTATACAGCGCTGATGTTCAACCCGAAAGACGTAGCGGAAAACCTGAAGAAGTCCGGTGCCTTTATTCCGGGTATCCGTCCTGGTGAGCAGTCGGCACGCTATATTGATGGCGTTCTGACCCGTCTGACCATGTTCGGTGCTCTTTACATGATGGCCGTCTGCCTTCTGCCCCAGTTCCTGGTGGTGGCAGCAAACGTGCCGTTCTACCTTGGCGGGACCTCGTTGCTGATTGTGGTAGTGGTTGTGATGGACTTCATGTCCCAAGTACAATCGCACCTCGTTTCGCACCAGTACGAATCCCTGATGAAGAAAGCCAACCTGAAAGGCTACGGTGGCAGCGGTCTGCTGCGCTGATAGACCCCCTAAGGTTCGAGGAGTCGGTAATGAAAGTTCGTGCATCGGTGAAAAAGCTGTGCCGCAACTGCAAGATCATTCGTCGCGAAGGTATCGTTCGCGTGATCTGCAGCGCGGAACCGCGTCACAAGCAGCGCCAAGGCTGAGTGTGATCCGCGCTTCAAACCCAGCAGCTAGTGTGCTGCTGGGTTGATTATTCGTTTCTACAGCGATATTATCTCGCGCCCTATTTCTTGGCTTCCGGGGCGTAGGTAGCTGTCAATTGGAGTCCCACTGAATGGCCCGTATTGCAGGCGTCAACATTCCAGATAACAAGCACACTGTTATCTCGCTGACCTACATCTATGGTGTCGGTCGCACTACTGCACAGAAGATCTGTGCAGACGCTGGTGTAAACCCAGCCGCTAAGATCAAGGATCTGAGCGACGAGCAAATCGAAACCCTGCGTGGCGAAGTCGCGAAGATCACCACCGAAGGTGATCTGCGTCGTGACATCAACATGAAGATCAAACGCTTGATGGACCTGGGTTGCTACCGCGGCCTGCGTCATCGTAAAGGTCTGCCGGTTCGCGGCCAGCGCACCAAGACCAACGCACGCACCCGTAAGGGCCCGCGTAAGCCGATCCGCAAGTAATCGCCCAGGAATATAGACATGGCAAAACCTGCTGCTCGTCCTCGTAAAAAAGTCAAAAAGACAGTGGTTGATGGCATCGCCCACATCCATGCGTCTTTCAATAACACCATCGTGACCATCACCGACCGTCAGGGCAACGCTTTGTCCTGGGCGACCTCCGGTGGTTCGGGTTTCCGTGGTTCGCGCAAATCCACCCCGTTCGCAGCCCAGATCGCTGCTGAGCGTGCTGGTCAAGCTGCGCTGGAATATGGCCTGAAGAACCTCGACGTCAACGTCAAGGGCCCAGGTCCAGGTCGTGAGTCCGCCGTTCGTGCACTGAACAGCTGCGGCTACAAGATCGCCAGCATCACCGACGTGACGCCAATCCCGCACAACGGGTGCCGTCCGCCGAAGAAGCGTCGCGTGTAATCAGGAGACAGATAAATGGCACGTTACATTGGTCCAAAATGCAAACTGTCTCGTCGTGAAGGCACCGATCTGTTCCTGAAGAGCGGCGTTCGCGCTCTGGAATCGAAGTGCAACATCGAAGCAGCCCCAGGTATCCACGGCCAGCGCCGTGGCCGTCAGTCCGACTACGGTACCCAGCTGCGCGAGAAGCAAAAAGTTCGTCGTATCTACGGTGTCCTGGAGCGTCAGTTCCGCGGTTACTACCAGCTGGCAGCCTCGAAGAAGGGTGCTACCGGTGAAAACCTGCTGCAACTGCTCGAGTGCCGTCTGGACAACGTCGTCTACCGTATGGGCTTCGGTTCCACTCGTTCGGAATCGCGCCAGCTGGTTTCGCACAAGGCAATCAGCGTCAACGGCAAGACCGTAAACATTCCATCCTACCAAGTTCGTCCGGGTGACGTGGTCGCGGTTCGCGAGAAGTCGCAGAACCAGCTGCGCATTGTTCAAGCCCTTGAACTGTGCGCCCAGCGTGGCCGCGTTGAGTGGGTTGACGTGGATGCTGCCAAGAAGTCGGGCGTTTTCAAGAACGTTCCTGCTCGCAGCGACCTGTCCGCCGACATCAACGAAAACCTGATTGTCGAGCTCTACTCCAAGTAAGGGCTAGAAAATAGGTGCATCCATGCAGATTTCGGTAAATGAGTTCCTGACACCCCGCCACATTGATGTGCAGGTTGTCAGTCCGACCCGCGCCAAGATCACGCTCGAGCCTCTCGAGCGTGGTTTCGGCCATACCCTGGGCAACGCGCTGCGTCGCATCCTGTTGTCCTCCATGCCTGGCTGTGCAGTAGTCGAGGCCGAGATCGACGGCGTACTCCACGAGTACTCCGCGATCGAAGGTGTACAGGAAGACGTCATTGAAATCCTGTTGAACCTCAAAGGCCTGGCCATCAAGCTGCACGGTCGTGACGAAGTTACGCTGACCTTGTCGAAAAAGGGTTCGGGGGTGGTTACCGCTGCCGATATTCAGCTGGATCACGATGTCGAGATCGTCAATCCCGATCACGTAATCGCGAACCTGGCGTCCAACGGCGCCCTGAACATGAAGCTCACCGTAGCTCGTGGTCGCGGTTACGAGCCGGCCGACTCCCGTCAAACCGACGAAGACGAAAGCCGCAGCATCGGCCGTCTGCAGTTGGACGCTTCGTTCAGCCCGGTGCGTCGTATCGCCTACGTGGTCGAGAACGCCCGTGTTGAACAGCGTACCAACCTGGACAAGCTGGTCATCGACCTGGAAACCAACGGTACCCTGGACCCTGAAGAGGCCATCCGTCGTGCCGCGACCATCCTGCAGCAGCAGCTGGCCGCGTTCGTCGACCTCAAAGGTGACAGCGAGCCTGTTGTAGTCGAGCAGGAAGACGAGATCGATCCGATCCTGCTGCGTCCGGTTGACGATCTGGAACTGACCGTACGTTCGGCCAACTGCCTCAAGGCGGAGAACATCTACTACATCGGCGACCTGATTCAGCGTACCGAAGTAGAGTTGTTGAAGACTCCGAACCTGGGCAAGAAGTCCCTGACTGAAATCAAGGACGTCCTGGCCTCCCGTGGTCTGTCTCTCGGCATGCGCCTCGACAACTGGCCGCCTGCAAGTCTTAAGAAAGACGACAAGGCGACCGCCTGATCGTCGTAATCACCGAACGTAGTGTTTGGTAAGGAATGAATCATGCGTCATCGTAAAAGTGGACGTCACCTGAGCCGTACCAGCTCTCACCGCAAGGCTATGTTCCAGAACATGGCTGTGTCGCTGATTGAGCACGAGCTGATCAAAACCACCCTGCCGAAAGCCAAGGAACTGCGCCGCGTTGCCGAGCCGCTGATCACCCTGGCCAAGGAAGACAGCGTCGCTAACCGTCGCCTGGCTTTCGACCGTACCCGTTCGAAAGCTGCCGTCGGCAAGCTGTTCAACGACCTGGGCAAGCGCTACGCCACCCGTCAGGGCGGCTACCTGCGTATCCTGAAGTGCGGTTTCCGCGCTGGCGACAACGCGCCTATGGCGTATGTCGAGCTGGTTGATCGTCCGGTCGGTGGTGCTGTAGAAGCTGCCGAGTAAGACGTCTGTCTGCTACAAGAAACCGGGCCTCGTGCCCGGTTTTTTGTGCTTGTGTGAATTGCTATTTTCTATCGATTCTAATAATTCAATGAATTAGTTGTTGTAACCAGGCTCGACCATACTTGTCAGCACGCCGATACAGCGGCAGCCCTAGACTGATAAGGAGAGCCCATGAGCAAGATTCTCACCACCGCCAGCGGTGCCCCAGTAGCCGACAACCAGAACTCCCGTTCGGCAGGCCCACGTGGCCCGCTGCTGCTCGACGACTTTCATCTGATCGAGAAGCTCGCCCATTTCAACCGTGAGAACATTCCTGAGCGCCGGGTGCATGCCAAGGGGTCGGGCGCCTATGGCACCTTCACCGTTACCCATGACATTTCCCAGTACACCAGCGCCAAGCTGTTCGACACCATCGGCAAGCAAACCGAGACCTTCCTGCGTTTCTCCACGGTCGGTGGTGAGCGAGGCTCGGCCGATACCGAGCGTGACCCGCGCGGTTTCGCAGTCAAGTTCTACACCGAGGAAGGCAACTGGGACATCGTGGGCAACAACACGCCGGTGTTCTTCATCCGCGATCCGCTCAAGTTCCCGGACTTCATCCATACCCAGAAACGCCACCCGCAGTCCAACCTGAAGAACGCCCAGATGATGTGGGATTTCTGGTCCCATTCCCCTGAAGCGCTGCACCAGGTCACGATTCTGTTCTCCGACCGTGGCATCCCGGATGGCTATCGGCATATGCACGGCTTCGGCAGTCACACCTACAGCCTGATCAACGCCAAGGGCGAGCGCACCTGGGTCAAATGGCACTTCAAGACCCAGCAGGGCATCAAGAACCTCGCACCCGCCGAAGCGGCCCGTCTGGCAGGTACCGACCCGGACTACGCCCAGCGTGATCTGTTCGAGGCCATCGAGCGTGGCGACTACCCGCGTTGGACCGTGTGCATCCAGGTGATGAGCGAGGCCGAAGCCGCTGGCCGTGCGGAAAACCCCTTCGACGTGACTAAGACCTGGTCGCAGAAGGAGTACCCGCTGATCGAGGTCGGTGTATTGGAGCTCAACCGCAACCCGCTCAACTACTTCGCCGAAGTCGAGCAGGCGGCCTTCGGCCCGAGCAACATGGTACCGGGTGTTGGCCTGTCGCCGGACCGGATGTTGCAAGGTCGGGTATTCGCCTACGCTGACGCCCACCGCTACCGTGTCGGCACCAATCACCAGCAGTTGCCGGTGAATGCCCCACGCTGCCCGGTGCACAGCTATCAGCGCGATGGTGCGATGGCGTCCGGCACCTACGGCAGCGCCCCGAACTACGAGCCAAACAGCTACAGCGACGCGCCCAAGCAGTCGCCGCGCCATGCCGAGCCAGCCCTGGCCCTGCAAGGCGCTGCCGACCGCTACGATCATCGCGAAGACAACGACTACTTCAGCCATGCCGGTGCGTTGTTCCGGCTGATGAATGCCGAGCAGCAAGCCTTGCTCATCAGCAATATCGCCGCCGCGATGGCTGGGGTCAGCATGGATGTGGTGCAACGCCAGTTGCAGTACTTCTTCAAGGCTGACCCGGCCTATGGCGAAGGTGTCGCCAAGGCGCTGGGCGTGAATTTCGCCTAAGTCGAAGTGAAAAGAAGAACCGCCCTCATTTGGGCGGTTTTTCAATGAATATCACTACTGTTTAGCCGATTTTTTACTTCTAATTGCGCCTTTCTCCGTGACCGCGAGGCAAAGCTGGTTCACACTATTGGCATTGACGTATTCACAGGGAGAAGCAGGGCGATGCAAGGTCACCCGGACGTAATCAACTACCTCGTCACGTTGCTGAAGGGCGAACTGGCAGCACGCGACCAATACTTCATCCATTCGCGCATGTACGAAGACTGGGGCCTGTCCAAGCTCTACGAACGTATCAACCACGAGATGGAAGAAGAGACCCAGCACGCCGACGCCCTGATGCGCCGTATCCTCATGCTCGAAGGCACGCCGGACATGCGCGCCGATGATCTGGAAGTGGGCAGCACCGTGCCCGAGATGATCGAGGCCGACCTCAAGCTCGAGTACAAGGTGCGTGCGGCATTGTGCAAAGGCATCGAGTTGTGCGAGTTGCACAAGGATTACGTCAGCCGCGACATCCTGCGTGCGCAGTTGGCCGATACTGAGGAAGACCACACCTACTGGCTGGAGAAGCAGCAGGGGTTGATCAAGGCGATCGGCCTGGAGAACTACCTGCAGTCGCAGATGTAAAAGCTGGGGCTGCTCTGCAGCCCTTTCGCGGCACAAGGCCGCTCCTACAGGACAGCGTAACTCTCCGCTGCCCTGTAGGAGCGGCCTTGTGCCGCGAAAGGGGCGCAAAGCGCCCCCATCCTCAGGCCCGGTCCCGCTCCAGCAGCGGCTTGAGGTAATGCCCGGTGTAGGACTGCTTCATCTCGGCCAACTCCTCCGGGGTACCACAGGCAATGATCTGGCCACCTTTGGAGCCACCTTCCGGCCCCAGGTCCACCAGCCAGTCGGCCGTCTTGATCACGTCCAGGTTATGCTCGATCACCACCACGGTATTGCCGTGGTCGCGCAGGCGATGCAGTACATCCAACAGTTGCTGGATATCGGCGAAATGCAGGCCGGTAGTCGGCTCATCGAGGATATACAGCGTCTTGCCGGTATCGCGCTTGGACAGTTCGCGAGACAACTTGACCCGCTGCGCCTCGCCGCCTGACAGTGTCGTGGCCGACTGCCCCAGCTTGATGTAGGACAGGCCCACGTCCATCAGTGTCTGCAGCTTGCGCGCCAGGGCCGGTACCGCATCGAAGAACGCCCGGGCATCCTCGATGGTCATTTCCAGCACCTCGTGGATGTTCTTGCCCTTGTACTTGATCTCCAGGGTCTCGCGGTTGTAGCGCTTGCTCTTGCACACATCGCAGGGCACGTAGATATCCGGCAGGAAGTGCATCTCCACCTTGATCAGGCCATCGCCCTGGCACGCCTCGCAGCGCCCACCCTTGACGTTGAACGAGAAACGCCCCGGGCCGTAGCCCCGTGCGCGCGACTCTGGCACGCCGGCGAACAGTTCGCGGATCGGCGTGAAGATGCCGGTGTAGGTTGCCGGGTTGGAGCGCGGTGTGCGGCCGATCGGGCTCTGGTCGATGTCGACCACCTTGTCCAGGTGCTGCAGGCCGTCCAGGCTGTTGTGCGGCGCCGCCTCCAGGCTGCTGGCACCGTTGAGCGCGGTGGCGGCCAGGGGGAACAGGGTATTGTTGATCAGCGTCGACTTGCCTGAGCCGGACACCCCCGTGACGCATGTCAGCAGGCCGATCGGTACTTCCAGGTCGACGTTCTGCAGGTTGTTGCCACGGGCGCCCTTGAGCTTGAGCGCGAGCTTCTTGTTGCGTGGGGTTCGCTTGGCCGGCACGACGATCTTCTTGCGTCCGGAGAGGTACTTGCCGGTGAGCGAGTCGGGGTGGGCCATCACCTCTTCCGGTGAGCCCTCGGCGACGATCTGGCCGCCGTGCACACCTGCGCCCGGGCCAATGTCGACCACGTAGTCGGCCAGGCGAATGGCATCCTCGTCGTGCTCCACCACGATCACCGTGTTGCCCAGGTCGCGCAGGTGGTTCAGGGTCGCCAGCAAGCGGTCGTTGTCCCGCTGGTGCAGACCAATGGACGGTTCGTCGAGAATGTACATGACGCCCACCAGGCCGGCGCCGATCTGGCTGGCCAGGCGGATGCGCTGGGCTTCGCCGCCAGACAGGGTCTCGGCGCTGCGGTCCAGGGTCAGGTAGTCCAGGCCGACATTGACCAGGAATTGCAGGCGCTCGCAGATCTCCTTGAGGATTTTCGCCGCGATCTCGCCGCGCCGGCCGGTCAGGGTCAGGTCGCTGAAATAGTCGCTGGCTTCGCCGATCGGCAGGTTGGTGACCGCCGGCAGGGTTTTCTCGCCTACCCAGACGTGACGCGCTTCGCGACGCAGGCGGGTGCCGCGGCAGTCCGGGCAGGGCTGGGTACCGAGGTACTTGGCCAGCTCCTCGCGCACAGTGGCGGACTCGGTCTCGCGGTAGCGTCGCTCCAGGTTGGGCACGATGCCCTCGAAGGGGTGCGAACGCTTGACGATGTCGCCACGGTCGTTGAGGTACTTGAAGTCGACGCTCTGTTTGCCGCTGCCGTGCAGGATCACCTTCTGGTGTTCGGCCGACAGCTCGCCGAACGGCAGCTCCAGGCTGAAGCCATAGTGCGAGGCCAGCGAGCCGAGCATCTGGAAGTAATAGACGTTGCGCCGGTCCCAGCCGCGTATGGCGCCCTCGGCCAGGGTCAGCTCGTTGTTGACCAGGCGCTTGGTGTCGAAGAACTGCTTCACGCCCAGGCCGTCGCAGGTCGGGCAGGCACCGGCCGGGTTGTTGAAGGAGAACAGCTTAGGCTCGAGTTCGCTGATGGCATGGCCGCACACCGGGCAGGCGAAACGGGCGGAGAAGATCATCTCCTCGCCGACCTCGTCGTCCATCGGCGCAACCAGGGCGATACCGTCGGCCAGCTTCAGGGCTGTCTCGAAGGACTCGGCCAATCGCTGCTGCAAGTCTTCGCGGACCTTGAAGCGGTCCACCACCACATCGATGCTGTGCTTCTTCTGTTTGTCCAGCTTGGGCAGTTCGTCGAGCTCGTACAACTTGCCGTTGACCCGGGCGCGTACGAAGCCCTGGGCGCGCAGTTCGTCGAACACCGCCAAGTGCTCGCCCTTGCGTTCACGTACTACCGGCGCGAGCAGCATCAGCTTGCTGCCTTCGGGCTGGGCAAGCACCAGATCGACCATCTGGCTGATCGTTTGCGCCTCCAGCGGGATGTCGTGGTCCGGACAGCGTGGCGTGCCGACGCGGGCGTAGAGCAGGCGCAGGTAGTCGTAGATTTCGGTGATGGTGCCGACGGTGGAGCGGGGGTTGTGCGAGGTGGATTTCTGCTCGATGGAGATGGCCGGCGACAGGCCTTCGATGGTGTCCACGTCGGGCTTTTCCATCATGGACAGGAACTGCCGGGCATAGGCCGACAAGGACTCCACATAGCGGCGCTGCCCCTCGGCGTACAAGGTGTCGAACGCCAGGGACGACTTGCCGGAACCGGACAGGCCGGTGATCACGATCAGTTTGTCCCGAGGCAGGGTCAGGTCGATGTTCTTCAGGTTGTGGGTGCGTGCCCCACGGATCAGGATCTTGTCCACTGCGGCCTCGCTCGGCGGGCATAAACAAGGGAGTATAAGGCGCGCTGCCAGTACGCGGCAAAGCGTCGCGTGGATGCTGTTACGCTGTCGGACTGATAGAATCGCCGCCGGTTCACACGAGGTTATTCCATGCACGACACCCACAACGAGCGCATGAGTGGCAGCGAAACCCGCGCCGCAAGCGGCCTGGCCCTGGTCTTTGCCTTTCGTATGCTGGGCATGTTCATGGTCCTGCCGGTGCTGGCGACCTATGGCATGGACCTGGCCGGCGCGACCCCTGCGCTGATCGGCCTGGCCATCGGTGCCTACGGCCTGACCCAGGCCGTGCTGCAGATTCCGTTCGGGGTGATTTCCGATCGCATCGGGCGCCGCCCGGTGATCTACCTGGGCCTGGTGGTGTTCGCCCTCGGCAGCCTGCTGGCGGCGCAGGCTGACTCGATCTGGGGTGTGATCGCCGGGCGCATCCTGCAAGGTGCAGGGGCCATTTCGGCGGCCGTCATGGCATTGCTTTCCGACCTGACCCGCGAGCAGCACCGCACCAAGGCCATGGCCATGATCGGCATGAGCATCGGTCTGTCGTTCGCCGTGGCCATGGTTATTGGGCCATTGTTGACCCGTGCCTTTGGCTTGTCAGGATTGTTCCTCGCCACTGCAGGACTTGCCCTCGTCGGCATCGCCCTCATCGCCTTCGTCGTGCCCAGCGGCCACAAGGCCCTGCAGCACCGCGAGTCCGGTGTGGCGCGCCAGGCCCTGGGCCCGACCCTGCGTCATCCGGACCTTCTGCGCCTGGACGTGGGCATTTTCGTCCTGCATGCCATCCTCATGGCCAGCTTCGTTGCGTTGCCCCTGGCCTTCGTCGAGCGCGGCGGCCTGCCGAAGGAGCAACACTGGTGGGTATACCTGACCGCCTTGCTCGTCTCATTTTTTGCAATGATCCCGTTCATCATCTATGGCGAGAAGAAGCGCAAGATGAAGCGCGTGTTGATCGGCGCTGTCGGCGTGCTGATGGTGGTCGAGCTGTTCTTCTGGCAATGGGCTGACAACTTGCGCGGACTGGTGACCGGCACCGTGGTATTCTTTACGGCATTCAACCTGCTGGAGGCATCGCTGCCTTCTCTGGTGAGCAAAGTGTCGCCCGCAGGCGGCAAGGGGACGGCCATGGGGGTTTATTCCACCAGCCAGTTCCTGGGTGCCGCCCTGGGAGGAATCATCGGTGGCTGGTTGTTCCAGCACGGTGGCCTGGGCATGGTGTTCCTCGGTTGCGCAGGGCTGTGTGCCGTGTGGCTGGTGACTGCCTTGAGCATGAACGAGCCGCCGTACGTGACCAGCCTGCGCATGCCGCTGACGCCGGAAGGTCTCCGGGAAGCCGGCTTGACCGAGCGACTGTTGGCCGTGCCGGGTGTGACCGACGCCGTGGTGGTGGCAGAAGAAGCCGCCATCTATATCAAACTGGATACGAAAATTTTGGACCGTGCGACCCTCGAGCGTCTGGTGAACCCAGCCTCTTCGGCGTGCGAAGCCTAGGAGAACGTTATGGCCCGTGGGGTTAACAAAGTCATTCTGGTCGGCACCTGCGGTCAGGATCCCGAAGTCCGCTACCTGCCCAACGGTAACGCCGTGACCAACCTGAGCCTGGCCACCAGCGAGCAATGGACCGACAAGCAGTCCGGCCAGAAGGTCGAGCGTACCGAATGGCACCGCGTGGCCCTGTTCGGCAAGGTCGCCGAGATCGCCGGCGAGTACCTGCGCAAAGGTTCGCAGTGCTACATCGAAGGCAAGCTGCAGACCCGCGAGTGGGAAAAAGACGGCATCAAGCGCTACACCACCGAAATCATCGTCGACATCAACGGCACCATGCAGTTGCTCGGCGGTCGTCCGCAGAATCAGCAGGGCGGTGATCCGTACAACCAGGGTGGCGGCAACTACAACCAGGGCGGCCAGCAGCAGTACAACCAGGCCCCTCGCCAGCAGGCGCCGCGTCCGCAGCAAGCCCCGCAGCGCCCCGCACCGCAGCAGCCAGCACCGCAGCCAGCGGCCGACTTCGACAGCTTCGATGACGATATTCCGTTCTGACCAGCGCCAGGGCCTCGAACTACGCCGGTCCTGAGCTATCTGCGGTAATGGTTGGGGCTGTTACACAGCCCATCGCGGGGCAAGCCCGCACCTACAGGCACCCCCTTGTAGGTGCGGGCTTGCCCCGTGATTGCTTCATGCCTGACCCATGTCATCGCACATTCCTGATTCTTGACTAGAGTTACAGGTTGGTGGCCATCCCGATGGCCACTACCGTGAGTCCTAGAGGCGCCGGCACGTTCCAGGCGCCCAGAACCTGATCAGGAGTGCACGATGGACCTCAACCGTCGGCAGTTCTTCAAGGTCGCCGCTGTCGGCCTTGGAGGCTCGAGCCTTGCGGCGTTGGGCATGGCCCCTACGCCTGCGTTCGCCGAGCAGGTGCGCCACTTCAAGCTGGCGCACACCAAAGAGACCCGCAACACCTGCCCCTACTGCTCGGTCGGCTGCGGCCTGATCATGTACAGCCAGGGCGACGCGGGCAAGAACGTCAAGCAGAACATCATCCACATCGAGGGCGATGCGGATCACCCGGTCAACCGTGGCACTCTGTGCCCTAAGGGCGCCGGCCTGTTGGACTTTATCCACAGCCCCAACCGCCTGCAGTACCCCGAAGTGCGCAAGCCAGGCAGCAAGGAATGGACCCGGGTCAGCTGGGACGAGGCGCTCGATCGCATCGCCGACCTGATGAAGAAGGACCGCGACGCCAATTTCATCGAGAAGAACGATCAGGGCCAGACGGTCAACCGCTGGCTCACCGTGGGCTTCCTCGCCGCGTCAGCCGCCTCCAGCGAGGCCGGCTACCTGACGCACAAGGTGGTCCGTTCGCTGGGCGTACTGGGGTTCGATAACCAAGCGCGTGTCTGACACGGCCCGACGGTGGCAAGTCTTGCCCCGACGTATGGCCGTGGCGCCATGACCAATCACTGGTCTGATATCGCCAACGCGAACCTGGTCCTGGTGATGGGTGGCAACGCAGCAGAAGCGCACCCGTGCGGCTTCAAGTGGGTGACCGAGGCCAAGGCGCACAACAAGGCGCGGCTGATCGTGGTCGACCCGCGGTTCACGCGTACCGCCTCGGTGGCGGACTACTATGCGCCGATCCGTACCGGTACCGACATCGCCTTCATGGGCGGGCTGATCAATTACCTGCTGAGCAACGACAAGATCCAGCACGAGTACGTGCGCAACTACACCGACGTGTCGTTCATCGTCAACGAAGGCTATGGCTTCGAAGATGGGCTGTTCAGCGGCTACGACGCGGACAAGCGTATCTATGCCGACAAGTCTGGCTGGGGCTATGAACTCGGCGAAGACGGCTTCGCCAAGGTCGACCCGACCCTGCAGCACCCGCGCTGCGTCTTCCAGCTGATGAAGCAGCACTACAGCCGCTACACCCCGGAAGTGGCGAGCATGACCTGTGGCATGCCCCAGGACGCCATGATGAAGATCTGGGAAGAGATCGCCACCTGCTCGCAACCGGGCAAGACCATGACGATCCTTTATGCGCTCGGCTGGACGCAGCACTCGATTGGTGCGCAGATCATCCGCAGTGCGGCCATGGTCCAGTTGCTGCTGGGCAACGTCGGCATGCCGGGTGGCGGGGTCAACGCGCTGCGCGGCCACTCCAACATCCAGGGCCTGACCGACCTGGGGCTGCTGTCCAACTCGTTGCCTGGCTACCTGACCCTGCCCGGCGATGCCGAGCAGGACTACGCCACGTACATCGACAAACGCGCATCCAAACCGCTGCGCCCAGGGCAGCTGTCCTACTGGCAGAACTACGGCAAATTCCACGTCAGCCTGATGAAGGCCTGGTATGGCGCCAACGCCACCGCAGAGAACGACTGGGGCTATGAGTGGCTGCCCAAGCTGGATGTCGGCTCCTACGACGTGCTGCGCATGTTCGAGATGATGGGGCAGGGCAAGGTCAACGGCTATATGTGCCAGGGCTTCAACCCCATCGCTGCGTTGCCGGACAAGAACCGCGTCACCGCCGCGCTGGCCAAGCTCAAGTGGCTGGTGATCATGGACCCGCTGGCCACCGAAACCTCCGAGTTCTGGCGCAACGCTGGCCCGTTCAACGACGTCGACACGGCCAATATCCAGACCGAGGTGTTCCGCCTGCCCACCACCTGCTTCGCCGAGGAAGATGGCTCGCTGGTCAACAGCAGCCGCTGGTTGCAATGGCACTGGAAAGGCGCCGACGGCCCGGGCGAGACCCGCACCGACGTGCAGATCATGAGCGAGCTGTTCCTGCGCCTGCGCCATCGCTACAAGACCGAGGGCGGTGCCTACCCCGACCCGATGCTCAATATCAGCTGGCCGTACAAGATTCCTGAAGAGCCTTCCCCGGAGGAGCTGGCCAAGGAAATGAACGGCTGGGCGATCACCGACCAGGTCGATGCGGCCGGTACCACCCTCAAGGCAGGCCAGCAGCTCTCTGGCTTCGGCCAGCTTAAAGACGATGGCAGTACCGCGTCCGGTTGCTGGATCTTCTCGGGTTGCTGGACCGAACAGGGCAACCAGATGGCCCGGCGCGACAACAGCGACCCTTACGGCATGCATCAGGTGCAGAACTGGGCCTGGGCGTGGCCTGCCAACCGGCGCATCCTCTACAACCGTGCCTCCAGCGACCCGCAGGGCAAACCCTGGGAGCCGGAGAAGAAGCGCCTGGTGTGGTGGAACGGCAAGGCCTGGACCGGTACCGACGTGCCTGACTTCAAGGTCGACTCGCCGCCGGAAGCCGGGATGAATCCGTTCATCATGAACCCCGAAGGTGTGGCGCGGTTCTTCGCCATCGACAAGATGGCCGAGGGGCCGTTCCCCGAACACTACGAGCCGTTCGAAACGCCCATCGGCATCAACCCGCTGAACCCGCAGAACAAGAAGGCCACCAGTAACCCGGCCGGGCGGGTCTTCGACTCGGTGTGGGATACCCTCGGCAAGGCCGACCAGTTCCCCTATGCGGCAACCACCTACCGGCTGACCGAGCACTTCCACTTCTGGAGCAAGCATTGCCGCCTCAACGCCATTGCCCAGCCCGAGCAGTTCGTCGAAATCGGTGAGGCGCTGGCTAATGAGAAGGGCATCAAGGCGGGCGATCGGGTGCGGGTGAGCTCCAAGCGAGGGCATATCGAGGCGGTGGCGGTGGTGACCAAGCGGATCCGTCCGCTGAAGGTCAACAACCAGACCGTGCACCACGTGGGTATCCCGTTGCACTGGGGCTTCACCGGCATCACCCGGCATGGCTATTTGACCAACACCCTGGTGCCGTTCCTGGGCGATGGCAACACCCAGACGCCGGAGTCCAAGTCGTTCCTCGTCAACGTGGAGAAAATCTAAATGGCCCAGCAAGACATCATCGCCCGCTCGGCCACCACGACCGTACCGCCTTCGGTACGCCAGCAGCAGGAAGTGGCCAAGCTGATCGACACCACCAAGTGCATCGGCTGCAAGGCCTGCCAGGTGGCGTGCTCGGAGTGGAACGAACTGCGTGACGAGGTCGGCCACAACCATGGCACCTACGACAATCCCCAGGATCTGACTGCCGATACCTGGACCTTGATGCGCTTCACTGAGCACGAGCGCGACGATGGCAACCTGGAATGGCTGATCCGCAAGGATGGTTGCATGCATTGCGCCGAGCCAGGGTGCCTGAAGGCGTGCCCGAGCCCGGGGGCGATCATCAAGCACGCCAACGGCATCGTCGACTTCAACCAGGACCACTGCATCGGCTGTGGCTACTGCATCACCGGGTGCCCGTTCAACATCCCGCGCATCTCGCAGAAGGACCACAAAGCCTACAAGTGCAGCCTGTGTTCCGACCGCGTGGCCGTGGGCCTGGAGCCGGCCTGTGTGAAGACCTGCCCGACCGGGGCGATCGTCTTCGGCAGCAAGGACGAGATGAAGGTGCATGCCGCCGAGCGCATCGTCGACCTCAAGTCCCGTGGCTACGACAACGCCGGGTTGTACGACCCGGACGGCGTCGGCGGTACCCACGTGATGTACGTGTTGCACCATGCCGACACGCCCAAGCTGTATGCAGGCTTGCCCGACCAGCCGGTGATCAGCCCCCTGGTGGGGTTGTGGAAGGGCATCAGCAAGCCGCTGGCGCTGCTGGCCATGGGGGCGGCGGTGCTGGCCGGGTTCTTCCACTACGTGCGGGTCGGCCCACAGCGGGTCGAGGAGCAGGAGCATCCGACCACGGGCGAAGACGGCGTGCACCAAGTGGACCCGTCGGTCCATGTCTATGACCCGACCAAGCCCGGTGGGCAAGGGGAGCCACGGCCATGAGCGACCACAAACCTATCGTGCGCTACAACGCCAACGAGCGAAGCAACCACTGGATCGTCGCGATCCTGTTCGTGATGGCCGGGTTGTCGGGGCTGGCGCTGTTCCATCCGGCACTGTTCTGGCTCAGCCACCTGTTTGGCGGCGGGCCGTGGACACGCATCCTGCATCCGTTCCTCGGGGTGGCGATGTTCGTGTTCTTCCTCGGCCTGGTGCTGCGTTTCTGGCGCGCCAACTTCATCACTGCAAACGACCGCCTATGGCTGCGCCGTATCGACCGGGTGATGCTGAACAAGGAAGAGGGCGTGCCACCGATCGGCAAGTACAACGCCGGGCAGAAGCTGCTGTTCTGGACCTTGCTGTTGTGCATGCTCGTGTTGCTGGTCAGTGGCGTGGTGATCTGGCGAGCCTGGTTCAGCCAGTACTTCGACATCGGCGCCATTCGCCTGGCCACCTTGCTGCATGCCTTGGCAGCATTCGTGCTGATCCTCAGCATCATCGTGCACATCTACGCCGGCATCTGGATCAAGGGCTCGGTAGGCGCGATGCTGCATGGCACGGTGAGCCGCGCCTGGGCGCGCAAGCATCATGAACTGTGGTACCGGGACGTGACGGGCGACAAGGCCCCGCCAAGCCCGGGTAGAAAAGAAGGATGACCGCTTGAGCACGATTCTCGAACCTGGGCAGATCGAGGCGGCGGCGACTGCGCCGCCGTTCCTGCATCTTCCATCCTCCGAGCTGTTCCAGTTGCGAGCCGAACGGCTCGAACACCTGGCCGAGGGGCACGCCTTGAGCGATTACCTTCGGCTGGCCGCCCGGCTGTGTCGTGTCCAGCAGTATTTGCTGGCGCAGCCGCCAACCTCCATGCCGGTGGCCGAGGAACGTCGGCGCCTCTGCCTGAGCCATGGCCTGCCGCCGCTGGCCGCCGACAGCCTGGTGCGCGAGGGGCCCTGGCTGCCTTGGTTGGACGCACTGCTCGAGCACTTCCAGGATGAGCCGAGCGGCGCGCTGGCCGATGCCGTGCGTACCTTGGGCAACAGTGATCAAACGCAGCGCAAGGGCTGGGCCATCGCCTTGCTCGGCGGCCAGTATGATGCCGTGCCAGCTGCCATGGTGCCCTTCATTGGCGCTGCATTGCAGGCGGCATGGAGCCATTGGTTGCTGAGCCTGCCGGAGCCTGAACTCAAACCTGGCGGCAGCCTTTCGCAGTGCCCAGCCTGTGGCTCGCCGGCCATGGCCGGGGTAGTGCGTAACCGTGGCAAACACAATGGTCTGCGTTACCTGGCCTGTTCGCTGTGTGCCTGCGAGTGGCATGTGGTGCGGGTCAAGTGCGTGTACTGCGACTCGAGCAAGGACCTGCGCTACACCAACCTCGAGGATGACCGCCATGCGCCGGGCAAGGCGCCGCTGCGTGCCGAGTGCTGCCCGGGCTGCAACAGCTACCTCAAGCAGTGTTACCTGGAGAACGACAGCGCCGCCGAGCCCTTGGCCGACGACCTGGCCAGCCTGGCACTGGACATGCGCCTGGACGAAGAGGGCTTCCATCGGCTGGCACCGAACCTGATGCTCGCGCCGGGTGGCGGGTGAAGGTCTACACTGCTACATCGAGTTGAGCCCATCGCTGGCAAGTCAGCTCCCACAAGGTCCTGCATGCGCCGACCTGTGGGAGCGGGCTTGTCCCGCGATAGAGCCGGAACAGACTACGGATCAGTTGAAGGTAGTACCGTATGCCCGCGAGCCCCGCTAGCGACACCCCACGCCTGCCCTCTATCGATACCCTGCTGCGTCACCCGACCTGCGAGCCCCTGATCGAGCGGCATGGTCGCGACGCCGTGTTGGCCACCTTGCGCCAACTGCTCGACGATCTGCGCGAGCCTGCCCGCCTTGGCCAGATGGGCGCTGTCGAACTGGCGCCGGACGTCCTCAATGGCCGCGCCGGCGAACGCCTGGCCATCCAGCAGCGCAGCCAGGTCCGCCGGGTTTTCAATCTCACCGGCACCGTGCTGCACACCAACCTCGGCCGCGCCTTGCTGCCGGAAGAGGCTGTCGAGGCCATGCAAACCGCCGCCCGCTATCCGCTCAACCTGGAGTTCGACCTGGCCACCGGCAAGCGCGGCGACCGCGATGACCTGATCGAAGGCCTGATCCGCGAGCTCACCGGCGCCGAAGCGGTCACCGTGGTCAACAACAATGCCGCTGCCGTGTTGCTGGCGCTCAACAGCCTGGGCGCACGCAAGGAGGGCATCATCTCCCGGGGCGAGCTGATCGAGATCGGTGGTGCCTTCCGTATCCCGGACATCATGGCCCGCGCCGGTGTGCGCCTGCATGAGGTGGGCACCACCAATCGCACCCATGCCCGTGACTACCAAGGGGCGATCAACCCGCGCACAGGTCTGCTGATGCGCGTGCACTGCAGCAACTACAGCATCCAGGGCTTCACCACCCAGGTGGCCACGGCCGAGCTGGCCAGCATCGCCCATGCCCACGGCCTGCCGTTGCTAGAAGACCTGGGCAGCGGCAGCCTGCTCGACCTCACGCGCTGGGGCCTGCCGGCCGAACCTACGGTGCGCCAGGCCCTGGCCGACGGCGCCGACATCGTCACCTTCAGTGGCGACAAACTGCTCGGCGGTCCCCAGGCCGGCATCATCGTGGGGCGCAAGGAACTGATCGCCAAGATCAAGAAGAACCCGCTCAAGCGTGCCCTGCGCGTCGACAAGATCACCCTGGCTGCCCTGGAGGCGGTGCTGGCGCTGTACCGCAACCCTGATCGCCTGGCCGAGCGCCTGCCCAGCTTGCGCTTGCTGACGCGCCCGCAAGTCGAGATCGCTGCCCAGGCCGAGCGCCTGGCGCCCGTATTGGCCAATCGCCTGGGGCCGCAATGGGTTGTCAGCGTGGAGCCTGCGCTGGGCATGATCGGCAGCGGCAGCCAGCCGGTGGCACGCCTACCCAGTGCGGCGTTGTGCCTGCGTCCGCAGGTGTCGAAGAAGTTGCGCGGGCGTAGCCTGCACGTACTGGAACGCGCCTTGCGCGCCTTGCCGGTGCCGGTGCTGGGGCGCATCGACGATGATGCCCTGTGGCTCGACTTGCGCCAGCTGGATGACGAGGTCCAGTGGCTGGCGCAGCTCCCTGAGTTGCAGTTGGGACCGACCCAATGATCGTCGGCACCGCCGGCCATATCGACCATGGCAAGACCGCGCTGCTCCAGGCCCTGACCGGCCAGGCGGGTGACCATCGCCAGGAGGAGCGCGCCCGGGGCATGACCATCGACCTTGGCTATCGCTACGCCGCCCTGGCCGAAGGGGGACCGCTGACCGGTTTCATCGATGTGCCGGGCCATGAGCGCTTCATCCATAACATGCTGGCCGGTGCCCATGGCATCGACCTGGTACTGCTGGTGGTGGCCGCCGACGACGGCGTGATGCCGCAGACCCGCGAGCACCTGGCGATCATCGAGCTGCTGGGCATTCCCCAGGCCCTGGTAGCGATCAGCAAGTGCGACCGCGCCGACCCGGTGCGCGTGGCCCAGGTGCAGGCCGAAGTGAGCGACCTGCTGGCGCCCGGACCTTATGCCGATGCGGCCCAGTTTCCGTTGTCCAGCGTCACTGGCGAAGGCATCGAGGCGTTGCGCCAGGCCTTGCTGGCGGCCGAGGCGCGCGTGGGCCAGCGCAGCGCCCGGGGCGGCTTCCGGCTGGCGGTGGACCGGGCGTTCGCCGTGCCCGGTGCGGGTATCGTGGTCACCGGTACGGCGCTGGCCGGGCGGGTCAGTGCCGGGGACAACCTGCTGCTGGGCAAGGCGGGCAAAGCGGTACGGGTGCGCGGCCTGCATGCGCAGAACCAGGCCGCACTGGTGGCCGACGCCGGTCAGCGAGTGGCCTTGAACATCAGTTCCGAGCGTCTGGCCCTGGAGCAGATCCACCGCGGCGACTGGCTGGTGCCGGACTGGCTGCATGCGCCAAGCACGCGGGTGGACATTGAACTCACTCTGCTGCCGGGCGAAACACGCACCTTCGAGCATTTCAGCGCCGTGCATGTGCATTTGGGCACGCAGGATGTCACGGCGCGGGTAGCGCTGCTCGAAGGCGAGACACTGAAGGCCGGCCAGAGGACGTTCGCCCAACTGCTGCTCAACGCACCCTTGCAGGCGGTGCATGGCGACCGCCTGGTGCTGCGTGACCAGCGTGCCCAGCGCACGCTGGGTGGTGGCCGGGTACTCGACCCCTTCGCCCCCAGCCGCCAGCGGCGTAGCGACGCGCGCCTGCGCCAGTTGCAGGTGTTGCGCGAAACTCTGGAGTTGGAGCAGGCCTTGCCTGCCATGCTGGACGCGGCACCGGGAGGGCTGGACCCGCAGCGCCTGGAACGTCAGTTCAATCGGTTGCGTGAAAGCTGGCAGTTGCCCGAGGGCGTGCAAACCATTACCACGAAACAGGGGCCGCTGTTGTTTGCCCGGCATCATTGGCAGGCACTCAAGCAGCAGGTAATCGCACAGCTTGCGCACTTCCATGAACAGGAGCCGGACCAGCTCGGCCCGGACCGCGACCGGCTGCGCCGTTTCGTCGCCTTGCCCGTAGAGCGCCCGGCATTTGTCACCTTGCTGGAGGAGCTGCTGGCGTCGGGCGATATCGTCAGCAGCGGCCCCTGGCTGCACCTGCCGAATCACAAGGTGCAATTGAGCGAAGCCGACGCTGCCTTGTGGGCGCGGCTGCAACCGGCGTTGTTGGAAGGGTTGTATGACCCGCCGTGGGTCCGTACCCTGGCCTCGGCGGAAAAACGCGACGAGGGTGAAGTGCGCCTGCTGCTGCGCAAGCTGGCTCGGCTGGGTCTGGTGCACCAGGTGGTGCGCGATCTGTTCTACCCCGAGGTGACGATCCGGCGCATGGCCGACATGCTATTGCAGCATTCGGCCAGTACACCGATAGTGCAGGTCGCGGCGTTTCGCGATATGTTGGGCATCGGTCGCAAGCGAAGCGTACAGATTCTCGAATACTTCGACCGCCTCGGCCTGACCCGGAGGGTCGCCGACCAGCGTTACATCCGCGCCGACAGCGCCTTGGCCCAGCAACCGGCCAGGCACTGACTACAAGGAAGGCAATCGCGCCCGGTGGCGCGGCCGGGCTTCAAACCCGGTTGGGGACGGCAGCCGTTCCCGGGCAGGTTCGACTCCCGCTGCCTTCCGCCATTCACCCCAACACGCGCACCCTCTGTAGGAGCGGCCTTGTGCCGCGAAAGGGCTGCGCAGCAGCCCCAAAACAGCCATGCCATACCGTCAGGCCGATCCCGCCCGATCATCCCTAACACTGTGTCCAATTATCATGCCCACAAACATGTCAAGGAAGTTAGGCTGGTAATGTATTTAAGAAGAATATTCCTACAGCTGGAGAAATAAACTTCCTACTTTTCGAAATGCCTAATAAAAAATCAGCCAGCCAAAACGCCTTCGAGTTCATTGACTGAAGCCCCTCGCTCTTTTTTACTCTTCTGCACGCCACTTACCCACTTACTGCAGGATGCAGGCATGAATCGTTCATGCACAGTAAGGAATGCAGACCATGTACTACATACCCCCGCTTTGCACACGCACCAACCCCTGGGGCGAAAACCCCCGCGGCCTGCTCGGCAAAGGCGAATTGCCCTGGCCTGAACTGGTCGCCGCTCGAGCCTTCCCGTCATTGATCGACATCGAAGGCTGGTATAACACCGACGACTACAGTGCAGCGATGTTCCTGGCCAATGAGCTAGCGATGCCCGACGCTGAGATGTCGGCAGACGAGGCCCAGGAGTCGCTTACACTTCTGCTCAGCCTGTTCGCCAGGCTCGAAAATGCTGGCCGGAATACTGTCCAAGAGCTCGAAGCCTTGCGCGAACGCGCCGAGTCGATCCCGACCATAGGGCCGCTCTGGTTCTCCCCCGCCAGCCTCCCCAGCACGCTGGGCACAGTCATCCACCTGGTGTATGCGGCGTCGAACACCAAGCGCTTGATCGACCTGCTGGACCTGCCCGAACCTCTGAAGAAAGACCTCAAGGCCTGGGCCGCGGAGCGCGGGCGCGCTGGCAGCCGCTCGGCGCGCAAGTCGTTTCAGCGCCGGATCACGTTGGTGCACGTGGGGGGCGTTCTCAAGTTCCAAGTGCCGGTGATGAAGGGGGTGGCCTATTACAACGTCAGGTCGTTGCGGGTGGGGAACAATCTCCACATGCCGGTTCACCAGGCTCAACGATTGCTGAACAGTCGCGTAGGGCTTGATCCACGGACGTATGGTTCGAGGGGATTCGCGAAGATTATTTCGAGCAATGCGGTAGGAGGCCTATTGTCGTTCGGCCCACAAGCACTTATCGATGCCAGGGACTCCAATTCTCTGGGTGAGTTCTTCGAGCGATCTGCATACAGCCAACCCGCAAATGTTGTTGGCTTTGCTACAAGCGTATTGACCGCTGCGGCTATTGGATCAGCGCCATTAGTACTTGTCGTTGGCATATCTTTCCTGCTCGGCACAATGGCCCAGAAAGCATTCATCGAATATGGGGGCGACAAAAAGTTAGGAGACGGGCTCACCAAGGGACACTGGTAAAATGCCATTCTCAGGGATTCATGAAGTGTTCAAGCTAACCCGCTACAGCATGCTATTTGAAATTGCCTGCCTATTCCTTGCCCATCTAATGTGCGACTGGCCGTTAGCACTCATCATAGTGTTGTCGCTTCTTATTTTTTGGACAAGAAGTCAGTGCGCCTATGTTAGTGATAGTTATAGCGCCTTTTGCACATACTCTTTATTTCAGATATTCTTTTTGATTCTTTTCATCCCAGGGGCGTGCATACTTTCAACGGCCCCCAAAAAAGAGGGGTGGCCTATAGGGACCTTACTTGTCGGCGTACTATTAGCGATTACTGCGATCAGTTATCTCCTGATATCCCGACTGAACATCTCGCCAGTGCCCTACGAGATTCGAGATGGCAGGGTTCATGTTGCGCCTCGCAAGGAAACCTATGTTCCCCCGGTTTGGACCGCCATGGGCACCCTCGGCGGCGGTGCTGTCGTCTCGCTCATGGATGAATACCCTACCGTAACGCTCATAATCTGTATGGCATTGCCCACAATTGTAATAATCGGCATCTGGCGCACTGTAGCCGGCCTCGCCCACCTCCGCGCAGAAGAACGCCGCAAGGGCGTGCGCTACACCTTCTCCAACCTCGAAGAAATCCAAGCCATACGCGCCCGCTCTTGGGCCGCACGCCTGTTTATCGCCTTGAACAACGCTATTGGAATACGCCTTCGCTGACGAGACGCTGCGGCGCAGCGCCCTCGTCAGCCCAGCGTGGGAGGCTGAAATCCCGGGGCCGCTACGCGCCCCGTTCGCGGCACAAGGCCGCTCCTACGCGCGCTCGCCGCACAGGTCCAGGGCAAACCAGTGCTCTGCCGCCTGGACATCGAGTCCGGCGCCCAGCAGCGCGAACAGTTTGCCCAGCGCCGCCTCGCGGGTCATTCCGCCGCCGCTGACCAGCCCTGTGTCACGCAACCGGCTCCCTGCGGCATAGGTATCGAACACCACCGAGCCCTCCGGGCACTGGCTGATCGCGACGATCATCACACCGCCCTGGCGGGCATCGTGCAAGGCATCGAGCAGGGCCTGGTCATCGGACGGGCCGGTGCCGCTGCCATAGCATTCGAGCACCAGGCCCTGGATGCCGGTGTCGAGCAATGCCTGCACGAAACTGGCCTGTAATCCGGGCACCACCGGCAGCACAGCGAGCTTCACCGCCTCGCGCCGCTGACGATAGGCGAGGGCGGGGGGAATCGCCGCTGCCCGCTCGCCTTCACGGTGACGGGGCAGGACCGCGAAGGCATCGAACGCCTCGCTGCGCAGCTTCGAGGCTCGGCAGCCGTGCAGCAACTGGCCGTGGAAATACAACTGCACGCCACTTTCCAGGCCGCGCTCGAACAGGTGCAGGGCACCGAGCAGGTTGCCCCAGGCATCGCTGTCGGGTGCGCCGGCCGGCAGCATGGAGCCGGTCAGCACTACCGGCACTGGCAGGCCCAGCAGCAGGAACGACAACGCCGCCGCGCTGTAGGCCAGGGTGTCGGTGCCGTGCAGCACCAGCACCCCGTCATGGCCATCGCGCTCCACCGCCTCGACGATGGCGTCGCGCATGGCCAGCCAGTTGGCCTGCTGCATGTTGGCGCTGTCGATCAGCGGGTCGAGCTCACGCAGCGACCAGGCCAGGCCTGGCGCGTCGGCCTGCGAGGCCAGGTATTCGCGCATCCGCGCCTCGAAGCCGCTGGCCGGGGCCAGGCCTTCAGGGGTTTGCAGCATGCCGATGGTGCCACCGGTGTAGAGGACGAGAAGATTCTTGACTGCACGCATGGAAAGCTTCCGTAGCGATGAGCGGAGAAGAGAGCCGCCCCGGACGGGGCGGCTGGGCAGGAGAGGATATCAGCGCTGCGGCTGGGCCTGGGCGGCGGCTTTGTCAGCGGCTGTGTCAGCTTGTGGGTTGGCTGGCCAGGCGTTGCGGTCCAGGTCCAGGTCGGCGAACTTGCTGGAATCGAACACCGGTTGCTCGATGCCTGCACGGCGTTGGTCGTCGTAGTCGCGCATCACCCGCAGGCCGGTCTTGAACAGCAGGGCCAGGGCGATCAGGTTGACGAACGCCAGGCAGGTCATGGTGATGTCGGCGAAGGCGAACACGGTGGACAGGTTCTGTACCGAACCCCAGATCACCAGTGCCAGCACCAGGCCACGGAACACCATCAGCACGACGCGGTTGCGGCTGAGGAACTGCAGGCTGTTCTCGCCCAGGTAGTAGTTGTAGAGGATGCAAGTGAAGACGAACAGCGACAGCGCGACGCTGACGAACAGGCGGCCCCAGTCACCGACCACGGCGGCCAGCGAGTTCTGGGTCAGGACGATGCCGTCACCTTCGAAGCCAGGCGTGTAGAAGCCCGACAGCAGGATCAGCAGCGCGGTGCAGGTGCAGATCACGAAGGTGTCGAGGAATACGCTGAAGGCCTGGACCACGCCCTGGGCACCCGGGTGCTTCACGGCGGCCACGGCGGCGACGTTCGGCGCGCTGCCCAAGCCTGCTTCGTTGGCGAACACGCCACGCTTCACGCCCATGACGATGGCGCTGCCGAGCAGGCCGCCGAACGCCGGGTCGAGGCCGAAGGCGCTCTTGAAGATGGTTTCCAGCATGGCTGGCACGTGTTCGATCTGGGTGCCGATCACGTACAGAGTCACACCGATGTAGGCCAGGGTCTTGACCGGGACCAGCAGGTCGGACACCGCCGCGATGCGCTTGATGCCGCCGATGAAGGTGATGGCCAGCAGTACGGCGAGGACGATACCGGTGGTGCCTGGATCGAAGCCGAAGGCGTTCTGCAGCGAGTGGGTCATGGTGTACGACTGCACGCCGATGAAGGCGAAGCCGTAGGTGACCAGCAGCAGGATCGAGAACACGATCGCCATGCTCTTGAGCTTCAGGCCGTGCAGGATGTAGTAGGCCGGGCCGCCGCGGTACAGGCCGTCGCCATCGGCGCGCTTGTAGACCTGGGCCAGGGTACATTCGAAGAAGCTGCTGGCCATGCCCACCAGCGCGGTGACCCACATCCAGAACACGGCGCCTGGGCCACCGAGGGTCACGGCAATGCCGACACCGGCGATGTTACCCGCGCCGACACGGCCTGCCAGGCTCAGCATCAGGGCCTGGAACGAGCTCAGTTGGCCTGCCTGGCCGCGAAGGGACTCCTTGAAAACACCGAACATGTGGCCGAAATGACGGAACTGGACGAACCGAGAGCGGATGGTGAAATAACCGCCGAGTCCGACGATCAGCACGATGAGAAGTTTCCCCGAAAGGAAATCGTTGAGTGCTTCGAGCATTGGAAAATGACCTCGATTCTTATTGTTCGCGTGGAAAGAGCAGCGGGCGACAGGGACGCACCGCTTTCATTGGCGCGCATGGTTGGCCATGACAACTGCGGTTACAATTTCGCGGGTTGCTCTGATTTGATGCGACCTGATGCTAGAATGGCGTCACTCGCATCATCTGGACCCTTCTCATGGGCGATCATTTCTCTATCAACCTGAAATTGGCCTGCAGCCATTACCGCTCTATTTCCGAGGTTTGCCGGCAGCTGTCGATCAACCGCGCGCAGTTCAACAAGTACCTGAGCGGCCAGAGCCGTCCGACGGCTTACAACCTCAAGCGCATCGGCGACTTCTTTGGCGTGGAGGACTACGAACTGGGCCTGCCGCCGGAACAGTTCGCCCGCCTGATCGGTGCACGCACGCTGTCGGCCCAGGCCGAGCCGCAGAACGACCCGATCAGCGAGCTGTTCAAGCCGTTGCATGCCCAGGCGGGCAACCTGTCGCGTTATTGCGGCTACTACTTCGAATACTCCAACTGCATGTCGGTGCCAGGTTCGATCCTCGTGTCGCTGGTGCACCTGTGGGAGGAGCGTGGCAGTTTCCTGTTCGAGCGCCTGGAGCGCCAGGAGCGCTCCACGGCCACCGACCCGCATGCCGAAGTCCGGTGTCGCTACCTCGGTGCAGCCTTCCAGCTACAGGACCGCATGTTCCTCATCGACTACGAGTCGCTGACCTTCAACGAAATGAGCCAGACCATCCTCATCCCGAGCTTCAAGAGCCGCATTACCCGCCTCAACGGCCTGAAGAACGGCGTCTCCAGCGGCGACCGGCGCAACCCGGCCTGTACCCGCGTGGTCTGGGAGTACCTGGGGGAAGAGGTCAACCGCATCAATGCCTATCGCCAGGTCAAGCTGTATCGCCCGGACGACCCGCGTATCGATGACGACGTACGAGAGCGACTGAGTGTCGGGCCGCTCAAGAACGGACTGTTCGAAATCGAGTGACCCGCTATTGCGACGATCGAGCGATAACAGCTATTCAGTAAGGCTGTGGTTGGACTTCCCCGAGAGGAACCCGCAAAATGTCCGCTTCTTTCCCTCAACCTGTTCGGATCTGCTGACTCTATGCGTATGCGCCTGATGCTGTTGGGTGGTGGCAATGCCCTCGGGCAAGCGCTGATTCGTCTCGGAGCCGAAGAGGACATCGGGTTCCTGGCGCCACGCCCGCCGGAGAATGGCTGGACGCCGGCCAGCCTCACGCAGTTGCTCGATGACCATCGCCCCGACGTGGTGGTCAACCTGGCTTATTACTTCGACTGGTTCCAGGCCGAGTCGGTCAGCGAGCAGCGCCTGGCGTTGCAAGAGCGGGCCGTGGAGCGCTTGGCCGAGTTGTGCCAGCACCACCAGATCATCCTCGTGCAGCCTTCCAGCTATCGCGTGTTCGACGGTTCGCGGGCCACGGCCTACAGCGAGAAGGACGAGCCGGTACCGCTGGGGCTGCGTGGCCAGGCTCTGTGGCGTATCGAGCAAAGTGTGCGGGCAGCATGCCCACAGCACGTGCTGTTGCGCTTCGGCTGGGTGCTGGACGAAAGCATCGACGGTGCGCTCGGGCGCTTCCTCACCCGCGCCGAACAACCCCAGGAGCTGCTGCTGGCGGACGATCGGCGTGGCAACCCCACGCCAGTGGACGACGCCGCCCGGGTGATCCTCTCGGTGCTCAAGCAGCTCGATTGCGACGCGCCGCTGTGGGGCACCTACCACTACGCCGGCAACGAAGCGACCACGCCGCTGGCCTTGGGCCAGGCAATCCTCACCGAGGCGGCGCAATGGCAGAAGCTGGCCGTGCAGGCGCCCACGCCCCAGGCCCATGCTGCGCGTCCGGATGCCGCCGAGGAGCCGCAGAACGCCGTGTTGGCCTGCAAGAAGATCCTTCATACCTTCGGTATCAAGCCCCGTGCCTGGCGCGCCGGCTTGCCGCCTCTACTGGACCGATTCTACCGAAATGGCTGATGCTCCCATCCTGATCACCGGCGGTGCCGGCTTCATTGGCTCCCACCTGTGCGATGCGTTGTTGGCCAAAGGCTATGCCGTGCGGGTACTGGACGACCTGTCTACCGGCAAGCGCACCAACCTGCAGCTCGAGCATCCCGCCCTGGAGTTGATCGAAGGCGATGTCGCTGATGCCGCCTTGGTCAACCGTGCCGTCGAGGGTTGCCGGGCCGTGGTGCACCTGGCTGCGGTCGCGTCGGTGCAAGCGTCGGTCGAAGACCCGGTGCGTACCCACCAGAGCAACTTCATCGGCACACTCAATGTCTGCGAGGCCATGCGCCTCAATGGTGTGCGCCGCGTGCTGTTCGCCTCCAGCGCGGCGGTGTACGGCAATAATGGCGAGGGCCAGTCGATCGTCGAGGACACCCCCAAGGCACCGCTGACGCCCTACGCCGTGGACAAGCTGGCCAGCGAGCAATACCTGGACTTCTACCGTCGCCAGCATGGGCTGGAGCCGGTGGTGTTCCGCTTCTTCAATATCTTTGGGCCACGACAGGATCCGTCCTCGCCCTATTCGGGTGTGATCAGCATCTTCTGCGAGCGTGCCACCCAAGGCCAGCCGATCACGGTGTTTGGTGATGGCGAGCAGACCCGCGATTTCCTCTATGTGGGCGATTTGGTCCAGGTGATGGTCCAGGCGCTGGAGCTGGTGCAGGTGGAGGAGGGGGCGGTGAATATCGGCTTGAACCAGGCCACGTCGTTGAACCAACTGCTGACGGCCCTGGCGAAGGTCATTGGTGGCTTGCCGCCGATCAGCCATGGCCCGGCGCGTTCGGGCGATATCCGCCATTCACGGGCGGACAACACGCGTTTGCTGGCGCGGTTCGAATTCCCCCGGCCCACTTCGATGGTCGAAGGCCTGGCGAAGTTGTTGGGCAAAGCCTGACTTCCCAGGTAGCGCGCTGACCCTGTAGGAGCGGGCTTGTCCCGCGATTGGGTCGGACCCGATATCACCGGCGTCTGGCAAGGGCTTCGCCCTTGATCGCGGGGCAAGTCGGACCGCCGCACCGCCGCTCCTACAAGGCCTGCGAGCCGTGCGTAAAGCTGCGGTAGGGCTGGATGGCGACCGCGGCCGCCATCGCGCAAGGCATCAGAACTTGTAGCCCAGGCCCACCATGTAGACCCACGGGTCCACGTCCACATCGACCTTGGTCTTGCTGTAGCCCAGTGCGGTCGGGCCATCGACGGTAGCCTTGGTGTCGATGTCGATGTACCAGACCGAGGCGTTGACCAGCAGGTTGTCGGTCAGCATGTAGTCCATGCCCAGTTGCGCGGCCAGGCCGACCGAGTCTTGCAGCTTCAGGTTGCTGAAGCCCTGCTGCTTGCGTGCGCCGCTGAGGTCTTCGTCGAAGAAGGTGGTGTAGTTGATGCCGACACCCGCGTAGGGCTGGAACTTCGACGAGGGTGCCATCGGGTAGTACTGCAGCGACAGGGTCGGCGGCAGTTGCTTGATGTCGGCCAGCTTGCCGTCCAGGCCGCCGCCCAGGCCCTTGACGGCCACGGTATGGTTGAACGGCGTGGCGGCCAGCAGTTCGACGCCGATGTGGTCGGTGAGCATGTAGGCGAAGGTCAGGCCCAGCTGGGTGTCGCTGTCCAGGGTCGCCTTGGTGCCCGACACCTTGGTGCCGTCGAACTTCAGGTCGCTGCTGTCTTCGTTCGGCGCAACGGTGATGGCGCCGGCGCGCATGATGATGTCACCGGCCTGGTGGGCGTGGGCAACAGGGGCTGCGAGCGCCAAGGCAATAAGCGAGGCGCCGAGCAAGGACTTGTTCATGGAAGCTCCCAAAGGACGTAAGTAATCGAGTAGTCCAATGGTAAGGAGCCAGTCGAACGCAACTTTTGATTCAGCTCAACGAAGCCGTGTCACAAAGCGGAAACAGTTCTCACTGCAGCTCATAAGCGTAGATTTTCTCCGCTTCCATCTGGTAACCGGCCTCGGCCAGTTCGCTGCGGGTGGCTTTGACCTGCATGCGGCCTTCGATCCAGTAGGGCTGGTAGAGGTCTTCGAGGCGCACGCCCATCTCGCTGACGATATGCACGATCTGGTTCGACGGCGGTGGTGGTACGTGGATGCAGGCGCCGTAGTAGGGTACCAGCAGGAATTCGGTGGTGCGGCCTTCCTCGCTGACCTCCAACGGCACGATGTAGCCGGGCAGCTTGACCTGTTGGCCATCCAGCGCCTTGACCACCGGTGCGTCGGGCGCCTGCTGACGCGCGGCGGGGGCGGCTTCGGCCAGTGCACTGCCCAGTTGCGAAAGGTCGTGCAGCGGTGCCTGTTGCACCGGCACCACCGGTGCGCCTTCGGGAATCAGGGCGGGCCAGTCCAGGGTGCGGGGTTCGGCGGCCAGCAGGGGCAAGGCCAGTGACAGCAGCGACAAAAGCAGCAGGGCCTGCAGAACCCCCATTCTGCTCGGCCGCCATCGCCGGCAAGCCGGCGCCCTTCGGGTCTGCCCGGCATCGGTGGGAGCCGGCTTGCCGGCGATGGCGGTAACGGGGGACATGAATAGGAACATGCAGGTTGCTCAAAGGTGAATGGACAAACCATCGGCCAGCGACTGCCGATAGGCACGCCAGGCCGGCACGCTGCCCATGAGCAGCGCGGCGCCGAGAATGATGGCCAGCAGCGTCCACTCATGGGCGCTGGGCCAGGCCAGTGGCAGGTAGAGGCCATAGTTGGCCTGGACGTAACCTTGGGCTAGGGCGATGCCGCCGTACAGCAAGCCGAGCCCGGCTGCGATGCCGGCCACGGCCAAGGCCAACGCCTCCAGCACCAGGAGCCCGGCGATATGCCAAGGCCGTGCGCCCACCGAGCGCAGGATGGCCATCTCCCGGCGACGCTCGTTGAGGCTGGTGAGGATCGCCGTGAGCATGCCGATCAGCCCGGTCAGGACCACGAACAGCGACACCACGAACAACGCCTGTTCGGCGGTCCCCATCAGGCTCCAGAGCTCCTGCAGGGCGACGCCGGGGAGGATCGCCAGCAACGGTTCGCTGCGGAACTCGTTGATTTCCCGTTGCAGGCTGAAGGTGGCGATCTTGCTGTTCAGCCCGAGCATGAAGGCGGTGATGGCGGCCGGCTGCAGGTCCATCGCCCGCGCCTGTTCAGCACTGATACGCCCGGCGCCACGGGCTGGCACGCCGTTGTGCCAGTCGACATGGATCGCCTCCATGCCCGCTAGGCTGATGTGCAGGGTGCGGTCCACCGGCGTGCCGGTGCGCGCGAGGATCCCGACCACGGTGAACGGCTTGTCATCGTGCTTGACCAGGCTGATGGCCGCCACGCCATGGGCCAGCACCAGCCGGTCGCCCAGCTTGTAGTGCAGCGCGTCGGCCACCTCGGCGCCGAGCACCACCTCGAACGGGTCGTCGGCGAATGCACGGCCCTGGTTGAGGGTCAGGTGTTGCCGGCGGCCGAACTGGTAATGGCTGAAATATTCGCCGGTGGTGCCCATCACCCGGTAGCCACGATGGGAGTCGCCCAGCGAAATCGGGATGGCCCATTTCACCCGCGGGTCCTTGGCGTAGTGCTCGAAGCTGTCCCAGCGGATGTTGTTGGTGGCATTGCCGATACGGAACACCGAATACAACAGCAGGTTCACCGAGCCCGAGCGGGCGCCGACGATCAGGTCGGTGCCGCTGATGGTGCTGGCGAAGCTGGCACGGGCCTCGGTGCGCACGCGTTCCACGGCCAGCAACAGGCACACGGACAGGGCGATGGCGAAGGCGGTCAGGAACGCAGTGAAGCGACGGTTGGCCAGGCTGGCCAAGGCAAGTCGGAGCAGGTACATCAGGCCTCCCGGGGCTTGACCGCGCGATTGAGCTCGGCCAGGGACAGGTGACGGTCGAACAGCGGCGCCAGGCTCTGGTCGTGGCTGACGAACAATAGGCTGGCGCCGGCTGCCCGGCATTCGTCGAACAGCAGGCCGATGAACGCTTCGCGGGTATCGGCGTCGAGCGCGGAGGTTGGCTCGTCGGCGATCACCAGCTCTGGTTGGCCGATCAAGGCCCGGGCCGCCGCAACACGCTGCTGCTGGCCGATCGACAGGCTGTCGGCGCGGCGGGCGAGCAGGGCTGGGTCATCCAGGCCCAGGTGGGCGAGTAGTCGGGCGGCCGCCTGATCGACGCTGCCATGACGCTGCTGGGCGCGTTCGGCGCGGCTACGTGAAAAGCGGCAGGGCAGCTCGACGTTCTCCCGCACCGAGAGAAACGGCAGCAGGTTGAACTGTTGGAAGATATAGCCGGTGTGATCGACCCGGAAGCGGTCCCGGGCGCCTTGTCCGAGAGCGGCAAGGTCCTGGCCGAGCAGGCGGATGCTGCCTTGCCCCGGCTTGTTCACCCCGCCCAGCAGGCCCAGCAGAGTGGTCTTGCCACTGCCGCTGGGGCCCTTGAGAAACAGCGCTTCGCCAGCCTCCAGGCGAAACGCGGGGATATCCAGCAATGGCGGCTGGCCGGGCCAGGCGAATACCAGCCCCTGCAGATCGATCAACGGCTGGCTCATTCAGAAGGCGACCAACGGCTTGCCGGGCGTGGCTTGCAGGCCTTTCTGGCCGTTCGGGCCGATAACCTGCACAGTGATTTTCTGAGTAGCCGGGAAAGCCTTGAACAGCGGCGTCAGGTCGACCTGGGTGAGCTTGGCCGGTGTGGCACAGGTCAGCTGGTAGTGGGCATTGATGTCGGCGTGACCGTGCTCGTGGTCGTGTTCATCGCTATGCGCATCGTCGTGCCCGGCCTCGCCGAACAGCGGGCTGTCGAGCTCCTGGGCGTCCTCCTTGCAGCCGGCGGCCTGGGCTAGGGCGAACAGCTGCAGGGGTTGCTCCAGCTGCTGGCGTGTGGCGGCGACCTTGGCCTTGTCGGCATCGCTGCCGGGGGCGTGTTCGAAACCGACCAGGTTCATCGCAGGGCTGTCCAGCGCCAGTTCCAGGGTGTTGCCGTCGAGCACGACATCGAGCTTGGCCGCACCGTGTTCATGGGCGGCGAGGGTGCCGTGGGCGTGGTCATGGTCGTGATCGTCATGGGGCTGGGCCTGGGCCATGGCCAAAGGCAGCAGGGCGAAGGGCAGGGCGAGGAACAGGCGGCGCATGGAACACTCCTGGGCGGATGGATACGAAGTTCGTAATGTTATAACAACTTTTCTTGCGCTCGCCAGCGGCCTGGTGCAGGTTTCATGTAGCGGTGTCGGCAGGGGTGGCCCATCGCGGGACGAGCCCGCTCCTACAGGGGGATTATGAGAGCATAGCGGCCAATGATTTCGGACTTGAGGGTGACAAGGTGAGAATTCGCGGACAGATCGGTGATTGGCCGGTGGACCTGACCATCGAGTTGGAGCCTGCGGAGTGGGCACAGCTAGGGCGTCAGTTGGATGTGCCAGCAGTGGCCGAAGCGGCTGCAGCGACGGCCGACGCCACGCCGCGCCAGGACGATGGGCAATGGCTGGCGGCGCGCGAACTGTTGCGCCAGGCCGGGCAGGTCAGTGGGCCGGAACTGCTGGAGCGGCTGGAAGGTTTGGCCGGTAGTACGGCGGCGGGCAAGCGGTTGCTGGTGCGCTTGCGGCACAGCAGTGAGGTGAAGGTGGAAAGCGGGGCGCATGCACCGGTGTATCACTGGGTCGGGTGACGTCTACCTGGCCAGCGCTGACATCGTGCTGTAGGAGCGGCCTTGTGCCGCGAAAGGGGCGCGTAGCGGCCCCAGGAATCGGTGCGCTTCTTATACTCAAGACAGTTGCTCCCACCCGTCCTGCGCTGTTTTAGAGACACCGCGGTACCAGTGGGAGCTGGCTTGCCAGCGATTGGGCCGGCAGGGTTCAGAACATCGCCGCCGACAACTTGCGCCGATACACGCTCACTAGCGGATGCTCGTTGCCCAGCAATTCGAACACCTGCAGCAAGGCCTTCTGCGGCAAGCCGTTCTCGTAGCCACGGTTACGCTGGAACAGCTTGAGCAACCCGTCCAGCGCTGCCTCGTACTGTTGGCGCGCCAGTTGCTGGATGCACAACTGGTAGGTGGCTTCGTCGTCCTGCGGGTTCTGCGCCAGGCGGCTCTTGAGCTCGGCGGCCTCCGGCAGGCTGGCGGCCTGGCGCAGGAAGGTCAGCTGGGCCTTGGCGCCTGCCAGGGCAGCCTTGTGTTCGTCGGTCTTGACTGCGTCGAGCACCACTTCGGCTTCACCCAGCTCACCCCGTTCTGCCAGGCAGCGTGCGTAGTAGATCAGCGCCTCGGCGTTGCTGTTGTCTTCGCCGAGCAGCGCCTGGAGCATGGCCTCGGCTTCTGCGAAGCGGCTCTCGGCGAACAGTGCCTTGGCCTGCTCCAGCGGTGCGGCTGCAGGTGGCGCGGGCATTTGCACATGGGGCTCGAGCATGGCGCGGATAGCCGACTCGGGCTGGGCACCGGCGAAACCGTCGACCGGTTGGCCGTCCTTGAACAGCACCACCGTCGGCAGGCTGCGGATGCCGAACTGGGCGACGATCTGTTGTTCAACGTCGCAGTTGATCTTGGCCAGCAGCAATTCGCCCTGGTAGCCCTCGGCGATCTTGGCCAGCAGCGGCATCAGCGCCTTGCACGGCGCGCACCATTCGGCCCAGAAGTCGACCAGCACCGGCTTGTGGAAGGAATTTTCGATGACCAGTTGCTGGAAGTTGGCATCGGTGGCATCGAAGATGTACGGCAGATCTTTACTAGGAGCTTGGCTCATCGCGACTCTCGCAAACCCGTGAATGGCACCACTATAAAGGCTCGCGGCTGGCGTGGTACAGGCTGACCCGGCGGAATTCGTGCGGCTCGGCCAGGTCCGGCAGGGTCAGGGCCTCGAGCACGCCGAGCTGGCGATAGCGTGGGTGATTGAAGTCGCGCACCCGCGAGTCGGCCACCAAGGCCTGGCGGCCGCGGCCCAGGAACGCGTCGAGCAACGGCAGGTTGGCGCGGTCATAGAGCACATCGGCAACCAGGATCAGGTCGAAACGGTCCTCTTCGGCGAAGAAGTCATTGCTGTAGCCAAGCGTCACGCCGTTGAGCGCGGCGTTGGCCCGGCAGGCATCCAGGGCCAGCGGGTCCAGGTCGCAGGCTACCACTTCCAGAGCGCCTGCACGCGCCGCGGCTATCCCGGCGATGCCGGAGCCTGCGCCGAAGTCCAGCACGCGCTTGCCCCGAACCCATTCAGGGTGTTCGGCCAGGTAGCGGGCCATCGCCAGGCCGCTGGCCCAGCAGAAGCTCCAGTAGGGCGGTTCGTCGAGGATGCGGCGGGTCTCCTCGGGGCTGAATGCGCGGTCCATGTTCTGCGCATCGATCAGCCAGAGCCTGAGTTCGCATTCGGGTAGGTCACTGACGACCAGGCGCGCTTCGCCGATCAGGCCGCTGAGGGCCTGTTGCAGGGGCAGCGGGGGCATCTATGGCGCCTTCTCGAAGCGCAGCGGGCCGGTGGCCTGGTTGATGGCCTGGGCGATACGCAGCGGCGGCAGGTGCAGGATCAGCTGGCCGGAACGGCTGGCGCGGCCGCGCAGCTCGACGCGGGCACCGGCCGGGAAGGCCTCGGGGTTGAAGCGTAGGCGATAGGGCAGGGCCTGGCCGGTACCGGTGAGATTGTCGCTGGCCAGCAGACGTTGCGGGCGGCCGCGCTCATCGATGACCAGCAGGGCCAGCTCCACTTCGGCGCCGGCCGGTACTTCCAGCAAGGTGCCGCTCACTTCGCGCTGGTAGGCAGGTAGTGGGCCAAGCTCCTTTGGCTTCTTGACGGCCTTGGCAGGCGGTACTGCAGAAGTTTGCTCGGGCTTCGGTCGGTCGCTGCCGCAGGCGGCGAGCAGGCTGGCGAGGCACAGCACGACGAGCGCTCGGTAGTGCATGGGGTAGTCCTTCACAGGCAGAATTGCATGGATGGTAAACCCTTTGGCTTGTCTTGCCAGTGGGATGCGCTACCATGGCCCTCCCTTTTTTTGTTGCCTGCCACCATGCACTGTCCCTTTTGCGGTGCCAACGACACCAAGGTCATCGACTCGCGCCTGGTCGCCGAGGGTGAACAGGTGCGTCGCCGCCGTGAATGCGTCGCCTGCGGCGAGCGCTTCACCACCTTCGAGACCGCCGAGCTGGTCCTGCCACGGCTGATCAAGCAGGACGGCACGCGCCAGCCTTTCGACGAAGAAAAACTCCGTGCCGGCATGCAGCGCGCGTTGGAAAAGCGTCCGGTCAGCGTCGAGCGCCTGGAAGCGGCGCTGGCGCATATCAAGCACAAGCTGCGCGCCACCGGCGAGCGCGAGGTCAAGTCGCTGGTGGTCGGCGAGCTGGTGATGGCCGAGCTGCGCAAGCTCGACGAAGTCGCCTATATCCGCTTTGCATCGGTCTACCGGCGTTTCCAGGACCTCGACGAGTTCCGCGAAGAAATCGACCGCCTGGCCCGTGAACCTGCCAAGGAATGACCATGCCGAGCCACGCAGCCATCCTCGACGCCCACTACATGGCGCGCGCCCTGGAGCTCGCCCGCAAGGGCCTGTTCAGCACCCACCCCAACCCGCGCGTGGGCTGCGTGATCGTGCGCGACGGCGAGGTGGTGGGCGAAGGCTGGCATGTGCGTGCCGGTGAGCCCCATGCCGAAGTCCACGCCCTGCGCCAGGCTGGCGAGCGCGCACGCGGCGCCTGCGCCTACGTGACGCTCGAGCCGTGCAGCCACCATGGCCGCACGCCGCCCTGTGCCGAGGCGTTGGTCGAGGCCGGCGTGGCCCGGGTGGTGGCGGCTATGCAGGACCCTAACCCGCAGGTAGCCGGCCAGGGCCTGCGACGCCTGGCCGAGGCCGGTGTCGAGGTCAGCAGCGGCGTGCTCGAGGCCGAGGCCCGCGCCCTCAACCCGGGCTTTCTCAAGCGCATGGAGCATGGCCTGCCGTTCGTGCGCGCCAAGCTCGCCATGAGCCTGGATGGCCGCACCGCCATGGCCAGTGGCGAGAGCCAGTGGATCACCGGCCCTGCCGCCCGCGCTGCGGTGCAGCGCCTGCGTGCTCGTTCCAGTGTGGTGCTGACCAGCGCCGAAAGCGTGCTGGCCGACAACGCCCGCATGACCGTGCGGGGTGCCGAACTGGGGCTGGACGCCGAAACCACGGCCCTGGCCTTGGCCCGGCCGCCCCTGCGCGTGCTGGTCGACGGCCGCCTGCGCCTGCCGCTGGACGCGCCTTTCTTCCAGGCCGGCCCCGCACTGGTGGTGACCGCCCGCGCAGACGACCCGCGTTACGCCCAGGCCGGCCATGAGCTGCTGTGCTTGCCCGGTGAGGCCGGCCGTGTCGACCTGCCTGGCCTGCTGCAGGCCCTGGCCACCCGCGGTGTCAACGAGGTCCTGCTGGAAGCCGGCGCGGGCTTGGTCGGCGCTTTCGCACGCCTGGGCCTGGTCGATGAGTTCCAGCTCTTCGTCGCCGGCACATTCCTCGGCAGCACCGCCCGCCCGCTGCTGGACTGGCCGCTGGCGCAGATGAACGAGGCGCCGCGCCTGAAGATCACCGAGGTGCGCGCAGTCGGCGATGACTGGCGGATCACGGCCATCCCCTTGCCGGCCTCCGGCGTATAATGCCCGGCTTGCCACGCGCAGCCCTGTTCCCGAGGAGGACACCATGTTCACCGGCATCATCGAATCCATCGGCACCATCCGCAGCCTGACCCCCAAGGGCGGTGACGTGCGCGTCTACGTAGAAACCGGCAAGCTCGACCTGGGCGACGTCAAGCTGGGCGACAGCATCGCCGTCAACGGCGTCTGCCTGACTGCCGTGGAGCTGCCCGGCGACGGCTTCTGGGCCGACGTCAGCGTCGAGACCCTCAAGCGCACCGCCATGGTCGACCTCAAGAGCGGCAGCCGGGTCAATCTGGAAAAGGCCCTGACCCCTACCACCCGTCTGGGCGGCCACCTGGTCAGTGGCCATGTCGACGGCGTCGGCGAGATCATTTCGCGCAGCGATAACGCGCGCGCCATCCAGTTCCGTGTGCGTGCGCCCAAGGAGCTGGCCAAGTACATCGCCCACAAAGGGTCGATCACCGTCGATGGCACCAGCCTCACGGTCAATGAGGTCGATGGCGCCGAGTTCGAGCTGACCATCGTCCCGCACACCCTGTCCGAAACCATCATGGCCGACTACCGCGCAGGTCGTCGGGTCAACCTCGAGGTCGACTTGCTGGCCCGTTACCTGGAGCGTCTGCTGCTGGGCGACAAGGCCGCCGAGTCGAGCAAGGGCAGTGGCATCACCGAAAGCTTCCTGGCCGCCAACGGCTACCTGAAATCCTGATTGAGAAGGGGGTGCCGAGTGGCGCTCAACAGCATCGAAGAGCTGGTGGAAGACATCCGCCAGGGCAAAATGGTCATTCTCATGGACGACGAAGACCGTGAGAACGAAGGCGACATCATCATGGCTGCCGAGTGCTGCCAGGCCGAGCACATCAACTTCATGGCCAAGCACGCCCGCGGCCTGATCTGCATGCCGATGACCCGCGAGCGCTGCGAAACGCTCAAGCTGCCGCTGATGGCGCCACGCAACGGGTCGGGCTTCGGCACCAAGTTCACCGTGTCGATCGAGGCCGCCGAGGGTGTCACCACCGGCATTTCCGCCGCCGACCGCGCGCGCACCGTGCAGGTGGCGGCCGCCCGTGATGCCAAGGCCGACGACATCGTCAGCCCCGGCCACATCTTCCCGCTGATGGCCCAGGCCGGCGGTACCCTGGCGCGTGCCGGGCACACCGAAGCGGCTTGCGACCTGGCGCGCATGGCCGGTTTCGAGCCCAGCGGCGTGATCTGCGAAGTGATGAACGACGACGGCACCATGGCCCGTCGTCCGGAGCTGGAGGCCTTCGCCGCCGAGCACGGCCTGAAGATCGGCACCATCGCCGACCTGATCCACTACCGGATGATCCACGAGCGCACTGTGCAGCGTATCGCCGAACAGCCGCTGGACAGCGAGCTGGGCCAGTTCAACCTGGTCACCTACCGTGACGCGGTGGAAGGCGATGTGCACATGGCCCTGACTCTCGGTGACATCCGCGCCGAAGAGCCGACCCTGGTGCGCGTGCACAACATGGACCCGCTGCGCGACCTGCTACTGGTCAAACAGCCGGGCCGCTGGAGCCTGCGCGCGGCGATGAGCGCCGTGGCCGAGGCCGGCAGCGGCGTGGTGCTGCTGCTGGGGCACCCGCTCGATGGCGACGTGCTGCTGGCACACATCCGCGAAAGTGCCGGCGATGCGCAGCCCAAGGCGCCGACCACCTACAGCACTGTCGGTGCCGGTTCGCAGATCCTGCGTGACCTGGGCGTGCGCAAGATGCGCCTGATGAGCTCGCCGATGAAGTTCAACGCGATATCCGGATTCGATCTGGAAGTTGTAGAATACGTGCCCTCCGAGTGACACAGGCGTAACTGTCGTCCTGCCGCTCGTGTCCAAACCCTCCCGCAGGCCGCGTGTGCGCGGCCTCGCTCTTTAAGATGAGAACACCGGAATGACCCTGAAGACCATCGAAGGTACCTTCATCGCCCCCAAAGGTCGCTATGCTTTGGTGGTTGGCCGCTTCAACAGCTTCGTCGTCGAAAGCCTGGTGAGCGGTGCCGTTGATGCCCTGGTACGCCATGGCGTCAGCGAAAGCGACATCACCATCATCCGTGCCCCGGGTGCCTTCGAAATCCCGCTGGTTGCACAGAAAGTCGCCCAGCAAGGTGAATATGACGCGATCGTCGCCCTGGGTGCGGTGATCCGTGGCGGTACCCCGCACTTCGAATACGTGGCGGGCGAGTGCACCAAGGGCCTGGCCCAGGTGTCCATGGAGTTCGGTGTTCCGGTGGCCTTCGGCGTCCTGACCGTCGACTCCATCGAGCAGGCCATCGAGCGTTCTGGCACCAAGGCCGGCAACAAAGGTGCCGAAGCTGCCCTGTCCGCCCTGGAAATGGTCAGCCTGCTGGCGCAGTTGGAGGCCAAGTGATTAGCGACGAAAGCGATCGTTTCAACCCGCGCGAGCCACGCGCGGCGGATGCAGGCAAGCCCTCCAAGAGCGCCAAGCGCCGTGAAGCCCGCAAGCTCGCGACCCAGGCTCTCTACCAGTGGCACATGGCCCAGCATTCGCTGAACGAGATCGAGGCTCAGTTCCGGGTCGACAACGATTTCTCCGATATCGATGGCGCCTATTTCCGCGAGATCCTGCATGGGGTCCCGGCGATCAAGGGCGAAATCGACAAGGCCCTGGCCCCATGCCTGGACCTGCCGCTGGAGGAGCTCGACCCGGTCGAGCTCGCGGTGCTGCGCCTGTCCACCTGGGAGTTCATCAAGCGCGTCGACGTACCATACCGCGTGGTGATCAACGAAGGTGTCGAGCTGGCCAAGGTCTTCGGTGCCACCGATGGCCACAAGTTCGTCAACGGTGTGCTGGACAAGCTCGCGCCGACTCTGCGCGACGCGGAAGTCAAGGCGGCCAAGCGCTGATCGTGGCGCCGACCGATCATGGGTGAGTTCGAGCTGATCCGTCATTACTTCGCCGCCGCGGCCTGCGCGCAGGGCGGTGAAGGTGTGGTCCTCGGCATCGGTGACGACTGCGCCCTGCTGCAGCTGCCTGCTGGCGAGCAGTTGGCGGTATCCACCGACACCCTGGTCGAAGGCGTGCATTTCCCCGCCGCCTGCGACCCCCTGTTGCTCGGCCAGCGCTCGTTGGCCGTGGCGGTCAGCGACCTTGCGGCCATGGGCGCCGACCCCATCGGCTTCACCCTCGCCCTGACCCTGCCCCAGGTCGGTGCCGACTGGCTCCGGCTGTATGCCGATGGCCTGAACCGCATGGCCTTGCGCTGCGGTGTCAGCCTGATCGGTGGCGACACCACCCGCGGCCCCCTGGCCATCACCGTGACCGTGTTCGGCAAGGCGCCTGCAGGGCAGGCCCTGCGCCGCAGCGGTGCTCGGCCGGGCGACTTGCTGTGTGTGGGCGGTTGCCTGGGTAGCGCGGCCGGGGCCTTGCCACTGGTACTGGGTGAGCGCACGGCGCCGGCCGAAGTTGCCGAACCGCTCTTGGCCCAGTATTGGTCGCCCATGCCCCAGCTCGCCCTGGGCCAGCTGTTGCGTGGCCGAGCCACGGCGGCACTGGATATTTCCGACGGGCTGCTGGCTGACTGCGGGCATATCGCCAAGGCTTCCGGGGTCGCGCTTGAAGTGGATGCCGAGCGGGTTCCGGTCTCATCTGCCCTGCAGGCCTTCCTCGGCCATGAGGCGGCCTTGCATGCCGCGCTCACCGGTGGCGACGACTACGTGTTGGCGTTCACCCTGCCAGAAGCGCAACTTTCATCCCTGCCTGAACCTGGCGTCATCCATGTCATCGGCCGCGTGCTCGAAGGGCAGGGTGTCACGCTGCGCGACGGGCAGGGCCAGGACATCACCCCGGCGCAACGGGGTTATCAACATTTTAGGGAGACACCGTGACCGACCACCCCAACCAGGTGCCTGCGGAGTTCGTTCCGCCTTCGGTCTGGCGCAACCCCTGGCACTTCATCGCCTTCGGCTTCGGCTCCGGTACCTTGCCCAAGGCGCCTGGCACCTGGGGCTCGCTGGTGGCGCTGCCGTTCGTTCCGCTCTGGCAGATGCTGCCGGACTGGGGCTACTGGCTGCTGCTGGGCATCACCATGCTGTTCGGCTTCTGGCTGTGCGGCAAGGTCGCCAATGACCTACGTGTGCATGACCACGAAGGCATCGTCTGGGACGAGATGGTCGGCATGTGGATCACCCTGTGGCTGGTGCCGGAGGGTTGGCAGTGGTTGCTGGCAGGGTTCCTGATGTTCCGCTTCTTCGACATCCTCAAGCCCTGGCCGATCCGTTGGATCGACCGCCATGTGCATGGCGGCGTCGGGATCATGCTCGACGATATCCTGGCCGGTGTGTTCGCCTGGCTGGGCATGCAGGTATTGGTGTGGGTGGTTGCCTGACGTAGGTGGCGGGCCAATCGCGGGACAAGCCCGCTCCCACAAGATCAGTGTGGGCGCGTACGTCTGAGGACTGGCGCGGTCCCTGTGGGAGCGGGCTTGCCCCGCGATGAGGCGGGCGCGCTCGAAGCCCAACCATCAAACTTTTCGATCTTAAGCGGCGATATTCAGCCTGCGCATGGGTAGCAACCTGCTGATACAATCGGGCAATTGGAATTGCTTACTTTTTTAGGAGCACAACGTGCCCGTCGTCTTTGTCGCCGCCTCGAAACTCCCGACTCCTTTCGCGATCTTCACCATGCATGGCTTTCTCGATGAAGCCACAGGCCGTGAGCATGTGGTGCTCAGCCTGGGTGATATCGCCGATGGCGAGCCGGTGTTGGGGCGCCTGCATTCCGAGTGCCTGACTGGCGACGCGCTGTTCAGCCAGCGCTGCGACTGCGGCTCGCAACTGGAGGCCGCATTGCAGGCCATTGCCCGGGAAGGCCGGGGTGTGCTGCTGTACCTGCGCCAGGAAGGCCGTGGCATCGGTCTGTTGAACAAAATCCGCGCCTATGAGCTTCAGGACGGCGGTGCCGACACCGTCGAGGCCAACGAGCGCCTGGGCTTTGCCGCCGACCAACGCGACTACGCCATGTGCCAGCCCATGCTCGAGCACCTGGGCGTCGGCTCGCTGCGCCTGATGACCAATAACCCGCGCAAGGTCAAGGCATTGACCGACATGGGCATCAAGGTCGCTGAGCGCGTGCCTCTGCACACCGGCCACAACCCGCATAACCGTCACTACCTGGCCACCAAAGCCGGCAAGCTTGGCCACATGATGGGCAACGAGCACCAGGGCGAGCCGCAGGCGTGACCCGCAGCCAGGTGAAGCGGCGCCTGGCGCTGGCGTGGTGGCAATACCTGGCGGTAGGCCTGGTGCCACTGCCGGTGATGGCCTGGGCCTTTGGTGGCGGCGATGCCCTTGTCCCAGTCCTGGCCATGCCGCTGTTCATTGCCGGCGCTGCCTCGATGTTCCTCAGCCTGCCGCGTTTCGGCGCCTACAAGCACGCCCTGATCGCCACTTCGAAGGCCCTTGGCTCGCCCGAGGAGCCCCAGGCGTGGATCGAGCTGGCCGAAGTGCGACGCATGGCCATGTTGTTCGCCTGCTTTCCTGCGTGGGTCGCGGCACTTTCGGTACTGGTCGGCCTGGAGGCGGTGCCACAGATCCTCCTGGCACTGTCCACCGCAGTGCTGCTCTACCTGTACCGCATTCCCCGCCAGCTGGGCTGATGCGCATTCTTTTCTGCCTGCTGGCCCTGTTGGCCTTCGGCGCCAAGGCCGAGGGTGTTCCGCGGGTGGTCAGCCTGGCCCCTTCGATGACCGAGATCATGCTCGAGCTGCACGCCGACGACCTGCTGGTAGGTGTGCTCGACGGTGGTCAGCGGCCGGCGTCGCTGCAAGGCCTGCCTTCGGTAGGGCGGTACAGCCAGCTCGACATGGAGCGCCTGCTCAGCCTTGCACCCGACCTGCTGCTGTTGTGGCCCGACAGCGTGGCGCCGGCGCAGCGCGACCAGCTCAGGCGCCTGGGCATCCCGACCTTCGTTGGCGAGCCCAAGGATATCGACCAGTTGATCGGGCAGATCGAAGCCATCGGCCAGCGGGTAGGGCGTGCCGAACGAGGCCGGCAATACGCGGCCGCCTTGCGTGAACGGCTGCAGGGGTTGCGCCAGCAGTACCGGCGGCAACAGCCGTTGCGCGTGTTCTACCAAGTGTGGGACCGGCCGTTGTACACCCTTGGCGGGCAGCAGATCGTCAGCGATGCGCTGAGTGTTTGTGGTGCGCGCAATGTTTTCGCCGACCTCACCCAGCCTGCACCTCAGGTGAGCGTGGAATCCGTGCTGTTGCGCGACCCGCAGGTGATCCTCGCCGGCGACAAGGCCCAGCTGGCCAGTTGGAAGGCCTGGCGCACCCTCGACGCGGTGGCCAATGATCGCTTGCTGGTGGTGCCGGACAAGGGGCTGGAGCGCCCCAGTGGCCAGATGATCGAGGCCACGGCGCGCCTGTGCGCGCTGCTGGCGGCTAGAGCGCCGGCGTCCAGGTGACGCTCAGCAGCCAGGTGCGGCCTTCTTCGCGGTAGCCGTAGTTGGTGCCCTGATAGTTGTAGTGGGTGCGGCTGTAGTGTTTGTCCAGCAGGTTATCCAGCTTCAGATCGAGCTTCAGCTCACGGCTTGCCGCCCAGCTTCCACGCAGGCCCAAGGTGCCATAGCCGGCAATTGGGTCGGTATTGGCTTCATCGTTGTAACTGCTGCTGGCCGCTTGCCAGGTGGCGCCAACGGCGAAACGGTCGAACTGACGGTCGAGATCCAGGCTCAAGGTACGCCGCGCCCGGCGAGACAGGGTATGACCGTTCTCGCGGTTGCGCGGGTCGGTCACGGAGAGGCCTAATTGAGAGGTCCAGCCTGCCCATTCTCGCGTCAATGCCAACTCTAGACCGTTGATGCGGGCGGAACTGATGTTATCGGGCCGCTGGCGGACAGGGTCGTAGCTGATCGCATCGCGTAGGTCAGTACGATACAGGGACGCTTCCATCCTCGTGTTGCTCGTCAGTTGGCTGCGCCATTGCAGTTCGTAACTTTTCGAATGCTCGGGGCGAAGGTCAGGGTTTCCGTGTTTCACGTCATAGAGATCATTGAACGTAGGGGCATGGAACCCTTCGCTGTAGGAAACCAGCACATCGTTAGATGGATTCAGCGGGATAGTGAGGCTGGCATTCCAAGTGGTTTGGTCGCCATATTGCTGGTTGCGGTCCTGGCGGATACCCAGTTCACTTGAGAAGGCATCGCCTGTGAAGCGGTATTGGGCGAAGGCGGCACGGTTCCAGCGGCTATCCTCACTGAAGTTTGCTGTGCCGTGGAATCGGTCTTGATACCAGTCGCCGCCCAGTATCAGCTGATTATGCTCATTCAACACGAAGTCGTTTTGCCAGGTGACCTGGTCTCGATAGGTGTTATAGATAAAACGCTCGTCGCTGAGTTTGTCGCGGGTATCATCACGGTTTTCGCTGTGCCCCAGCTCCAACCTGGAATGCCAGGCGTCGCTGAGCTGGGCATCGAAATAGGTGCCAAAGCTACTGACGCTGAAATCCGTATATGGCTGCTGCGGGTAGCTCAGCCTGGTCGTTTCATCAAAACGACCATAGGGGTTGTCGTATTCGTGCCTGCCATGGCTATCAAGCACATTCACCCCCGCCTCGAACCGCTCGTCGAACGTATGGCTCAGGCTCAGGTTGAACGACTTGTTGCGGTAGGCATCGTGATCGCCGTCACTGGCGAACGAGGGCCCGGTCGAGTCGATGCCGGCGGTTTCGTCCAGGCTGGCGCCCAGGTTGAAGCGGGTCGCCTCGCTGCCGCCGGAAAGCCCCAGGCCGCGCTGGAACGTCTGGTTGCTGCCCGCCGCCAGGCGCAGGCGTGGCTGCAGGCCTGGGCCACTGCCACGGCGGGTGAAGATCTGGATGACACCGCCAATGGCATCGCTGCCATAAATGGCCGAACGCGAGCCACGCAGCACCTCGACCCGCTCGATCTGGTCGATGTCGAGAAACTGCAGCCCGCTGTCGCCGGAGGTGGCGTTGGCGATGCGCACGCCGTCGACCAGTACCAGGGTCTGGGCGGCTTTGGTACCGCGGATGAAAATCCCCGGCAGGCTGCCTCGGCCACCGGTAGGCGCCACTTGCACGCCCGGTACTCGGCTCAGCAGATCGGTGACGTTGGAAGGCTGCAGGCGATCGATGTCCGTACGGGTGAACACCGTGTTTGCGGCACTGGTGGCGCTGCGTGATTCGACCTGGCGGCTGGCGCTGACCAGTACGTCGGGGAGCTTGAGGGCGTCGTCGCGGTCCGGTTCGGCCGCCAGCAGCGGGAGAGGGAGGCAGAGCAGAGCAAGGGCAGGGGGTTTCATTGACGGTTCCATGTAGCGAGAGCCCTCGATCGCGGCACAAGGCCGCTCCTACAGGGACCGCACGATCCTGTAGGAGCGGCCTCGTGCCGCGATGGGCCGCAAAGCGGCCCCAGGGATTACAGGCCGAGCTTGGCCATGCGGGCTTTCACCGAAGCCTCGATCCCAGCTGCATCCAGGCCACATTCAGCCAGCATCTGCGCCGGCTTGGCATGCTCGACATAAATATCCGGCAGCCCAAGGTGCAGCATTGGCTTGAGCACCGCCTCGCGAGCCAGGAACTCACTGACCGCAGCGCCGGCGCCACCCATGATGGCGTTCTCTTCGACGGTCACCAGCAGCTCATGGTTGGCCGCCAGTTCCAGCACCAGGGACTCGTCCAGTGGCTTGACGAAACGCATGTCGACCACGGTGGCGTTGATCTGCTCTGCCACCTTCATCGCCTCGGCCAGTTGTACGCCGAACACCAGCAGGGCGACCTTCTCGCCCTTGCGGCGCACCACACCCTTGCCAATCACCAGCGGTTCCAGGTCGCCGCTGATCGGCGCGTTGGGGCCGGTACCGCGGGGGTAGCGCACCGCCGCCGGGCCGTTGTACAGGTGGCCGGTGGTGAGCATCTTGCGCAGCTCGTTCTCGTCGCTGGGGGTCATCACCAGCATGCCCGGGATGCAGCGCAGGTACGACAGGTCGAAGCTGCCCGCGTGGGTCGGGCCGTCCTCGCCCACCAGGCCTGCACGGTCGATGGCGAACAGCACATCGAGGTTCTGCACCGCCACGTCGTGGATCAGCTGGTCGTAGGCACGCTGAAGGAAGGTCGAGTAGATGGCGACCACCGGCTTGGCGCCTTCGCAAGCCATGCCTGCGGCCAGGGTGACCGCGTGCTGCTCGGCGATGGCCACGTCGAAGTAGCGCTCGGGATAGCGTTCGCTGAAGGCCACCAGGTCCGAGCCTTCCTTCATCGCCGGGGTGATGCCCACCAGGCGGTTGTCGGCGGCGGCCATGTCGCACAGCCACTGGCCGAACACCGCCGAATACTTCGGCCCACTGACCTTCTTCGGCGCGGCGGGCTTGTCGACGGGCTCGAGCTTGGTGATGGCGTGGTAGCCGATCGGGTCCAGCTCGGCCGGGGCGAAGCCCTTGCCCTTCTTGGTGATCACGTGCAGGAACTGCGGGCCCTTGAGGTCGCGCATGTTGCGCAGCGTGGCGATCAGGGTCGGCAGGTCGTGGCCGTCGATAGGGCCGATGTAGTTCCAGCCCAGTTCCTCGAACAGGGTGCCCGGTACCAGCATGCCCTTGGCGTATTCCTCGGTGCGGCGGGCGATTTCCCAGGCGCCCGGCAGGCGCGACAGAACCTTCTTGCTGCCTTCGCGCATGCTTGCGTAGGTGCGGCTGGAAAGGATCTTGGCCAGGTAGTTGGACAAGCCACCGACATTGCGCGAGATCGACATGTCGTTGTCGTTGAGGATCACCAGCATGTCGGCATCGACTTCCTGGGCGTGGTTCAGCGCCTCGAAGGCCATGCCGGCGGTCAGGGCACCGTCGCCGATCACCGCGATGGACTTGCGCGGGTCGTTCTGCAGGCGGGCGGCGATGGCCATGCCCAGGGCAGCGCTGATCGAGGTGCTGGAGTGGCCGACGCCGAAGGTGTCGTACTCGCTTTCCACGCGGCGTGGGAAGGCGGCGATGCCGTCCTTCTGGCGCAGGCTGAGCATGCGGTTGCGCCGGCCGGTGAGGATCTTGTGCGGGTAGGCCTGGTGACCGACGTCCCACACCAGGCGGTCGTCCGGTGTGTCGAAGACGTAGTGCAGGGCGATCGTCAGCTCGATGACGCCCAGGCCGGCGCCGAAATGCCCACCGGTCTGACCAACGGTATAGAGCAACTCCTGGCGCAGCTCGTCGGCCAGGGTCTCCAGGTCGGCTTCAGCCAGCCGGCGCAGGCCGGCAGGCGTGTCAGCGCGGTCCAGCAATGGCGTGACCGGGCGTTCGCGGGGGATCTCTTGAAACGTCGTGGGCATCAGGCGAGTCGTTATAGATATGAAGACGCGGCAGTTTACCCCATTGTGGGAAAAGCTGCCCATTCAGACACAGGTTGCAGGCCCTGTGTGGGAGCGGGTGAACCCGCTCCCACAGGGGTCGGCGTCAGGGTTTAATGGCGACGCTCGACGATATAGCGAGCCAGTGCGCGCAAGGGTTCTGCGCTGTCGCCAAAGCCTTCGAGTGCACCCAGGGCCTGGTCGCGCAATTCCAGTGCATAGGCCTTGGCAGCCTCCAGACCCAGCAGGGCCGGGTAGGTGGGCTTGTCGCGGGCGATATCGGCGCCCTGGCGCTTGCCCAGGGTGGCGGTGTCGCTCTCTACATCGAGGATGTCGTCCTGCACCTGGAACGCCAGGCCAATGGCCTGGGCGTAGGTCTGCAGGGCGTCCAGCTGCGCCTGGTTGGCGCGGGCGCTGGCCAGGGCGCCAAGGCGCACGCTGGCTTCGATCAGAGCGCCGGTCTTGTGCCGGTGCATGTATTCCAGGGCCTGCTGGCCGAGCTTAAGGCCCACCGACCCCAGGTCGATGGCCTGGCCGCCGACCATACCGGCCGGGCCGGCAGCCTGGGCCAGGGCCTGGACCATCTGCAGGCGAACGGTATCGGCCTGGGGGCTGAGCAGGGGGTCGAGCAGGGCACTGAAGGCCAGGCTTTGCAGGCCGTCGCCTGCGAGGATGGCGCAGGCTTCGTCGAAGGCCTTATGGGTAGTCGGCTGGCCACGGCGCAGGTCGTCGTCGTCCATGGCAGGCAGGTCGTCATGCACCAGCGAGTAGGCATGGATCAGCTCGACGGCACAGGCTGCCCCGTTGGCCTGTTCGGCTGGGACGCCGAAGGCTTCGCAGGCGGCATAGGCCAGCAATGGCCGTACACGCTTGCCACCGTTCATCACGCTGTAGCGCATGGCCGCATAGAGCCGCTCGAGCTCCTTGGACGGAGCTACGAATAGCGGCTCCAGGGCCGCATCGACGCGTGCCTGGCAGCTTGCCTGGTACTGGCCGATCATGCTTCGGGCTCCGCGTCGAACGGCTGGGCCGCCAGCTCGCCGTCGCGCTCGAGCAGGATCTGCACCTTCTGCTCGGCCTGGGCCAGGGCGCCTTGGCAATCGCGGGTCAGGGCAATGCCTTGTTCGAAGGCGGCCAGCGACTCTTCCAGCGACAATTCGCCGTTCTCCAGGCGCTCGACCAAGGCTTGCAGGTCGGCGAGGGATTGCTCGAAATCGATGGAGGCTTTTTTGCGGGCCATGGCGACTGTCTCGGTGGCTTTCAGAACGGCGCGACACTAGCAGAGCGGGGCAAGGGGAGCAAACTTCCCGGGCCAACTGGCGCCAATCGTGGGCCGCTGCGCGGCCCTTTCGCGGCACAAGGCCGCTCAGGGCAGCGCAAACGATGTGGCCGGCGCGGTCCTGTAGCGGCCTTGTGCCGCGAAAGGGCTGCGAAGCAGCCCCGACGAGCCTTCAGGCGTTCGCTGTTTCCAGCATCATTGCCTGGCGGTACTGCGCCAGTTCCTCGATGGTCAGCACCGGCAAGTTGTATTGCCGCGCATACACCGCCACCTCCTCGCCACGGGCCATGCTGCCGTCCGGGTTCATCAACTCGCACAGCACCGCCGCCGGCCGCAGACCCGCCAGGCGCGCCAGGTCGACCGACCCTTCGGTATGGCCTCGGCGGGCCAGCACGCCGCCGTCACGCGCACGCAGCGGGAACACGTGCCCAGGGCTGACGATATGGCGTTGCTCGGCGGTCGAGCGCAGGGCCGCCTCGATGGTGGTGATCCGGTCCCGGGCGGACACGCCGGTGGTGACGCCCTCGGCGGCCTCGATGCTGACGGTAAAGCCGGTGCCATGGCGGGCCTCGTTGTTCCGCACCATGGGAGCCAACTGCAGGTCATCGACGGTGGCCTCGTCCAGGCACAGGCAGACAATGCCGCTGCAGTCGCGGATCATCATGGCCATGGTCTGCAACGAAATGTTCTCGGCAGCGGCGATGATGTCCGCTTCGTCCTCGCGGTCGTCATCGTCGAGCAGCAGCACGGGGCGCCCGGCCTGGAAGGCGGCGATGGCAGCGGTGACGTTGGGGAATTTGGGGTGGTGCATGGTGGACATGAAACGCTCCTCGTAATTGATCGATGAACGTCTCGGGGCGAACAAAACGCGCGCGCAGGAGCACCGGATGGCCCCCGCCTGACGCCTTCTTTCATCCGGACTATGACCGTCGGCCCTGGAATCTCACCAGGTCTGCTGACCCCCGGCATGGCCGGGGCGCTCGCGGGCTCATCTTTCGATTTACCGCCGGTGGGGACTTTCACCCCGCCCTGAAGACCACGCAAGCATACAGCACTGTGCCACCCCACTGGCAAGCGACCGGCCTACGACCTTCGGCGGTATGATGGTCGCCAAGGCTTTTTCGGAACGACACCATGGACATTCTCGAAGTCGCCGGTGGCAAGCCGGTCAAGTTGTGGACCGACGGTGTACCCGTGGAAGACGATGCCCGCCGGCAGCTGTTGAACACCGCGCGCATGCCATTCATCTTCAAGCACCTGGCGGTGATGCCAGACGTCCACCTGGGCAAGGGGTCGACCATCGGCAGTGTGATCCCCACGGTCGGCGCGATCATCCCGGCGGCCGTGGGCGTGGACATTGGTTGCGGCATGATCGCCGCGCGTACTTCGCTGCATGCCCGCGACCTGCCGGACAACCTGCATGGCCTGCGCAGCGCCATCGAGCAGGCCGTGCCCCACGGCAAGACCTTCGGCCGCCACGATCAGGGCGCCTGGGGCCAGGTACCGGCCCAGGCAGACCAGGTGTGGAGAGGGCTGGCCGTGCGCTTCAAGACGATCACCGACAAGTACCCGCGCCTGGAGAAGACCAACAACCGCCATCACCTGGGCACCCTGGGCGGCGGCAACCACTTCATCGAGGTGTGCCTGGATGAAGCCGAGCGGGTGTGGTTCATGTTGCACAGCGGCTCGCGCGGGGTGGGCAATGCCATCGGCAACCTGTTCATCGAGCTGGCCCAGGCGGACTTGCGCCAGCACCTGGCCAACCTGCCGGACAAGGACCTGGCCTACTTCGAGGAAGGCAGCCGGCACTTCGCCGACTACGTCGAAGCGGTGGAATGGGCCCAGGATTTCGCCCGGCATAACCGCGAGCTGATGATGCAGGCGGTGGTCGGTGCCGTGCGCAGGGTGCTGGGCCGGCCTTTCGACGCCAGCCTCGAAGCGGTCAACTGCCACCACAACTATGTACAGCGCGAGCGGCACTTCGGTCGCGAGGTGCTGGTGACCCGCAAGGGCGCGGTATCGGCGCAGAAGGGGCAACTGGGCATCATTCCGGGCTCAATGGGTGCCAGGAGCTTCATCGTGCGTGGGCTGGGGAACGAAGAATCGTTCTGTTCGTGCAGCCATGGCGCCGGCAGGGTGATGAGCCGGACCAAGGCCAAGAGCCGCTTCACTCTCGAGGACCAGCGGCGCGCCACCGCCCATGTGGAGTGCCGCAAGGACAAGGATGTGATCGACGAGATCCCCATGGCCTACAAGGACATCGATGCGGTGATGCAGGCCCAGCGTGAGCTGGTGGAAGTGGTGCACACCTTGCGTCAGGTGGTGTGCGTCAAGGGGTGAAGAAGCAGGGGCCTTTAGGAGATAGCCCACTGAACAATTGGCTAGTGCTGTGTCTGTGGAAGCGGGCTTGTCCCGCGATCAAGGGCGAAGCCCTTGCCATACAGCCCGGGGCAAGTCTGACCGCCGCACCGCCGCTCCCACAGAGAGAAGGGCGTGTGGTCAGAGGCCGGGCATCGGCACGAACCCAGGCAACTGCTGGATCCTGTCCATCCAGCGGGTGATATGGGTATAGGGCGACAGGTCGACACCCCCTTCAGGTGCCAATGCGACATAGGGGAATACCGCGCAATCGGCGATGGTCGGCCGCGACAGGGCCAGCCAGTCGTGCGTGGCCAGGTGTGCGTCCAGCAAGGGCAGGATGCGCGCCGCTCTCTTCAGGGTGTCGGCCTTGTCGATGGCATAGCCGAACTTGTCCACAAGGCGTGCGGCAGCGGGGCCGTTCTGGATCTCGTTGGCCGCGGTGGACAGCCACTGCATGATTTCGGCCTGCAGGTGCGGCTCCACCGGCCACCAGGCTGCTCCGCCATAAGTGCCGGCCAGGTATACCAGGATCGCCTGGGAGTCGCGCAGCACCCGCTGCCCATCCACCAGGATCGGCACTTCGCCCCAGGGGTTGAGATCGATCAGCGGGGCGCGCTTGTGTTCGCCACCGAGAAAGTCCACGGGAATGATCTCCAGGTCCAGGTTCGCCAGATGGGCGAACAGGCGGACCTTGTAGCAGTTGCCGGACAGTTCCAGATCGTAGAGCTTCATGACGTTTCCTTGTTATTGGGCCAGTAGCTGGTTGAATTCCAGGACGTTGCCGTCGGGGTCGCGAATGAACAATGCAACGCGTCGCGGCCCGATGCGGTGCGGCCCTTCGGTGATGGTGATGCCTTGTTGCTGCAACCAGCCCTGCAGGGCCTCCAGGTCTTCCACGATGAAGGCCGGGTGGGTCATGCCGGGCAGTTTGATCGGCGCATCCAGCAATACGTTATGGGCGCGGGGCTGGCGGGCGCCATTGAAGATCAGGTTGATGCGCACGCCACTGGGCGTGAGCATCTCGTTGGCTTCGAAATCGCTGAACCGCGCGCTTTCGACGAACCCCAGCGCCTCGTAGAACGCCAGGGCACGGCTGCGATCGCTGACGCGGATGCCGATGTGATCATAGGCGAGGATCGGCGAGGGGCTTGTTGCGGCGTTGGCGCTCATGATGGAAACCACACACGTTTTCAAAGAGGCCCAGTGTGGCCATTGGCGGGCGTTTCACCAATGCCTGTAAGCTGACAACACTATTGCACTTGTTGCACAGACGAGAGCCGACGATGGACCGATTGAAAGCCATGGCCACCCTGGTGCGTATTGTCGACAGCGGCAGCCTCAGTGCCGCGGCAAATGCCTCGGGCCAATCCACCGCCTCGGTGGTGCGCACCCTGGCAGCGCTGGAAAAACACCTGGGCACGCGCCTGCTCAATCGCAATACCCGGCACCTGGCATTGACCGACGAGGGCGCCGAATTCCTGGCCTGGAGCCGTCGCATACTCGCCGAGTTCGACGAGGTCGAGCACGGCTTCGATGCACGGCGCAAAAGCCCTGGCGGGCTGTTGCGCATCACTGCGCCGGTGGAGTTCGGGCGCCGCTACGTCGCGCCTTTGGTCAACGAATTCCTGGCCCTGCATCCGGCCATCCAGGTGGAGCTGACGTTGCTCGACCGCCTGGTGGACCTGCTCGACGAAGGTGTCGAGCTGGCCATCCGTATCGGCCAACTACCGGACTCTTCATTGGTCGCAACGCCCCTGGGCCACACGCGCCTGGTGCGCTGCGCGAGCCCCGAGTATCTGCAGCGCAACGGCATGCCGCAGCAGCCGTCGGACCTGCTGGCACACGCCTGCATCGGCTTCGCGCCCCAGGGCAGGCAATGGCAATTCCAGGAACAGGGCACTGTCGTCACTCGGCCCGTTACTGCACGCATGACGACCAATCAGATCCAGGTGGCCAGCCTCGCCTGCCAGCAAGGCGTCGGCATTGGCCAGTTGCTGCATTACCAGGTCGCCAGTGAACTGGCCGATGGCCGGCTGGTGCGGGTGCTGCAGGCGTTCGAGCTGGCTGATCTGCCGATCCAGATGGTCTACCCGCACTCACGCCTGCTTTCGGCGCGGGTACGGCAATTCATCGACTGGGCCTCGCCGCGGCTGAGTGCGGTGATTCCCGATCCGGCCGTGTAGGAAACAAGCAGGCATTAAAAAGCCGGCTTGTGGCCGGCTTCTCGGGGACGGTCTTGGCTAATTTTTGGTAAGCCGCAACCGCCTTAAACGGTATGGCCACTAGGGGCCTGATAAAGATGGCGGACGGCTGTGTGAGGCGTCGCCAGGCCCTCTGGAGCGCGGCCTGAGCCGGTCGGGGCAAAATGTGCCGCGTAGCATACTAGGGCCGGCGCGGGTTGCCCAGCAAAAAATGGCACAGGGTATGTCAGCCTGGCCGGTGCAGGCTGACGCATGACCAATGGAATACCCAACCGAGGATCTGCAGGCCCTGGGTTCGGCGTTGCTTGGGGGTATAGCGCTCGATAGGCCCTTGGCCGTGCAGGTAGAGGTTGCCCTGGCGGTCCTGGGTCAGGCGATCGACGCGCAAGCGGCCGTTATGAAGCAGCACGTAGGTTTCATCCTCGACGACCCAGGTCAGGCTGCGGTCGATGACCAGGACTGCATCCGTGGGAATGGTCGAAGGCGCAGCCGATGGCGGCATGGAAACACAGGCGGCATGTTCCAGGTTGACGCCCAGGGCTTGCAGTGCCTGTTCGGAAAACGGCAAGTACTGGTTCGCGTCGGGCTGGAGTTGCCCGTCCTGCAGCACATGGAAGGGAATGCGCAGCAGGCGCCCTTCGCGGATGGACGGGCGGGTCACGTCGTCATGTGAAGCGCACTGGCGCGGAAGTGGGTTTGCATGTTTCGGCCCTTCGCCGCTAAGCAGCCAGCGCCGCTGTACACAGAACAGGGCGGCGATTTCGTCCAGGCGGGCCAGGGGAACGCCGCGGCTGAACCAGTTGTTCACATGCTGGGGCGTTACACCACGCTGGGCAGCGAAGTCCGAAGGGGTCAGGTGGCACTCCAGGAGGAGGGCTCTTAGGCGGTCACCGGAGGTAGTCATGTGGCCGAGTCTAGCGGGGTGGTTCATGCCTTGGAATGAACGCGTTGTTTATGGGTTTTGTAGGAAAGTGGGTGTAAAGAAGGATCTTCCTTAGGGGGCTGTAAGAGTGGGTAAGTTTGAGCGTGCTATCGCCGCCAATGCCCATCGATCAAATTCCAGCCAAAAAAAAAGCCCTGCCGAAGCAGGGCTTTCTTCAGTCCGGTATCAGCCTTTGTAGGCAGCAACCGACTTGGTGATCGCGGCGCGGGCGGCGTCGGCGCCTTCCCAGCCTTCGATCTTGACCCACTTGCCCTTCTCCAGATCCTTGTAGTTCTCGAAGAAGTGCTCGATCTGCTGGATCAGCAGGGCCGGCAGGTCGGTGTATTCCTTCACGTCGACATACAGCTGCGACAGCTTGTCGTGAGGCACCGCGACAACCTTGGCGTCGCCGCCGCCGTCGTCGGTCATGTTCAGGATACCGACCGGACGGGCACGGATGACCGAGCCCGGGGCCACTGGGTAAGGGGTCACGACCAGCACGTCCAGTGGGTCACCGTCGTCGGCCAGGGTGTTCGGGATGTAGCCGTAGTTGGCTGGGTAGAACATCGGGGTGGCCATGAAACGGTCGACGAACAGGGCGTCGCTGTCCTTGTCGATCTCGTACTTGATCGGCGCGTGGTTGGCCGGGATCTCGATGGCGACGTAGATGTCGTTCGGCAGGTCCTTGCCCGCCGGAATCTTGCTGTAGCTCATTGGGCAGTGCCCCCGTGTTTGACCAAAAAGTGGCGGCGATTATAGGCACATTCCTACCGGGCATGCCACGCCCGGCCGGATGTGCGGGCCCGTCAGGCGTGGGTTTCGCGGTACAGCGGGTGCTCGGCCTGCAACTGTTCCAGGCGCGCCAGCGGGTCTTGACGGTAGAACAGGGACAGTTGTCGATAGACCTTGGGATAAGCCTGTTGTAGCAGGTCGGGGGCGCTGAAGAAGTACTCGCTGGTGACAGCGAAGAATTCCGCGGGGTTTTCCGCGGCGTAGGGGTCGATGGCGGTCTCGGCGTCGGGGTCGGCGTCCAGCTGCCGGTTCATGTCATCGAAGGCTTGCTGCATGGCATCGGCCCACTCTTGCACAGGCATGCCCTTGTGCAGCGGCGGCAGGCCGTTGGCGTCGCCGTTGAGCATGTCGAGCTTGTGGGCCAGCTCATGGATCACCAGGTTGTAGGCTTCCCAGCCACCGCTGGCCAGCACGCCGGGCCAGGCCAGGATCACCGGGCCCTGTTGCCAGGCCTCGCCGCTGTGCTCGGCGTCCCAGGTGTGCTCCACACCGCTGGCGTCGCGATGGCGCTGGGGGCTGAGGAAGTCGTCGGGGTAGAGGATGATCTCGTGAAAGCCCTGGTACCAGTCCAGATCACCCAGGTGCAGCAGCGGCAGCTGGGCCTGGGCGGCGAGGAACAGGCGCTGTTCGTCGTCCAGCTCGACGCCGTGCAGGGCCGTCAGGTGCTTGTCGTGCAGGAACAACACGCAGGCTTCGCGCAGCCTGCGGTCTTCCTCGTCACTGATGCCGTCGAGCAGCGGCAGGCGCTCGCGCACGGCCTGCCACAGCTGTGGGGCAACCGGGTAGCGGGCCAGGGTGCGCCGGCGTCGCCAGGCGCGCAGCGACCACATGCTGTTTAGTGGGCCTTGGCTGCGCGGCCCAGGCGGCCACGCAGCAGGCCGAGGATCATCGGCACCAGCGACAGGATGATGATCCCGACCACCATCAACGACAGGTGCTGCTTGATGAACGGCACATTGCCGAAGAAGTAGCCCAGGGTCACCAGGCCGCCCACCCACAAGAGCGAGCCGGCCACGCTGAAGGCCAGGAAGCGCGGGTAGTGCATGTGCGCGATGCCGGCGACGAACGGTGCGAAGGTACGCAGGATCGGCAGGAAGCGCGCCATGGTCACGGTCTTGCCGCCATGGCGTTCGTAGAAGTCGTGGGTACGCTGCAGGTAGTCGCGGCGGAAGATCTTCGAGTTCGGGTTGCGGAACAGGCGCTCGCCGGTGGTGCGGCCAATGACGTAATTGGTGCTGTCACCCATGATCGCCGCGGCCATCAACAGGCCAGCGAGCAGAACCGGGTCCATGCCGCCACCAGCGGCCACCGCGCCGGCAATGAACAACAGCGAATCGCCGGGCAGGAAGGGCATGACCACCAGGCCGGTCTCGCAGAAGATCACCGCGAAGAGGATCGCGTAGATCCAGGGGCCGTAATTGGTGACCAGCAGATCGAGGTAGGCATCGAGATGCAGGATAAGGTCCAGCGGGTTGAATTCCATGTACAACACCTGTGTTCTGACCCGCGACTACGGGCGCACGATGACGGACTGTGCCAAGGGCGTAGGTTTGGTTACCTGCGGGTGGGTAAATTTTCACACATGACAGGAGGGGGCATTATACGGCGATGTCAGGAATGTGCCCGGAGAGTTTGTAGCGGCGGGTTTCGGCATGGCATGCCCTGCTCGTGTAGGAGCGGCCTTGCGCCGCGATCGGGCGCGAAGCGGCCGTAGATTCTGCCACCCCGTTGTGCCAGGTAGCCCGCGATTACCAATTTTACGGCCGCTTCGCGCCCGATACGCGGCCCAAGGCCGCTCCTACACGGGTGTCAGTCCTGGGGGATGGGCAATATGTAGTTCTCGAACTCGGTGTCCTTGCGAAAACCGATCGACTCGTAGGTCTTGCGTGCCACGTCGTTGTTGCTGCTGGTGGAGACACGCATGCGCACGGCGTTGGTGTCCTTGGCCATCTTCTTGGCTTCGCGCATCAGGTGGTCGGCCACCAGCATGCGCCGGGAGTCTTCGGCCACATAGATATCGTTGAGAATCCACACGCGCTTGAGCGACAGCGAGGAGAAGCTCGGGTAGAGCTGGCAGAAGCCGAGGATGCGGCTGTCATCGTCGTCCGGCAGGGCCAGGTAGATCACCGACTCCTCGCGCTTGAGGCGTTTTTCCAGGAAACTGCGCGAGCTGTCCGGGTAGGGCAGCTGCCCGTAGAACTCGCGGTATTTCACGAACAAAGGGGTCAGCAGATCGAGGTGTTCCAGGGTTGCCTTGATGATGCGCATGTGCGGCCCTCAGAGTCCATTTGGGGAAACAGCGGATTGCCACGGCGTTGCCTGCATGCTGCACAAAGCCGGCGTGAAGCGCAATCCGCCTGGTGTTACAGGTTTCTTACCCGTCCCCGAGCAGGAAATTGCCGCGTTTGCCGGGTGCGCCGTCCGTCTCGATGCTGTGCACCTCGGCCTCGTCCTTGAGGTTCACCCCGGAAAGCTGCCGACGGCAGGCCTCGCGCATCAGGTACAGCAGGCGGTGGGCGGCCATGCCGTAGCTCAGGCCCTCCAGGCGCACGTTGGAGATGCAGTTGCGGTAGGCGTCGGTCAGGCCGACCTTGGGGCCATAGGTGAAGTACAGGCCCAGGCTGTCGGGCGAACTCAGGCCCGGGCGCTCGCCAATCAACATCACTGTCATGCGCGCGCCGAGCAGTTCGCCCACCTCATCGCCCACCGCCACTCGGCCTTGCTCCACCAACACCACCGGTGCGCTGGTCCAGCCGTCTGCAGCGGCCTGCTCTTCGAAGCGGGCCAGGAAGGGCAGGGTATGGCGATGCACAGCCAAGGCTGACAGGCCGTCGGCGACCACGATCGCCACATCGACGCCGCCTGGGTTGGCCTGGGCATGCTCGCGCAGGCGCTGGGCCGATGCATCGTCCAGGCGCCGGCCCAGGTCGGGGCGTTGCAGATATTGGTTGCGATCGCTGGCGGCGCTGTGCAGCAGCAGGCTTTCCCGGCCACGGTCGGCCAGTTGCTGGCGCAGGCCGGCGTGGTCGAATGGCAGGTGCACGGCATCGCGGGCCTGGGCGTGGGCGAACTGGAAGTCCAGCTGGGCGCCGGTCGGCAAGCTGATGCCGGTGCGACCCAGGGCGATGCGCGCTGGTGTCAGGTTGCGCAGGGCCAGCCAGGGGTTTTCAGGCGTGGTGGTCGGTCGGTCCATGGTCATCCCTATGCAAGCTGCGCCAGGGCCTGGCGGAAGGCTGGCGGCAAGTTGTCGCCGAAGCGTACCCGGCCATCGGCCTGGGTGAAGATGCCGGTGCGCTCGAGCCAGGCCTCGAATTCCGGCCCGGGCTTGAGGCCCAGGGTCTGGCGTGCATAGAGCGCGTCGTGGAACGAGGTGGTCTGGTAGTTGAGCATGATGTCGTCCGAGCCCGGGATGCCCATGATGAAGTTGATCCCGGCCACGCCCAGCAAGGTCAGCAGGGTGTCCATGTCGTCCTGGTCGGCCTCGGCATGGTTGGTGTAGCAGATGTCGCAGCCCATGGGCACGCCCAGCAACTTGCCACAGAAGTGGTCCTCCAGGCCTGCACGAATGATCTGCTTGCCGTTGTACAGGTACTCGGGGCCAATGAAACCGACCACGGTGTTGACCAGGAACGGGTTGAAATGGCGGGCCACGGCATAGGCGCGGGTTTCGCAGGTCTGTTGGTCGACGCCATGGTGGGCGTTGGCCGACAGCGCGCTGCCCTGGCCGGTCTCGAAGTACATGAGGTTCTGGCCGACGGTGCCGCGCTTGAGCGACAGCCCCGCCTCGTAGCCTTCCTGCAGCACGTTGAGGTTGATGCCGAAGCCGGCATTGGCCGCCTCGGTTCCGGCGATGGACTGGAACACCAGGTCCAGTGGCACGCCGCGGTTGATCGCTTCGATCGAGGTGGTGACGTGGGTGAGCACGCACGCCTGGGTCGGGATCTGGTAGCGCTGGATGATGGCATCGAGCATCTCCAGCAGGGCGCAGATCGAGGCGATGCTGTCGGTGGCCGGGTTGATGCCGATCATGGCATCGCCATTGCCGTAGAGCAGGCCGTCGAGGATGCTGGCGGCGATGCCGGCTGGCTCATCGGTGGGGTGGTTGGGCTGCAGGCGGGTCGACAGGCGCCCGCGCAAGCCCATGGTGCCACGGAACCGGGTGACCACGCGGATTTTCTGCGCGGCCAGCACCAGGTCCTGCACGCGCATGATCTTCGACACCGCCGCGGCCATTTCCGGCGTCAGGCCCTTGGCCAGGGCGCGCAAGCTGTCTTCGTTGGCCTGTTCGCTCAGCAACCAGTCGCGCAGCCCTCCGACGGTCAGGTGGCTGACCGGGGCGAATGCCTGGGCGTCGTGGGTGTCGATGATCAGCCGGGTGACTTCATCGCTTTCGTAGGGGATCAGCGCCTCGTTCAGGAAGTGCTTGAGCGGGATATCGGCCAGCGCCATCTGCGCGGCGACCCGCTCGCCGTCGTTGCTGGCCGCGACACCGGCCAGGAAGTCGCCCGAACGTGCCGGGCTGGCCTTGGCCATGACCTCCTTGAGGCTGTCGAAGCGGTAGACCTGGTTGCCTACCGTGTGTACGAAACTTGCCATACAGAATCTCCAGAGCGCCGCGGGCTTGCCCGCGGCGTAAGTCGGCGATCAGTGCAGGGCCTCTTCGGCCTTCTGGATCGCGGCGAATTCCTCTTCCGGCGTCCCCGCCACCAGGTGATGACGGCTGTAGAAAGCAAAGTAGGCAATTAATACCCCATAGATCACCGCAGCGCCAATCACCACGCGAGGATCGACCAGGAAGCCGGCGACCACGGCCACGCAGGCCAGCACCAGGGCCAGGCCCGAGGTGAAGATGCCGCCTGGCGTGCGATAGGGGCGCTCCATCTTGGGGCGACGGATGCGCAGGGTGATGTGCGCGGCCATCATCAGCACGTAGGAGAGGGTGGCACCGAACACGGCGACCAGGATCAGCAGGTCACCCTGGCCGGTCAGCGACAGGGCGAAGCCGATGATCCCGGGGATCACCAGAGCCAGCACCGGGGCCTTGCTCTTGTTGGTTTCCGAGAGCTTGCGCGGCAGGTAGCCGGCACGGGACAGCGCAAAGATCTGCCGCGAATAGGCATAGATGATCGAGAAGAAGCTGGCGATCAGGCCGGCCAGGCCCACCAGGTTGACGAAACTGCCCATCCAGGTGGAGCCGCCGTAGGCCTTGGCCAGCGCCTCGACCAGCGGGTTGCCCGAGGCCTTCAGGGCTTCGGAGCCCGCACCACCAGGGCCGACCACCAGGATCAGCAGGGCGAAGGCCACCAGCACCAGCATGGCGCCGATCAGGCCGCGCGGCAGGTCGCGGCGCGGGTTCTTGGTTTCCTCGGCGGCCAGGGGCACACCTTCGACGGCCAGGAAGAACCAGATGGCGTAGGGGATCGCCGCCCAGATACCGACATAGCCGAACGGCAGGAAGCTGCTGGCGCCGGCGGCGTCGGTCTGGGCGATGTCGAACAGGTTGGCTGCATCGAAATGGGGCACCATGGCCACCAGGAACACGGCCAGGGCGATGGCGGCGATGGCGGTGATGATGAACATCAGCTTGAGCGCTTCACCGACGCCGAAGATGTGGATGCCGATGAACACGATGTAGAAGGCCAGGTAGACCATCCAGCCGCCGATGCCGAACAACGACTGGCAGTAGGCGCCGATGAAGGTGGCGATGGCCGCGGGCGCGATGGCGTACTCGATGAGGATCGCCGTGCCGGTGAGAAACCCGCCCCAGGGCCCGAAGGCGCTGCGGGCGAAGCCGTAGCCACCGCCGGCGGTCGGGATCATCGACGACAGTTCGGCCAGGGAGAAGCACATGCACAGGTACATGGTGGCCATCAGCAGGGTGGCCAGGAACATACCGCCCCAGCCGCCCTGGGCCAGGCCGAAGTTCCAGCCGGCATAGTCGCCGGAGATGACGTAGGCCACGCCCAGGCCCACCAGCAGGACCCAGCCGGCGGCGCCTTTCTTCAGTTGTCGGTGTTGGAAATAGTCCGCGTCGACTTTTTCGAAGTCAACGGAGGAGCTTGCCGGCGCGCTGCCGGAATGATCGCTTGGCATGGTGTTCACCTTTTTTCTTCTTGATGACCGGCGGGGCAGTCTGTGGTGATCGGTTTTGCATGAAGTGGGCCAGATGGAGCGGGGCCGCTGCGCGGCCCATCGCGGCACAAGGCCGTTCCTACAGGGAACGTGCTGCCACCTGTAGGAACGGGCTGGCCCCGCGATGCCCGTTTAGAAGAAGCCCAACGGATTGATGTCGTAGCTCACCAGCAGGTTCTTGGTCTGCTGGTAGTGGTCGAGCATCATCTTGTGCGTCTCGCGGCCCACGCCGGATTTCTTGTAGCCCCCGAACGCGGCATGGGCCGGGTACAGGTGGTAGCAGTTGGTCCATACGCGGCCGGCCTTGATGCCGCGGCCCATGCGGTAGGCGCGGTTGATGTCACGGGTCCAGACGCCTGCGCCGAGGCCGAACTCGGTGTCGTTGGCGATGGCCAGGGCCTCGGCCTCGTCCTTGAAGGTGGTGACGCTGACCACCGGGCCGAAGATCTCCTCCTGGAACACGCGCATGCGGTTGTTGCCCTTGAGCAGGGTCGGCTGGATGTAATAGCCGGTGGCCAGGCTGCCTTCGAGTTTCTCCACCTTGCCCCCGGTCAGCAGCTCGGCGCCTTCTTTCTGGGCGATCTCCAGGTAGGAGAGGATTTTCTCGAACTGTTGTTGCGAGGCCTGGGCGCCGACCATGGTGTCGGTGTCCAGCGGGTCGCCGCGCTTGATCTGCAGGACCTTTTTCATCACCACCTGCATGAATTCGTCGTAGATCGACTCCTGCACCAACGCACGCGATGGGCAGGTGCATACCTCGCCTTGGTTGAAGAACGCCAGCACCATGCCCTCGGCGGCCTTGTCGATGAAGGCCGGCTCGGCCTGCATGATGTCCTCGAAGTACACGTTCGGCGACTTGCCGCCCAGCTCCACGGTAGACGGGATGATGTTCTCGGCGGCGCATTTCATGATGTGCGAGCCCACCGGCGTGGAGCCGGTGAAGGCGATCTTGGCGATGCGCTTGCTGGTGGCCAGGGCCTCGCCGGCCTCGCGGCCGAAGCCTTGCACCACGTTGAGCACGCCCTTGGGCAGCAGGTCGCCGATCAGCTCGAGCAGCACGGTGATGCCCAGCGGGGTCTGCTCGGCAGGCTTGAGCACCACGCAGTTGCCGGCGGCCAGGGCCGGGGCCAGCTTCCAGGCGGCCATCAACAGCGGGAAGTTCCACGGGATGATCTGCCCGACCACGCCCAGCGGCTCGTGGATGTGGTAGGCCACGGTGCTTTCGTTGATCTCGGCGGCGCCGCCTTCCTGGGCGCGGATGCAGCCGGCGAAGTAGCGGAAGTGGTCCACGGCCAGGGGGATGTCGGCGTTGAGGGTTTCACGGATCGGCTTGCCGTTGTCCCAGGTCTCGGTGATGGCCAGGATTTCCAGGTTCTGTTCGATGCGGTCGGCGATGCGCAGCAGCACATTCGAGCGGTCTTGCACCGAGGTGCGGCCCCAGGCATCGGCGGCGGCGTGGGCGGCGTCGAGGGCCTTGTCGATGTCCTCGGCGGTGGAACGGGGGAATTCGGCGATCGGCTGGCCGTTCACCGGCGAGGTGTTGGTGAAGTATTCACCCTTGACCGGAGGAACGAACTCACCGCCGATGTAGTTGCCGTAGCGGCTCTTGAAGGTGATTTTCGCGCCTTCGGTACCCGGATGTGCGTAACGCATGATGTGTCTCCTGGCTATTGTGTTTGTTGCGGAGTTCAAAAGCGTAGAGCAAAGGTCGGGCCAGTGCTGTCGAGCCCTTGATAATCAAGGGGTTGGCCGGTTGATGATGAGCGGCGCGATGGTCTGTGTGACAACTGTGGCACGCGCTGCGTGACAGTTTGTACCGTTCCTGGTACAGCCCATGACTCGTCGGTCAGCGCGCCATTGCAAAGCCTTGATGGGTGGAGGATGCTGGCGGGACGCTCTATCTGCGGAGAACAAGAACGATGCAGAGCAACGCCTTCAGCCGCCATGCCCACCAGGTCCTCACGGTTGCCCGTGGCCAGGCCAGCGGGCCCGGCAGCGACCCGTCGATCGCCCGCTCCTGGCTGCGCTGCCTGGAGGACTACCACCTGGACCCGGCGCTGGCCCAGGCGCCTGTCGTGCTGGAGCACGGCCGCCTGCTGGAAAGCCGTGAGCGTCTGCGCCAGGTATTGCAGATCGCCGATACCGAAATGAACAGCCTGCATCAGCAGCTTTCCGGCGCTGGTCATGCGGTATTGCTGACCGATGCCCGCGGGGTGATCCTCAATTGCGTCACCGCCCCTACCGAGCGGCGTATCTTCGAGCGTGCCGGGTTGTGGCTGGGCGCCGACTGGAGCGAGGCCAGCGAAGGCACCAACGGCATCGGCACCTGCCTGGTCGAGCGCCAAGCCCTGACCATTCACCAGGGCGAGCACTTTCGCGGCCGGCATACTGGCCTGACCTGCTCGGCGAGCCCGGTGTTCGACCCGCACGGCGAGCTGCTGGCGGTGCTTGATGTGTCTTCGGCGCGCCCGGATGTCTCGCGTCAGAGCCAGTTCCATACCATGGCGCTGGTCAACCTCTCGGCGAAGATGATCGAGAGCTGCTATTTCCTGCGTCATTTCGAAGGCCAATGGCTGCTGCGCTTCCATCTGCAGGCCGAATCGGTCGGGCTGTTCAGCGAGGGGCTGGTGGCGTTCGATGGCAATGGGCGGATCTGCGCGGTCAACCAGAGCGCACTGAACCTGCTGGGCACCATTCGCGGAGGGATGCTCGGCAAGCCGGTGGAGATGTTCTTCGCCTGCAGCCATGACGAGCTGTTCAGCCGCGCCACGCCCCAGGGCAGCACGGCCTGGCCGCTGCATACCCGCGATGGGCGCCAGGTATACGCCAGCCTGCGCGGGCAGGGGCGTACCTCGGCCTGGTCGGTGCCGGCCAGCCTGCCTGAAGCCCGGCGCGAGGCGCCTGTGGGCATCTGTCTGGTCGACCCCGCGTTGGCGCTGGATCTGCAGCGCGCTGTGCGTGTGTTCGAACGTGACGTGCCCTTGCTGCTGCAGGGCGAGACGGGGTGCGGCAAGGAGGCGTTCGCCCAGGCCGTGCACCAGGCCAGCCAGCGCCGGCGCAAACCGTTCGTGGCCATCAACTGTGCATCGATTCCCGAGAGCCTGATCGAGAGCGAGCTGTTCGGCTATCGCGGCGGCACCTTCACCGGAGCGCGCAAGGAAGGCATGCGTGGCAAGCTGCTGCAGGCCGATGGCGGCACCTTGTTGCTCGATGAAATCGGTGACATGCCGCTGGCCTTGCAGACACGCCTGTTACGGGTGTTGGAGGAGCGCCAGGTTGTGCCGATCGGTGGCGAACCCCAGGCGGTGGATGTCCGGATCATCAGCGCGACCCACCGCAACCTGTTGGAACGGGTGCAGGAAGGCAGTTTCCGCGAAGACCTGTACTACCGCCTCAATGGTCTGGAAATCGCCTTGCCGGCGCTGCGCGAGCGCAGCGACAAGGCACAGTTGCTGGACTTCCTGCTGGCGCAGGAAACGGGCGGCCAGCCGCTGGACATCGAGCCTGCGGCACGCCAGGCGCTGTTGGCGTTCACCTGGCCAGGCAACGTTCGGCAGATGCGCAATGTGCTCAAGACGCTGGTGGCGCTGTGCGAAGACAACCGCATTGCCTATGCCGACCTGCCTGCAATCGTCGGGACGTCCATGGGGCCTGCTGGCGCCATCGCGGGACAAGCCCGCTCCCACAACGACCCTGCTGGCGCAATCGCGGGGCAAGCCCGCTCCCACAATGACCCTGCGACGCTCGAAGGCGCCGAGCGGGCCGCGTTGCTGGCGGTGCTCGAAGAAAAGCGTTGGCACATGACCCATGCCGCTGAGCATCTGGGCATCAGCCGCAATACCTTGTATCGAAAACTGCGCAAACACGGCCTCGCCAGGGCCAGTTGAGCGAAACACCATGTGCGATTTTTCTCACCGTGGGCTACCCTGCGTCCACGTTTTGCGAGGTCGACCATGCACATTCACATTCTCGGTATCTGCGGCACTTTCATGGGGTCTCTGGCAGTGCTGGCCAAGGAGCTGGGCCATCGGGTCACCGGTTCCGACGCCAATGTCTATCCACCCATGAGCACCCAGCTGGAGGCCCAGGGCATCCAGCTGACCCAGGGTTATGACCCGGCCCAATTGGAGCCGGCGCCCGATCTGGTGGTGATCGGCAACGCCATGTCCCGGGGCAACCCGGCGGTGGAGTACGTGCTGAACAAGGGCCTGCCCTATGTCTCCGGCCCACAGTGGCTGGCGGACCACGTGTTGCAGGGGCGCTGGGTACTGGCCGTCGCCGGAACCCACGGCAAGACCACTACCAGCAGCATGTTGGCCTGGGTCCTGGAGCACGCAGGCATGAGCCCGGGCTTCCTGATTGGCGGCGTGCCACAGAACTTCTCCGTGTCGGCTCGCCTGGGCGGTACGCCGTTCTTCGTGGTCGAGGCCGACGAATACGACAGTGCCTTCTTCGACAAACGCTCCAAGTTCGTCCACTACCACCCACGCACGGCGATTCTCAACAACCTCGAGTTCGATCATGCGGACATCTTCCCCGACCTGGCCTCCATCGAGCGGCAGTTCCATCACCTGGTGCGAACCATCCCCAGCGAAGGCCTGGTCATCCACCCCACCACCGAACAGGCCCTGGAGCGGGTGATCGGCATGGGGTGCTGGACACCGGTGCAGACCACCGGCGAAGGCGGCCAGTGGCAGGCCCGGTTGCTCAGCGCCGATGGCTCGCACTTCGAAGTGCTGTTCGACGGTGCGGTACAGGGCGTGGTCGAATGGGCGCTGACTGGCCAGCACAACGTGGCCAATGCCCTGGCAACCCTGGCGGCAGCTCGCCATGTGGGCGTGGCTCCGGCCATGGCCATCGAGGGCCTGAGCGCGTTCAAGAGCGTCAAGCGGCGCATGGAAAAAGTGGCCGAAGTCCAGGGCGTCACCATTTATGACGACTTCGCCCACCACCCGACGGCCATTGCCACCACCCTCGATGGCCTGCGCAAGCGTGTCGGCGAGGCGCCGGTCATCGCTGTCATCGAACCGCGTTCCAACTCCATGAAACTTGGCGCCCACCGCGATGGCTTGCCAGACAGCGTCGACGATGCCGACCAGGTGATCTGGTACGCACCGGCCAACCTTGGCTGGGACTTGGCGGCCACGGCGGCGCAATGCAAGGTACCGGCCGTGGTGGCCGACAGCCTCGAAGCGATCATCGAGCGGGTCAAGGGCCAGGCCCGCCCAGGCACCCATGTGGTGATCATGAGCAATGGCGGCTTTGGCGGCCTGCACGGCAAGCTGGCCGAGGCCTTGAAGTGAGCGGGCCGGAGCGCATTACCCTGGCCATGACCGGCGCCTCCGGGGCGCAGTATGGCCTGCGCCTGCTCGACTGCCTGGTGCGTGAGGACCGCGAAGTGCATTTCCTCATCTCCAAGGCGGCGCAACTGGTGATGGCCACCGAGACCGACGTGGTGCTGCCGGCCAAGCCCCTGGCGATGCAGGCATTCCTGACCGAATACACCGGTGCCGCCGACGGGCAGATCCGCGTGTATGGCAAGGAAGACTGGATGGCGCCGGTAGCCTCGGGTTCCGGCGCGCCCGCGGCCATGGTGGTGGTGCCCTGTTCCACTGGCACCTTGTCGGCCATTGCCACTGGGGCGTGCAACAACCTGATCGAACGTGCCGCGGATGTGGTCTTGAAGGAACGACGCCAGTTGATCCTAGTGCCGCGCGAGGCGCCGCTGTCGACCATTCACCTGGAGAACATGCTCAAGCTGTCGCAGATGGGCGCTGTGATCCTGCCAGCGGCGCCGGGGTTCTATCACCAGCCGCAGACCATCGACGACCTCGTCGATTTCGTGGTGGCGCGTATCCTCAACCTGCTGAGCATCCCGCAGGACATGTTGCCGCGCTGGGGTGAGCATCACTTTGGGGGCGACGATTGAGGTGTTCGCTGGCGGGACTGTTGGTGCTGGCCCTGCTCGGTGGCTGCGCGACCGTGCGAACGCTGGATGCCAATAAGCCGGGCGCGCCGGTGGTGTATGCCGGGACGCGGCTGGACCTGTATGCGATGAACGGGGGATGCTGCCCCGAGGATCGTTTCGGGGCCAAGGCGCCGGCGTATCCTGGGCTCGACCTGCCGGGCAGCGCGTTGCTCGATACGTTGTTGTTGCCGTTGTCGTTGTTGACGGCCTTGGGGGTTGGGTTTCAGGCTACCGGCGGGCTATGAAGCCCTGGGGCTGCCTTGCAGCCCTTTCGCGGCACAAGGCCGTTCCTACAGGTGCAGGCGGTCTTCTGTAATTAAATGGACTCGCCCTCGCCAGCTCTATTTCTTGCCCAGCTTGCGCAGCTCGTCGGATTCGACGATCCGCACCCCATCCTCCTCCTCCAGCGCCAGGCGCCACAGCGCCCGGGCCAGGGTGCAAGCCTCGATGCCCCGGTACTTGCCAGGTATCAAGCGGGAGAACGGTGCCGCCAGACGCTCACCCATCCGCGGCTCCAGGCGTTCGCCGAGCAGCAGCGAAGGCCGGACGATGGTCAGCTGCGGCCAGTCCTGGGCCTTGAGCGCTTCTTCCATTTCACCCTTGACCCGGTTGTAGAAGATCGACGACTTGGGGTCGGCCCCCAGGGCGCTGACCACCAGCAAGTGGCGGGCGCCCATTTCCCGGGCGCGCTTGCTGAACGCCACGACCATGTCCAGGTCGACGGCGCGGAAGGCGGTTTCCGACCCTGCCTGCTTGAGTGTGGTGCCCAGGCAGCAGAAGGCGATATCGACGCGGCCGGCCAGTTGCGGGAGAAACACGGCCGGGTCGCCCACGGGGTTTTCCAGGTGCGGATGCTCGGCCAGGGGCCGGCGGGTAGGGGCCAGCACCCGGCTGATGGTGGGTTCGTTGAGCAGCCGGTCGAGCAGGTGTTCACCCGTCAGGCCTGTTGCTCCGGCAAGTAATACATGCTGAGGCGTCAAGTACATGATGTCTCTCCCTTGTTACACACAGCTTAGTGGGTGGCAGGTGATTTTTCCTGTTCATCCACCGATGGCTGGGCTTCATTGCGCAAGGCTTCCTCGGCCTGCTGCCGGCGCAGGCGCTGCCAGTGCGCAAGCACCGACGGTGGCGCCCAGAGCTGCGGCTCGGAGGCTTCGAAGCCTTCTCTCCTTTCTCGTTCGGCAACACTGGCGCGAGCCAGTTCGAACGCTTGTTTCAGGTCGTCGGTCTGGTTCAGGGCCTCGGCGAACAGGGCGTCGCCGAAGTAGGTGAAGTCAGCTTCTTCCGAGCAGCCGAAGGACACCCGGTCTGGGCGGGCCGCGGTCATGATCAGGGTGCGTTCGTCCTTGAGCGGGCTGATGTAGCCACCGGAATAGCAGGCCGAAATGACAATGACCTTGTCACGGTCCTTGAGCGGGGCCAGGGCGCTGGCCAGCTCGTCCGCGGCGAGGTCGGCCAGTTGCAGGCGCGGCTGGTCGAGTACCAGGTGGTGGTCCTGGCTGCCATGGCTGGTGAGGTAGATGAACACCAGGTCCTCGGGGCCGCTGCGCTCGGCCAGGGTGCGGGCGGCGCGGGTGAGGTTCTCGCGGGTGGCCATGGGGCGATCGGCCATGTGGTCGCGATGATTGACCAGGGTTACCTGGCCATGGGCGCCGAAGCGGACCTTGAGCATGTTGCTGACATAGTCGGCCTCGCGCAGGAATACGCTTTGCTGGCCATCACCTGCCACCACCAGGCTGTACAACTCGATGGGCGCCTGGCTGGGCGGCACCGCCGCCAATGCCTTGTCCAGCAGCCGGCCCTGGTTGAGCAGGGCCAGGTCAAGCGGGTCGGGAAGCAGGCGGCCCTTGGCATCGCGCACACGTACGCCATTGACCCAATGCCCCTTGGTCACCTTGCCGTTGGGCTGTATCAGCCGGCCTTCGCCGTGGTAGGCATCGTTCTCGAAGGCTCCGATGTACTGGCTGCCATCGGCCAGCTGCAGACGGCCCTGGCCATGGAAGCGCCATTCGCGGAAACCGCCCCGGTAGCGGCTGCCGTCGCTGCCGAGCATTTCGCCTTGGCCGTCCAGGGAGCCATCCTTGAAATCGCCGATCCATACATCGCCTTCGGCATTTTCGTAGCGGCCTCGACCTTCCAGGCGATTGTCCTTGAACTCGCCGATGTACTGCTCGCCGTCGACGCTGTCGTAGGTGCCGCTGCCTTGCAGTTGGCCGTCGATGAAGCGGCCGCTGAACTGGTTGCCGTTGGCATCGCTGCGCACACCGGCGCCGTTGGGCTTGCCCTTGGCGAACAGGCCTTGGTAGCGGCTGCCGTCGGCCAGTTCGAGCTCACCAGCGCCTTCGTACAGGTCGTCCTTGAACTGGCCGCGGTAGGTCTGGTCGTTCTGCTTGAGGGTACCTTCGCCGTCGCGCCGGCCATGCTTGAAAGTGCCGGCATAGTGGCTGCCTGGGGTGGTCAGCTCGCCCAGGCCGTGGAACAGGCCCTCGGCGAACTGGCCGCGATAGACCTCGCCGTTGCTACCATGCCACTCGCCCTGGCCATGCCATTGGCCGTTCTGGAAGGTGCCGGCATACCAGCTGCCGTTGGGGTAGTCGATGCGCCCCTCGCCCTGCAGCAGGCCATCCACCACCTCGCCCCGGTAGCGTCCGCCGTCAGGCAGGCGGGCGTCCGGTGGTGACAAGGGTTCGCCTTCGCCGCAGGCAGCGAGCAACAGGGTCAGGGTCAGGGGCAGCAGGGCACGCATGGCAGGTTCCGGGCAAACGATGCGTCGAGTATGCCGCAGAAGCGTAAGCGGAGACAGCCGGGTAGGCTGCGCTGGTTCAGACGAGACACAGTGAAAGGGGTTCGGCGATGTAGGCGGGTTTCTCCTCGCCTTCGATCTCCAGGGTGGCGGTGACCTTGAGCAGCCATTGCCCCGGCTTCTTCTCGGTGGCTTCGGCCAGCTCCACGCTCAGCCGCACCCGGCTGTCGACCTTCACCGGCTGGATGAAGCGCACGCTGTCCAGCCCATAGTTGAGCGCCATCTTCAGGCCTTCGGGCAATACGAGGATGTCCTCCATCAGCTTGGGAATCAGCGATAGCGTGAGGAAGCCATGGGCTATGGTGCTGCCGAACGGCGTCTTTGCCGCTTTCTCGGGGTCCACGTGGATGAACTGGAAATCCCCGGTGGCTTCGGCGAACTGGTTGATGCGCAGCTGGTCGATCTTCAGCCATTCGGATCGCCCCAATGGTTTGCCGACATAATGCGGTAACGCGCTCACAGGTACATAGGGCATCAGGACTCTCCAGGTTGTCTTGCGCGTCGGTAGGCTGGATCTGGTACGAAAGTGCAAGATCAGCACGCTATGGCAATACAGTCAAGTTGTCATCTTTTCGCCGCAAATCGCCTTATAGACGCCCCGGAGCCGTGCTTATAATGGCCGCACTGCCCGGAGGAGATCCTTATGCTGTTGCGTGGTTTGACCTGGCTGGTGCTGTTTCAGCTGCTGGGTACGGCGATCAATCACCTGTTCCTGCCCATCCTGCCTGGGCCGATCATCGGCCTGCTCTTGCTGCTGGTGACGCTGATGATCCGGGGCGAGGTCGGCAAGCCCTTGAACGAGGCGTCCAGCAGCCTGCTGCGCTACCTGCCGCTGTTGCTGGTGCCGCCAGCGGTGGGGGTGATGGTCTACGCCAAGGATATCGCCGCCGATTTCTGGGCCATCGCCGGTGCGCTGCTGATCTCGTGCCTGGTGACCCTGGTCTTCGTCGGTGTGCTGATGCAAAAGCTCATCCACCGCCAGGGCAAGCGCAAGGAGCAGGCATGATATTCGACTGGCAAGGCGCGCTGGACGCCGTCATCCACCACCCCCTGTTCGGCATCGGCATTACCCTGGGTGCCTACCAACTGGTGCTGGCCGCCTACGAGAAGACCCGCTGGATCTTCCTGCAGCCGGTGCTGGTGTCGATGTTGCTGGTCATCGGTGTGCTGGTGACCTGCGGCATCGATTATGTCGAATACCGCAGGAGCACGGAAATCATGGCCACTCTCCTGGGCCCCGCCACCGTGGCCCTGGCCGTGCCGCTGTACCTGAACCTGCGGCGTATCCGCCAGCTGTTCTGGCCGACATTTACTACGCTGGTAATCGGAGGCCTGTTCGCCACCTTGGCGTGTTTGTTGCTGGGTTGGTGGTTCGGTGCCGAGCACATGATCCTGATGACCATGGCGCCGAAGTCGGTGACTTCGCCCATCGCCATGCTGGTGGCCGAGCAAATCGGCGGCGTGGCGGCGTTGGCGGCGGTGTTCGTGTTGATCACCGGGGTGATCGGCGCGATCTTCGGCCCGGCGTTGCTGACCCGCTTTGGTGTGCACAGCCCCGAGGCCCGTGGCATGTCCCTGGGCGTGACCGCTCATGCGGTGGGCACTTCGGTGGCCTTGCAGGAAAGTGACGAATGCGGCGCCTTCGCCGCGCTGGCAATGAGCCTGATGGGTGTGGCCACGGCGGTGTTCCTGCCGCTGGCGGTCAGCCTGGTGGCTTGAGGAGAAACGATGACGCTACCGCTGTTTCCCCTGGATACCGTGCTGTTTCCCGGTTGCCTGCTCGACCTGCAGATCTTCGAGGCGCGCTACCTGGACATGATCGGCCGTTGCATGAAGCAGGGCGGCGGGTTCGGCGTGGTGTGCATCCTCGAAGGCGAACAGGTCGGCAAGGCGCCGCCGGTGGTCGCCTCGGTCGGCTGCGAGGCGCTGATCCGTGACTTCGTGCAGCAGGATAACGGCCTGCTCGGTATCCGTGTCGAGGGCGTGCGGCGTTTTCGCGTGGAACAGACCGAAGTGCAGAAGGACCAGCTGATGGTCGGTGAGGTGCAGTGGCTGCCGGAGCTGGCGGACAGTGCCCTGTCCGAGCGGGACGATGACCTGCTGGCCTTGCTCCAGGCCCTTGGCGAGCACCCCATGGTGGCAGCACTGGACATGCCACGCGCGGTGGATGGCTGCCAGTCCCTGGCCAACCAGCTGGGCTACCTCTTGCCGTTCATGGAAGAGGACAAGCTCGACCTGCTGGCAATCGACTCACCACAGCTGCGGCTCGAGGCGATCCAGGACCTGCTGGAGCGAATCCAGGGCGAGTTGTTCGCCTGATCGGGCGGGTGCTGTGGGAGATCACCCAGCCCTTTGGGCTGCGCTGTCGCGCAGAGAACAAGTGTCTAGCGCCGCCTTCTTCTGTAGGAGCGGGCTTGTCCCGCGATTGGGCCGGCCCAGCCGCCGCGGCTGTATGGCAAGGGCTTCGCCCTTGATCGCGGGACAAGCCCGCTCCTACAGGCCTTGTCAGATCAATGAGTTATGCGTTGTTCTATGAGAGCCGGCTTGCCGGCGATAGGGCCGGTGCGCCATTCATCAGTACTGATAGCGCAGCAGCGCCTGGGGCAGAGCATACAAGGCAAAGAACGCCAGCAGCGCCACGCACGCCGGCAGCACCAGCCACCACACCCGCAACGGCAGGGCATCGAGCGGTGTGCGATATTGCGCCAGCGTCAGGCTGACGGCACACACGCAGCAGGCCAGCAGGGCGCCGGCCATGATGTCCGTCGGCCAATGGGCACCGAGGTAGACCCGCGACAGCGCGATCGCCAGGGCCGGCAAGCACCCCAGCATTACCCAGGTCAGACGCATGCGTGGCGGCTGGCCCCGCCCGGCCAGCACGGCCAGCACCAAGAAGAACGCGAAGGATGCCGAGCTGTGGCCGCTAGGCATGCTGTAGCTGGTCAGCGGGTCGGTCAGCACCTCCGGGCGGGCGCGGGCGAACAGCCATTTCAAGGTGCCGTTGGCGAGCGCCGTGCCCATCAGGGCGCCGCCGGCGAACAGCGCGTGGCGCCATTGCCTGGCCAGCAGCAGAAGGCCTGTGAGCAGGGCGCCGAGGCATAGCTGGGTGCGGAAATCGCCCAAACGGGTGATCACCACCACCAGGCCATCGATGGCCTCGCTGCGATGCTCCTGGACCAGCGTCATCACGCCCTGGTCGAATTCATGCAGGTACGGCCAGCCGATGAACACCGCCGCCAGGGCCAGGAAGCTCAGGCCCGCGATCAGGCGGGTACCGTGGCGTTGGTCGCGAATGCTGCTGTGCAGGCTCAAGCCGATCAACACGGCCAGGGTGCCCGCGATGATGCCGGCATCGAGCCAGAAACCGTCCGGCAGCGGCAGGCGCATGGCTGCGCCCGTCGCCCAGCCGGGCAGCAGGTAGGCCACCGACCAGCCGGCGCCGGCCACCAGGCTCACCGCGATGAAGCGCGGCAAGGGCATGTCGAACATGCCCGCCACCATGGGCAGCATCGGCCGCAGCGGGCCGATGAAGCGGCCCACCAGCAAGCTGGCGATGCCGTAGCGGTGGAAATAGGCCTCGGCGCTGGCGATCCACTCCGGGTGATGGCGCAGCAGGGGCAGGCGCCGGATGTTCTGGTGGAACTTCTTGCCCAGGCCGTAGGAGATGGCATCGCCCAGCAGGCCTCCGGCAAATCCCAGCAGCAAGGTCTCGCCGAGGCTGAAGGCTCCGCTGCCGGCCAGCACGGCCACGGCGAACAACAGGACGGTGCCCGGCACGACGATGCCGGCGATGGCCAGGCATTCCACGCAGGCCACCAGGAAAATTGCCAGGCCAAGCCACTGCGGGTTGGCGCTGAGCCAGCCGGTCAGGCTGTCGAGCCATTGGCCCATGAGTCAGCTTCCTTGTTCCAGGATAAAGAAATCACGCCCTTCGACTTGGCCCCGGCGCAGCGGGTTCCTCGTGCAGAAGCGGGCGAACTCGGCATCGACGAAGCGGTACGGCAAATGTTCGTCACGGCCGTGGGGGATGCCCAGGCGGGTGGTCTGGATCACCCGCGGTACGGTAATCGCGCAGTCTTCGACATACAGGCGCTCGGGGTCGAAGCGCTTGGCGTCCCAGTTCGGTACCTTCAGGCCCAGGGCCCGGCACAGCAGGGTCTGGCCGGCGCACAGGCGCTCGGTTGGGCGTAGGTTGCCGCTGGCGTCAGGGTTGTTCAGTTGCATCTGTGCCAGGCTGTTGGCATCGGAAATGGCATCCACCCACGGGTAGGCGGACTTGATCAGCACGGCATTGCCCGGGCCATGGGCGCTGAAGTTCAGCGAGTCGCCACCGCGGGCGTAATACATGTAGATGTGGCCGCCATCGAGGAACAGCGCCTTGCGCTTTTCCGTATAACCGAGAGAGGCATGGCTGCCTTTGTCGGTGAGGTAGTAAGCCTCGGTCTCGATGATCCGTGCCGCGAGCCAGAGATCGCCATGGCGATGGCGGATCACCTTGCCCAGCAGTTCGCGGGCTACGGTCTGGGCGTCGCGGTCGAAGAAACTGTCGGGCAGGGCTCGGGCCGGGCAGGGGGCGGGTGCTTGCATGCTGGCGGTTCGCGGTCTGTGAAGCGCGAATGATAGCAATTAATGACTTAATCGAGGCTGAACGTGAGGCGGGGTATGGAGGTGATTGGCTCGGGAAATCTGGCGACTATGGGATCGTGAACCCCAGCCGACCAAGAGATTTTCGACCATCCGCCACCCGCCGCTGGGCGTACCGGAGCGTGCCAGTTATAATCAGCCGATTTCCCCTTCGCCAAGACACCGAGCCCATGACTGAGTCCGTTCTTGACTACATGACCCGCCTGGGTCGCGCCGCCCGTGAGGCCTCGCGGGTGATCGGCCGTGCCAGCACCGCGCAGAAGAACCGCGCCCTGCAGGCCGCCGCAGACGCTCTGGACGCCGCCCGCGCCGAGCTGACCGCAGCCAATGAACAGGACCTGGCCGCCGGCCGTGCCAACGGCCTGGAGCCGGCCTTGCTCGACCGTCTGGCCCTGACCCCGGCGCGCATCGACGGCATGATCACCGGCCTGCGCCAAGTGGCCGGCCTGCCGGACCCGGTGGGCGCCATCCGCGACATGAGCTACCGCCCGTCGGGCATTCAGGTCGGCAAGATGCGTGTGCCGCTCGGGGTGATCGGGATCATCTACGAGTCGCGCCCGAACGTGACCATCGATGCCGCCAGCCTGTGCCTGAAGTCCGGCAACGCCACCATCCTGCGTGGCGGCTCCGAGGCCATCCACTCCAACCGCGCCATTGCCGCCTGTATCCAGCGTGGCCTGGCCGAGGCCGGCCTGCCGGCGGCGGTGGTGCAGGTGGTCGAGACCACCGACCGCGCAGCCGTGGGTGCGCTGATCAGCATGCCGGAATTCGTCGACGTCATCGTTCCGCGCGGTGGTCGCGGCTTGATCGAGCGCATCAGCCGCGATGCCCGTGTCCCGGTGATCAAACACCTGGACGGTATCTGCCATATATTCGTCGACCAGCACGCCGAGCTGGACAAGGCCTGGCGCGTTGCCTTCAACGCCAAGACCTACCGCTACGGCATCTGTGGCGCCATGGAGACCCTGCTGGTGGACGCCAGCGTCGCCGAAGCCTTCCTGCCGGAAATGGCCCGCCGCTTCCAGGAAAAAGGCGTCGAGCTGCGCGGTTGCGAGCGCACCCGGGCGATCATCGAGGCCAAGGCGGCCAGCGAAGACGACTGGCACACCGAATACCTCGACGCGATTCTGTCGATCCGCGTCGTCGATGGCCTGGAGCAGGCCATCGAGCACATCAACCACTACGGCTCGCACCACACCGACTCGATCATCACCGAGCACCAGGGCCAAGCCCGGCGTTTCATGACCGAGGTCGACTCGGCGTCGGTCATGCTCAACACCCCGACCTGCTTCGCCGATGGCTTCGAATATGGCCTGGGCGCGGAAATCGGTATTTCCACCGACAAGCTGCACGCCCGCGGCCCGGTGGGCCTGGAAGGCCTGACCTGCGAGAAGTACGTGGTGATCGGCGACGGCCAGCTGCGCGGCCAGGAGTCCTGCTGAGTTGAGCAAGGCCCAGGCAGTCCGGCGCGTCGGCATTCTAGGCGGCACCTTCGACCCCGTGCACATCGGCCACCTGCGCAGCGCGCTGGAAGTGGCCGAGTTCATGGGGCTCGACGAGCTGCGCCTGTTGCCCAACGCCCGGCCGCCGCACCGCGACACTCCGCAGGTGGCGGCTGAAGACCGCCTGGCCATGGTGCGCAGCGCCGTGGAGGGCGTCGAGCGCCTGAGCGTGGATGCACGCGAGCTGGCGCGCGACAAGCCGTCGTACACCATCGATACCCTCGAGTCGATCCGCGCCGAGCTGGGCGCCGACGACCAGTTGTTCCTGGTGCTGGGTTGGGACGCATTCTGCGGCCTGCCCGGCTGGCATCGCTGGGAAGAGCTGCTGCAACACTGTCACATCCTGGTGCTGCAACGCCCGGATGCCGATGTCGAACCCACTGACGAGCTGCGCAACCTGCTGGCGGCGCGCTCGGAGAGCGATCCCACCGCCATGTCCGGCCCGGCGGGGCACATTTCGTTCGTCTGGCAGACACCGCTCGCGGTGTCCGCCACGCAGATCCGACAGCTGCTGGCCAGCGGCAAGTCGGTACGGTTCCTGGTGCCGGACGCAGTACTGGCCTATATCGAGGCGCACGACCTGTACCGTGCGTCGCACTGATGGCGCCTACGGGCGCCTCATTCATGAATTGAACGAGTTTCTTATGAGCAAGCAGAAAATCAACGGCGAAGAATTGGTCAACCTGGCCAAATCGGCCCTGGAAGACGTCAAGGCCCAGGACATCCAGGTCATCGATGTACGTGAAAAGCACAGCCTGACCGACTACATGATCATTGCCACCGGTACCTCCAACCGGCAGATCAATGCCATGGCCGAGAAGGTCCGTGAGATCGTCAAGCAGCAGGGCGTGCAGCCCCTGGGCGAGGAAGGCAAAGGTGACAGCGACTGGGTGCTGCTGGACCTCAACGACGTCATCGTGCACATGATGACCGCCGCCGCGCGCCAGTTCTACGACCTCGAGCGCCTGTGGCTGGGTGCCGAGCAGAGCCGCTCCGCCGATGGCAAGCACCACAGCCCGGAGAACGCTCACAGCTACTCCGAAAACCTCAAGGATCGGGGCTGAGGGCACGCTGTGCGCCTGCGTCTGATCGCGGTCGGCTCGCGCATGCCCCGCTGGGTCGAGGAAGGTTGGCATGAGTATGCCAAGCGCCTGCCCCCGGAGCTGTCGCTCGAGCTGGTGGAAATCCCGCTGAACACCCGTGGCAAGAATGCCGACGTCGCCCGCCTGATCCGCCAGGAGGGCGAAGCCATGCTGGCCAAGGTGCAGCCGGGTGAACGCATCGTCACTCTCGAGGTCCATGGCAAGCCCTGGAGCACCGAGCAGCTGGCGACCGAGCTGGACCGCTGGCGCCTGGATGCGCGGACGGTCAACCTGATGGTAGGTGGCCCGGAAGGGCTGGCGCCGGAAGTCTGTGCCCGCAGTGAGCAGCGTTGGTCGCTGTCGCCGTTGACCTTGCCGCACCCGTTGGTAAGGATACTGATCGGCGAGCAGATCTACCGCGCCTGGACCGTGCTGTCCGGGCACCCCTACCACAAATGAGCCTGTAAGCCCGCCCGATGTCGCAGCCGATTCGTCTGAAGGACCACGAGAAAGACGCCCGCCTGGTGCGCAACCGCGTCGTGGTCGGCGCAGTGGCGGTCGTGCTGCTGGTGTGCGTGCTGATCGCCCGGCTGTACTACCTGCAGGTCATCCAGTACGACTATCACTCCACGCTGTCGGAGAACAACCGGGTGCATGTGCAGCCGATCCCGCCGACCCGCGGGCTGATCTTCGACCGCAACGGCGTGATCATCGCCGACAACCGCCCCAGCTTCAGCCTGACCATGACCCGCGAGCGCGCCGGCGACTGGCACCAGGTGCTCGACACCATCGTCGAAGTGCTGGGGCTGACCCCGGATGACCGTGCCCTGTTCGAGAAACGCATGAAGCAGGGGCGTAGGCCGTTCGAGCCGGTGCCGATCCTGTTCGAGCTGAGCGAGGAGCAGATCGCCCGCATTGCCGTGAACCAGTTCCGCCTGCCGGGCGTGGATGTGGCCGCGCAGCTGGTGCGCCATTACCCACAGGGCGCGCATTTTGCCCATTCGGTGGGGTATGTCGGGCGGATCAACGAAAAAGAGCTCAAGACCCTCGACCCGGTCAACTACAGCGGCACCCACCATATTGGCAAGACTGGTATCGAACGGTTCTACGAAGCCGAACTGCATGGCCAGGTGGGCTACGAGGAAGTCGAGACCAACGCCCGGGGCCGGGTGCTTCGGGTGCTCAAACGCACCGACCCGATCCCGGGCAAGGACATTGTCCTGAGCCTGGACATCAAGTTGCAGGAAGCGGCCGAACAGGCCCTGGGCGGGCGCCGTGGCGCGCTGGTCGCGCTCGATCCGCGTACCGGCGAGGTGCTGGCCATGGTCAGCCAGCCGAGCTTCGACCCCAACCTGTTCGTCACCGGCATCAGCTTCAAGGCCTACGCCGAACTGCGCGACTCGATCGACCGGCCGCTGTTCAACCGCGTACTGCGCGGCCTGTACCCGCCGGGCTCGACCATCAAGCCGGCAGTGGCCATCGCCGGCCTGGACAGTGGCGTGGTGACCGCCAGCAGCCGTGTATTCGATCCGGGCTACTACCAGTTGCCCAACTATGACCACAAGTACCGCAACTGGAACCGCAGCGGCGACGGCTGGGTCGACCTGGACACCGCGATCATGCGGTCCAACGACACCTACTTCTACGACCTTGCCCACAAGATGGGCATCGATCGGCTGTCCAGCTACATGAACAAGTTCGGCATCGGCCAGAAGGTCTCCCTCGACATGTTCGAGGAGTCGGCCGGCCTGATGCCATCGCGCGAGTGGAAGCGTGCCACCCGCCGCCAGGCCTGGTTCCCCGGCGAGACGCTGATCCTCGGCATCGGCCAAGGTTACATGCAGGCCACCCCCCTGCAGTTGGCCCAGGCCACCGCGCTGATCGCCAACAAGGGCAAGTGGAACCGCCCGCACCTGGCCAAGACCATCGAAGGCAAGCCGCCCGTGGACGAAAACCCCATGGCGGACATCGTCCTGCGCGACAGATCTGACTGGGCCAAGGTCACCCACGGCATGGAGCAGGTGATGCACGGCGCCCGCGGTACCGCGCGCAAGGCCGCCCTCGGTGCCCAGTACCGCATTGCCGGCAAGAGCGGTACCGCCCAGGTGGTGGCGATCAAGCAAGGCGAGAAGTATGACCGCAACAAGCTCCAGGAGCGCCACCGCGACCACGCCCTGTTCGTTGCCTTCGCCCCGGCCGAAGACCCGAAGATCGTGGTCTCGGTGATGGTCGAGAACGGTGAGTCCGGCTCCGGTGTCGCAGCACCGGTGGTCCGCCAGGTGATGGACGCCTGGCTGCTCGACGAGAACGGCCGCCTCAAACCCGAATTCGCTCCTGCCACCGTCGTCCAGGAATCGGCCCCGTGAAGAACAATTTCGATCGCATGCTCTCCAGCGAGGACGTGATGCGGCGACGCGCGAGCTTTCTGCAGCGCATCCACATCGACGGCCCCCTGCTGGTCATCCTGCTGACCCTGGCGGCCGGCAGTCTGTTCGTCCTCTATTCGGCCAGCGGCAAGAACTGGGACCTGCTGATGAAGCAGGCCAGCTCGTTCGGCCTGGGCCTGGTGTCGATGTTCGTCATCGCTCAGCTCGAGCCGCGCTTCATGGCCCGTTGGGTGCCCCTGGCCTATGTGGTCGGGGTGCTGCTGCTGGTAGTGGTGGACGTCATGGGCCACAACGCCATGGGCGCCACGCGCTGGATCAACATCCCCGGGGTGATCCGCTTCCAGCCCTCGGAATTTCTCAAGATCATCATGCCGGCGACCATCGCCTGGTACCTGTCCAAGCGCACCTTGCCGCCGGACCTCAAGCACGTGGCGATCAGCCTGGTGCTGATCGGCGTGCCGTTCATCCTGATCGTGCGCCAGCCTGACCTGGGTACGGCGTTGCTGATCCTGGCCTCGGGCGCGTTCGTGCTGTTCATGGGCGGCCTGCGCTGGCGCTGGATCCTCAGCGTGATCGCCGCCGCGGTGCCGGTGGCGGTGGCCATGTGGTTCTTCGTGATGCACGACTACCAGAAACAGCGAGTGCTGACCTTCCTGGACCCGGAGAGCGACCCGCTGGGCACTGGCTGGAACATCATCCAGTCCAAGGCGGCGATCGGTTCGGGTGGGGTGTTCGGCAAGGGCTGGCTGCTCGGTACCCAGTCGCACCTGGATTTTCTTCCGGAAAGCCATACTGACTTCATCATCGCCGTGCTCGGCGAAGAGTTCGGCCTGGTCGGCATCTGCCTGCTGCTGCTGATCTACCTGCTGCTGATCGGCCGCGGCCTGGTGATCACAGCCCAGGCCCAGACCCTGTTCGGCAAGCTGCTGGCAGGCAGCCTGACCATGACCTTCTTTGTATATGTGTTCGTCAATATCGGTATGGTCAGCGGCCTTCTGCCCGTGGTGGGCGTGCCGCTGCCCTTCATCAGCTATGGCGGAACTTCGTTGGTGACGCTGCTGTCAGCGTTTGGCGTTTTGATGTCGATCCATACGCACCGCAAATGGATTGCACAGGTTTGAATAAGGTGAAGAATTTCATGCAAGCAGTGCGTGGCTGGGCTGCCCGTTGTGCGCCCTGGATAGGCGCGATGGGCTTGCTCGGCGCAGTCCAGCAGGCCCATGCCGGTGATTACGAGCGCTCCCCCCAGGTGGCCGAGTTCGTCGGCGAGATGACCCGCGACTACGGCTTCGCCCCAGAGCAGCTGATGGGCGTGTTCCGCGAAGTGCAGCGCAAGCAGTCGATCCTCGACGCTATTTCGCGCCCGGCCGAGCGCGTCAAGCCCTGGAAGGACTACCGGCCGATGTTCATCACCGATGCGCGTATCGCCCGTGGCGTGGACTTCTGGCGCCAGCACGAGGCGACCCTGGCCCGCGCCGAGCAGGAGTACGGTGTGCCGGCGCAGGTCATCGTCTCGATCATCGGTGTGGAAACCTTCTTCGGTCGCAATACCGGCAACTTCCGTGTGATCGACGCCTTGTCCACCCTGGGTTTCGATTACCCGCCGCGCGCCGAGTTCTTCCGCAAGGAGTTGCGTGAATTCCTTCTGCTGGCCCGTGAAGAACAGCTCGACCCGCTCACCCTCAAGGGGTCGTACGCCGGCGCGATGGGCCTGCCGCAGTTCATGCCGAGCAGCTTTCGCAGCTACGCCGTGGATTTCGACGGCGACGGCCACATCAATATCTGGAACAACCCGGATGATGCCATCGGCAGCGTCGCCAGCTATTTCAAGCGCCACGGTTGGGTGGCCGGCGAGCCTGTGGTCAGTCGCGCGTTGGTGGTCGGCGAGCGCGCCGACGAGGGCCTGACCACGGGTATCGAGCCGGTCAAGACCGTCGGAGAGTTGCGAGCCCTGGGCTGGTCGAGTCATGATGCGCTGCGCGATGATCTGCCAGTCACGGCCTTCCGGCTCGAAGGCGAGCAGGGCCCGGAATATTGGATGGGCCTGAAAAACTTCTACGCGATCACGCGTTACAACCGCAGCGTGATGTACGCCATGGCGGTGCATCAGCTTTCGGAACAGCTGGTTCAAGCACGGGGCGTCAAGTAATGCGCGTAATTCTCTCCACCCATTCCCTCAAGCTGCTGGGCTGCGTCGCCCTCGGCCTGGCTGTGGCCAGCTGTTCTTCCAACCGCACCACGACGCCCAAGCAAGGCGGCAATGTCGTGCGCGCCCAGCCCGGGCTGGACATCAACCGGGCCCACAAGGACGGCGCTCCCTGGTGGGACGTGGATGTGAACAAGATCCCCGACGCCACGCCGACCGTGCACACCGGCGCCTACAAGGCCAACCCCTACACGGTGCTGGGCAAGACCTACTACCCGATGCAAGACTCGCGCAACTACCGTGCCGAAGGTACCGCGTCGTGGTACGGCACCAAGTTCCATGGCCAGAACACCGCCAACGGCGAGCTCTACGACCTCTATGGCATGAGTGCGGCGCACAAGACCCTGCCGCTGCCGGCCTACGTACGGGTGACCAACCTGGCCAATGGTCGCAGCGTGATCCTGCGGGTCAACGACCGTGGCCCGTTCTACTCCGACCGTATCATCGACCTGTCCTACGCTGCGGCGAAGAAGCTCGGCTATGCCGAAATCGGCACCGCCCGCGTGCGCGTCGAGGGGATCGACCCGCAGCAGTGGTGGGCCGAGCGTGGCCGGCCGGCGCCCATGGTGCTCAAGCAGCCCCAGGTGGCCCAGACCCAGGCCATCCCGGCCAATACCGGCAAGGTCGAGCAATGGACGCCGCCGCCCCAGCAGCATGCGGCGCCGGTGGTGCCGGTGCAGGTGGGCGGCAACAATGTACCGGCCAACAACGGCGGCAGCTTCCTGCAGGTCGGGGCCTTCGCCAACCCGGATGCTGCCGAGTTGCTGCGTGCCAAGCTCAGCACCATGGTCAGCGCGCCGGTGTTCATCAGCTCCATCGTGCGTAACCAGCAGACCCTGCATCGCGTGCGCCTGGGGCCGATCAACAGCCAAGGCGAGATCCAGCAGGCCCAGGACAGCATTCGCCTGGCCAACCTGGGGCAGGCGAAGCTGGTCACGGCTGATTGATCCACGGCTTTTTGTGTAGGAGCGGCCTTGTGCCGCGAAAGGGCCGCAAAGCGGCCCCGGATTTCGGCGTCACCGCACTATGAAAGGGGCCGCTGCGCAGCCCTTTCGCGGCACAAGCCCGCTCCTACAGGTTGTGCACCGGCAACGAGGGTGCGCAGCCAAACGGTCGGTTTTGTCATGAATTGCCGGCCCTGGCCATGTACAATGTCGGTTTTTGCCCGCAGCGACATAACGCCGCATTTTGCGGGCCCGGCCGATGGCCTTAAAAACTAGCCTGACTGGCGCCGGGCACACGATGTGGCCCGCGAAACATCAGACCATTAGCGATTTTCGAGAGACGGATGAACATCACCAACCTTGCCAAACGACTTTGCCTGCCCGTTCTGCTGATGATCACGCCCGCTGCCTTCGCGGCGGAGCAGATGATGCCATCGCCACCACAGCTGGCTGCCAAGTCCTATGTACTCATGGATGCGTCCAGCGGCAACGTGCTGGTCGAGAACAACGGTGACGAGCGCCTGCCGCCGGCCAGCCTGACCAAGCTGATGACCGCCTATATCGCCACCCTGGACATCCGCCGTGGCCAGATCGGCGAGAACGACCCGGTCACCGTCAGCGAAAACGCCTGGCGCACCGGTGGTTCGCGCATGTTCATCAAGGTCGGCTCGCAGGTCAGCGTCAGCGACCTGCTGCACGGCATCATCATCCAGTCGGGCAACGACGCCTCGGTGGCCCTGGCCGAACACATCGCCGGCAGCGAAGACGCCTTCGCCGACATGATGAACAAGACTGCCGCCGACCTGGGCATGTCCAACAGCCACTTCATGAACCCAACCGGCCTGCCGCACCCGGAGCATTACTCCTCGGCCCACGACATGGCCGTGCTGGCACGCGCGATCATCGACGAAGACCCGGCCCACTACGCCATCTACTCGCAGAAGGAATTCTTCTGGAACAATATCAAGCAGCCCAACCGCAACCTGCTGCTGTGGCGTGACAAGACCGTCGATGGCCTGAAGACTGGCCACACCGACGAAGCCGGCTACTGCATGGTGGCGTCGGCCGTTCGTGACGGCCAGCGCCTGATCGCCGTGGTGTTCGGCACCAACAGCGAGCAGTCCCGCGCTGCCGAGACCCAGAAGCTGCTGACCTACGGTTTCCGCTTCTTCGAAACCCAGACTTTCTACCAGAAAGGCACCGAGCTGACCCAGGCTCCGGTCTGGAAGGGCGCCACCAGCCAGGTGAAGGCGGGCCTTGCCAATGACCTGACCCTGACTATGCCTAAAGGCCAATTGAAGCGCCTCCAGGCTTCGATGACCATGAACCCGCAGCTCACCGCACCGATTGCCAAAGGTGACGTGATCGGCAAAGTGGAAGTCAAACTGGACGAGAAAGTGGTTCACAGCGCCGACCTCATCGCCCTCGACGGCGTCGAGGAAGGTGGTTTCTTCCGCCGTATGTGGGATAGCATCCGTCTGTTCTTCTACGGGTTGTTCAACTGATACGTGACCTGCATGCCCCCGCGTATCCTGCGGGGGCATTGTTGTTGCCACGGCTTACGAGGCCGTTTCCGCCATGAGCGAACCTGACGTCAAGTCGCACAAGATCGAATTCCCCTGCGACGATTACCCGATCAAGGTAATCGGCGATACCGTGGTCGGTTTCAAGGACACCGTGATCGAGATCCTGAGCAAATATGCCAAGGTCGACCTGTCCACCCTGGCCGAGCGCCAGAGCAAGGAAGGCAAGTACACCACGGTACAGCTGCACATCGTTGCCGAAAGCGAGAACCAGCTGCACGATATCAACAGCGCCCTGCGCGCGACCGGCATCGTGAAAATGGTGCTCTGATGCCGCACTGCCTCGGCTTTCGCGATCTCGGCCTGCAGCCCTATGAACCGGTGCTGGAAGCCATGCGTCGCTTCACCGAGCAGCGTAGCCCGGACAGCCAGGACGAAGTCTGGCTGGTCGAGCATCCAGCGGTCTTCACCCAGGGCCAGGCCGGCAAGGCCGAGCACCTGCTGGTGCCGGGCGATATCCCGGTGGTGCAGACCGACCGCGGCGGCCAGGTGACCTACCATGGCCCTGGGCAACTGGTGGCGTACTTGCTGCTGGACGTTCGTCGCCTCGGCTTTGGCGTGCGCGAGCTGGTCAGCCGTATCGAGCAGACGTTGATCGACCTGCTGGCCAGTTACGGTGTCCAGGCCATGGCCAAGCCCGATGCGCCGGGTGTCTACGTCGAGGGGGCGAAGATCGCCTCCCTCGGCCTTCGAATCCGCAACGGTCGTTCCTTCCACGGCCTTGCTCTGAACGTGGACATGGACCTTGCGCCATTCCGCCGAATCAACCCCTGTGGGTATGCGGGGCTGGCCATGACCCAGCTGCGAGACCTGGCAGGCCCGATCGAACTCTCCGAGGTCAGGACAAGGCTGCGCGGACAGCTGGTCACGCACCTCGACTATGCTGAGCAGACGACCCTCACGGGCGGAATCGACTGAATATGACAACAACTGTGCAAGAAACCGTGCCAACCCCGGAAGCTACCGCGCGCCCTGCGCCGAAGAAGGTCGAGGCGGGCGTCAAGCTGCGCGGCGCCGACAAGGTCGCGCGTATCCCGGTCAAGATCATCCCCACCGAAGAGCTGCCGAAGAAGCCTGACTGGATCCGCGTGCGCATCCCGGTTTCCCCGGAAGTCGACCGGATCAAGCAATTGCTGCGCAAGCACAAGCTGCACAGCGTCTGCGAGGAAGCCTCCTGCCCGAACCTGGGCGAGTGCTTCTCCGGCGGCACCGCAACCTTCATGATCATGGGCGATATCTGCACCCGTCGCTGCCCGTTCTGCGACGTCGGCCATGGCCGGCCGAAGCCGTTGGACGTCGATGAGCCGAAGAACCTGGCCATCGCGATTGCCGACCTGCGCCTGAAGTACGTGGTGATCACTTCGGTGGACCGTGACGACCTGCGCGACGGCGGCGCCCAGCACTTCGCCGATTGCATCCGGGAGATTCGTGCGCTGTCGCCAGGCGTGCAGCTGGAAACCCTGGTGCCGGATTACCGCGGGCGGATGGACGTTGCACTGGAGATCACCGCGCAAACCCCGCCGGATGTGTTCAACCACAACCTGGAGACCGTACCGCGCCTGTACAAGGCCGCGCGCCCGGGTTCGGACTACGACTGGTCGCTGGACCTGCTGCAGAAGTTCAAGCAGATGGTGCCGCACGTGCCGACCAAGTCCGGCCTGATGCTGGGCCTTGGCGAAACGGACGAGGAGGTCATCGAGGTGATGCAGCGCATGCGCGAGCACGACATCGACATGCTGACCCTGGGCCAGTACCTGCAGCCTTCGCGCAACCACCTGCCGGTGCAACGTTTCGTGCACCCGGACACCTTCGCCTGGTTCGCCGAGGAAGGCTACAAGATGGGCTTCAAGAACGTCGCTTCCGGCCCGTTGGTACGTTCTTCGTACCACGCCGACCAGCAAGCCCACGAAGCCAAGATCAAGCTCTGAGCCGGGCGGTGTGACCCATGCCGATGCGCGCCGGAAGGCGCCATCGGCATTTTTGTTTGCAGAAAGGTATTCCCCCTGCACTGGGGCCTGGTCATACGTGATCGTGCCGGCCTCGTACCTGCTAGGAGTTGCTCGATGAATTGCCCCGAATCCCTCGACATGCACTTGGCAACCGCCATACCGGCCAATGCCTGCTTCGCCATCGTCGCCCCGGCCGGCCCGGCCCGGCTGGATGCGGAGAAAGCCCACCGCTGGTTCACCAGCCGGGGCATGCAATGCCGGCTGTATCCTGGGGTCAGCCAGGCGCAAGGCTACCTCGCCGGCAGCGACCAGCAACGCCTCGATGACCTGCACGCAGCGTTCGCCGACCCGGATATCGACGCCATCCTGTGCATGCGCGGGGGCTACGGCAGTATGCGCCTGCTCGACCGGCTCGACTTCGACCTGATCCGCCGCCACCCCAAACCGCTGGTTGGCTACAGCGACATCACCGCCTTGCACACCGCGCTCAACCGCCACGCCGGGCTCATCACCTTCCACGGCGCGATGCTCAATGCCGACCTGTTGGGCGAGAAGCGGGAGCCGACCGTACCGTCACTGCTCAGCCAGCTCAGGGGTGAGTTGGGCGAAGGTGACGTGTTACGCCATCCTGATGCCTATCCGCTGACCTGTGTGCAGCCTGGCGTGGCGAGCGGTCGCTTGCTGGGCGGCAACCTGTCGCTGCTCTGCGCCACCCTGGGGACGCCTGCCGAGATCGACAGCCAGGGCAGCATCCTGTTCATCGAAGACGTAAACGAGCCGTTGTACCGGGTCGATCGGTTGCTGACCCAGTTGCGCCTGGCAGGCAAGCTGGACGGGGTGCGAGGCGTGTTGGTGGGCGATTTTGCCGGGATCACCGTGCCGGCGATGGTGCCGTTGCTCGAGGATATCTTCGGGCCGCTTGGCGTACCGGTATTGGCGGGGTGGCGCAGTGGGCACTGCGACCCGAACCTGTGCCTGCCGCTGGGGGCCAGGGTGCGGTTGGACAGTGAGGAGCAGGTATTGGTACTGGAGCAGGGGCTGTTCAAGGCTTGAGGTGGTTGGGGCTGCTTTGCAGCCCTTTCGCGGTACAAGGCCGCTCCAACAGAGCCCTGAGCGGCCTTGTGCCGCGAAAGGGCCGCGAAGCGGCCCCCGGGGCATCACTGCCGACGCAGGCTGTCGAGCAGCTTGTGCGTCGGATACCCATCGGCCGGCCACCCCAGCCCTTGCTGAGCATTGCGAATGGCCTTGCGGGTATTGGCGCCGATGATGCCGTCGGCATTGCCTGCCTCGTGGCCGCGGGCATTGAGCAGGTCTTGCAGCTCGATGCGCTCGCTGCGGCTTAGCGGCAGGTCGTCCTTGGGCCAGCCGCCAGCGATGAAGCCCCAGCCGGAGAAACGATCCCCCAGCAGGCTGACCGCCAGGGCGTAGGACGACGAATTGTTGTACTTCAGGATCGCCCGGAAGTTGTCCAGCACCAGGAACGCCGGGCCGCGTGCGCCCGCAGGTAGGAGCAGGGCGGCCGAGAGCTGGTTGCTGCCCGCAGGCAGTTGGGTACCGGTCGGCAGCGTCACGCCCAGCTGCAGCCATTCGCTGACGGTCTTGCGCTGGGCCCCATCGGCCAACCAGTAGTCGAAACCTGCAGGCACCTGTACCTCGAAGCCCCAGGGTTGGCCCTTCTGCCAGCCCGAGCTCTGCAGGTAGTGGGCGGTGGAGGCCAGGGCATCAGCAGTGCTGTTCCAGATGTCGCGGCGACCGTCGCCGTCGAAGTCCACGGCGTGGGTGTTGTAAGTGGTGGGGATGAACTGAGTCTGGCCCATGGCTCCGGCCCAGGAGCCGCGCATGGCCTCGGGCTGGATGTCGCCGTTCTGCAGGATCTGCAGGGCGGCGATCAGCTGGTCCTGGGCGAAGGTCGGGCGACGGCCTTCATAGGCCAGGGTGGCCAGGGAACGAATCACCGACTTGCTGCCCTGGAACTGGCCGAAATTGCTTTCCATGCCCCAGACCGACACCAGGACCTGGCGATCCACACCATAGCGTTGCTCGATTTGCGACAGCAGCTCGGCGTGTTGTGCCAGCAGCTTCTTGCCGTTGCGCACGCGCAGTGGCGACAGGGCGCCGTCGAGGTACTCCCATACCGGGCGGGCGAATTCAGGTTGGCTGCGGTCGGCCTTGATCACGTCCATGTCGGGCGTGACGCCGAGGAACGCGCGGTCGAACGTGCTAGGGCTGATGCCGGCCTGCAGGGCCTGTTGACGGAAGCCCGCCTGCCATTGGGCGAAGGTCTGCAGGGGCTGGATTTCGCTGCTGGTATCCGGTGTGGTGCCTGGCAGTGTCACGTTTGCAGTGGGCTGGGCAGGTGCCAGCGGCAGGGCGTCGGCGGCGGTGGGTTTCTCCGCGCAAGCAACGAGCAGGATGAAGCTGGAGGCTGCGATCAGCTGGCGTGGGTGCCAGCGCAGGGACAGACGAAAGGGCATGCACAGATCCAGAATTGCGGTTCAGGTGCCGACCATATCATGACTGGGGCCTTCCTGCCTTCATGCGGCCAAAAAGCAAGAAGCCTCCCAATCTCTCGATTGGAAGGCTTCGCGGCGGTAGCTGCCTTTGCCCTTGCTCGGTCGTTCCTGGCGGCAGCGGAACAGTGGCTGGGCGACGATGGACTTGGCCTTGTTAGGGCCGTGCTTTTTCGGCTTCTTGCTCATGGCGATTACCCCGGTTGGGTGGATGTCGGGGCGCACTGTAAGGCTGGGGTGGGGCAGGGGCCAATTGATTGTGTTTATGGAAACACGATCGATGGGCTGCTCCCCCTGTAGGAGCGGGCTTGCCCCGCGATCGGCTGCGTAGCGGCCGTAAAACCAGCCACCCCCGATATACCAGGTAGGCCGAAGTTCTTCCTGATTGCGGCTGCTACGCAGCCGATCGCGGGGCAAGCCCGCTCCTACAGGGGGCAGTGAGCAACCTTATTCGGGTGGCAAGGCCAGACGCTGGCCCGCCATCAGCAGCGACAAGCGCGCCAGGCTGGTCCAGGGCGACCCTTCGGCCTGGCCCTTGATCTGCGCATCGATGCGCTGGGCATCCTGGAGCAGCTGGGCCCAACGCTGCGCGGAAAGCCGCTGCAAGGCTTTGCTGACCAAGGGCCGGCGCTTGTCCCACACCGGCGGCCGTGCCTGGCTGAAGGCCTTGTCCAGCGGCACGCCCTGGCTGAACTGTTGGGCGAGCCCTGCCAGCAGGCGCAGCTCCCGGGCCAGGGCCCAGAGGATCACCGGCGGCTCGACCCCCTCGCCACGCAGGCCTTCGAGCATGCGCAGGGCGTGGCCGGCCTCACCGTTGAGGATTGCATCGACCAGGCCGAAGACGTCGAAGCGTGCGCTGTCGGCGACGGCCGCCTGGACGGTTTCGACCGTGATCTGGTTGCTTTCGGCCAGCAGCTTGAGCTTCTCGATTTCCTGGGCGGCGGCCAGCAGGTTGCCCTCGACCCGCGCAGCGATCAGGTCGACCGCATCGCGCTGTGCGGACAGCCCGGCCTGGGCCAGGCGCTGGTTGATCCACTGCGGCAGTTGCTGGGCGTCCACCGGCCAGATCTGGATGAACTGGCAGTGCTGGCCTTCAATCAGCGCCTTGCCCCATTTGGTCTTCTGCGCACTGCCGTCGAGCTTGGGCAGGCTGATCAGCAGCAAGGTGTCCTCGGCGGGGTTGGCGCAATACTCCATGAGCGCGGCGGCGCCTTTGTCGCCCGGCTTGCCGGATGGCAAGCGCAGTTCCAGCAGGCGGCGTTGGGCGAACAATGACAGGCTGGCACCGGCCTGGAGCAGGGTGCCCCAGTCGAAGTTGGCGTCGGCACTGAACACCTGGCGTTCGTCGAAGCCTTGCTGGCGTGCGGCGCTGCGAATGGCGTCGGCCGCTTCCTGGCACAGCAGCGGGTCATCGCCGCTGACCACGTAAACGGGAGCCAGGGCACCTTGCAGGTGTTTGTTGAGTTGGGCGGGGGCGAGCTTCATGGGGTATGGGGGCACCCTGAGGTGCCCCTTCGGCCTCGTGTCAGTTGGCCGGTACTTCCATCGGGGACTGCTGCGGCGTTTCGTCCTGCTGGCGACGGGCCGCCTCCAGGGCGTCGGCTTCGGCCTTGGCGCGGGCCTCGGCTTCACGTTGCAGTTCGTCCAGGTGGGACGGGGTCAGCATCTGCAGGCGCACCATCATGGCCTGGACCAGGTCGCGGCGCATTTCTTCACGGGCCTGGTTGGCTTCCTGATCGGAGCCGGTGATGTTGTCACCGTCATGTACGTAGATCTTGCGGACCTCGACCTTGTCGCTGAGCAGCGGAATGTCGTTCAGCCCCAGCATGCTGTAGCTGAGCACGGTGGTGAGTTCGTATTCGACCGAGCGGTTGCCGCCGCTGTAGGTGGCCGCGCGCTGGGTCTGCTTCTCGTCGGTCAGCACCAGGCGATAGGGCGCGCCGGCGTGGACGTTGACGCCGTTGCGGTCCAGGGTCTCGCGCAGTTCGGTCACGGTCTCGCCGTAGGCGTTGCGTGCGCGCAGGTCCATTTCCTTGATGGTCAGCTCGGTGGTGCCGGTGCCGCGCAGCTGGAAACCACAGGCGCTGAGCACGACGGCCAGGCCCATTACCAGCAGATTGCGTTTGATCATGTTGTAGCTCCCTTGTGGGCCTGTTCCGCCCACCCGCGCCGTGTGCGGGTGGGCGTTGCCATCAGTTGGCGACGATGTTGACCAGCTTGCCCGGCACGACGATGACCTTGCGGATGGTCAGGCCATCGATGAAGCGCAGGACGTTTTCGTTGCTGCGAGCGGCGGCTTCGATCTCTTCACGGCTGGCGCCGGCGGGCATTTCAACCTGGCCGCGCAGCTTGCCGTTGACCTGGACCACCAGGGTGATGCTGTCCTGCACCAGGGCGCTTTCGTCGACGCTCGGCCAGGTGGCATCGATCACCGCCTGGTCGTGGCCCAGGTGCTGCCACAGCGCATGGCTGATGTGCGGGGTGATCGGGGCCAGCAACAGGGTCACGGCCTCCAGGCCTTCCTGCAGCAGGGCACGGTCCTGTTCGGTGGCTTGCGGGGCTTTTTCCAGCACGTTCATCACGGTCATCACCTGGGCGATGGCGGTGTTGAACTTGTGGAACTGGCCCACGTCGGTGCTGGCCTGCTTGATCGCGGCATGGATGGCGCGGCGGATGGTCTTCTGCGCGTCGTCCAGCGAAGCGACATCCAGCTTGCCCGGCAGGCCTTGGGCAACATGGGACTGGGCCAGGCGCCAGACACGGCGCAGGAAGCGGCTGGCACCCTCGACGCCGGAGTCGGACCATTCCAGGCTCATGTCGGGCGGCGAGGCGAACATCATGAACAGGCGGCAGGTGTCGGCGCCGTAGGCGTCGATCATGGCCTGCGGGTCGACGCCGTTGTTCTTGGACTTGGACATCTTCTCGGTGCCACCGATTTCCACCGGCAGGCCGTCGGTCTTCAGGCGGGCGCCGATGATCTTGGCCTTGGCGTCACGCTCGACCTCGACGTCGGCTGGGTTGAACCAGTCCTTGCCGCCGTTGCTGGCGGTGCGGTAGTAGGTCTCGGCGACGACCATGCCCTGGGTGAGCAGGTTCTTGAACGGCTCGTTGGAGGTGACCAGACCCTCGTCGCGCATCAGCTTGTGGAAGAAGCGCGCGTACAGCAGGTGCAGGATGGCGTGCTCGATACCGCCGATGTACTGGTCCACCGGCAGCCAGTGGTTGGCCGCCTTCGGGTCGACCATGCCGCCTTCGTAGTTCGGCGAAGCGTAGCGGGCGAAGTACCAGGACGACTCGACGAAGGTGTCCATGGTGTCGGTTTCACGCTTGGCCGCAGCGCCGCATTTCGGGCAGGTGCATTCGTAGAATTCGGGCATGCGCGCCAGGGGCGAGCCGGCGCCGTCCGGCACCACATCCTCGGGCAATTTGACCGGCAGCTGGTCTTCCGGCACCGGCACGTCGCCGCAGGACGGGCAGTGGATGATCGGGATCGGGCAACCCCAGTAGCGCTGGCGGCTGATGCCCCAGTCGCGCAGGCGGAACTGGGTGCGCGACTTGCCCAGTTCCTTGCGGATCAGGGCGGCTTCGATGGCATCGAAGGCGCCCTGGAAGTCCAGGCCGTCGAATTCGCCGGAGTTGATCAGCTGGCCATGCTCGCCGTAGGCGGCCTGCCACTCGCTGCCGACCTCGTCGCCAGCGCTGGTGCGTACCACTGCCTTGACCGGCAGGTTGTACTTGTGGGCGAACTCGAAGTCGCGCTCGTCATGGGCCGGGACTGCCATCACGGCGCCATCGCCGTAGTGCATCAACACGTAGTTGGCGACCCAGACCGGCAGCTTCTCGCCGGTCAGCGGGTGCTGCACGAACAGGGAAGTGGGCATGCCCTTCTTCTCCTGGGTGGCCATGTCGGCCTCGGCGACGCTGCCGCTCTTGCATTCGTCGATGAACGCCTGCAGCGCCGGGTTGCCCTGGGCAGCCTGGGTGGCCAGCGGATGCTCGGCGGCGACCGCGACGTAGGTCGCACCCATCAGGGTGTCCGGGCGGGTGGTGAAGACCTTCAGGGCGCCTTCGTGGCCGATGCTCGCCTGGTCGTAGGGGAACTGCACTTCCATGCCGCGCGACTTGCCGATCCAGTTGCGCTGCATGGTCTTGACCTGCTCAGGCCAGCCCGGCAGCTCGTCGAGGCTTTCCAGCAGCTCGTCGGCGTAGTCGGTGATGCGGAAGTAGTACATCGGGATTTCGCGCTTCTCGATCAGCGCGCCCGAACGCCAGCCACGGCCATCGATGACCTGCTCGTTGGCCAGGACGGTCTGGTCGACCGGGTCCCAGTTGACGGTGCCGTTCTTGCGGTAGATGACACCCTTCTCGAACAGGCGGGTGAACAGCCATTGCTCCCAGCGGTAGTAGTCCGGCTTGCAGGTGGTGACTTCACGGGACCAGTCGATGGCCAGGCCCAGGCTCTTGAGCTGGGACTTCATGTAGTCGATGTTTTCGTAGGTCCACTTGGCCGGGGCGACGTTGTTCTTCATCGCGGCGTTTTCCGCCGGCATGCCGAAGGCATCCCAACCCATCGGCTGGAGCACGTTCTTGCCTTGCATGCGCTGGTAGCGGGCGATCACGTCGCCGATGGTGTAGTTGCGCACGTGACCCATGTGTAGCTTGCCGCTCGGGTACGGGAACATCGACAGGCAGTAGTAGGTGTCCTTGCCTGGCTGTTCGGTGACAGCGAACGATTGTTGCTCGTCCCAGAAGGTCTGGGCGGCGGCTTCTATTTCACGGGGCGTGTATTGTTCGTGCATGGCTACTTTGTGCTGAGAGAGGTAGGGACCCTGTTTTCCGCAGCGGAACCTCGCTGCGTCCGGCACTCCGGTGTCGGTAGAGTGAACGCCGTAGCATACATGAGCGTCGCGTATCGTGGGAAACCCTGAATGCGGCCCACGGGCCGTTGGTCGCGGCATCCGGCTGCTTTTTGCAGTGACGCTAAGCTCATTTGTGGGGGAGATATTCTTATCTTCAATGAGGTGAACGGATGGGAGAGTCGCAGCTACCCGCAATCAAACCGGAGCTATACGAACGCTTGATCGACCGCCTGGGCCTGGCTCTGGAAGTGGCCAGGACCTCCGTACGATTACGCGACGAGATGCCAGCCGAACTGGAACTGCGTGGCCTGAGCCATGCCGAGTTCGAAGTGATCAAGGCCTACCTGGAAACCCTCCCGGAAGGTCGCTTTGCCAGTACCGGTGCCTACCCGCCACCGGAGCCGACTTCGGCGAAGATCGTCTGGCTCAAGGACAAGAAACGCCCTGCCATCACGGCAAGATCCCGGACGCTGCCCCGCTAGCCGTTCTGGGTTCCAGGCGCAGACCGTCGTGCGCCGGTTCTTTCTTACAACTGCTCATGATCGGCGTCGGACACACACTTGTTGCCCGGCGTCGATCCTCTTAGGCTGCACGCCTTCATGGGAGGTCTGTGCATGCCGCTTCGCTACTTCATCAAACAATGGTTGCTGCCGCCTGGCGTGCTGTTCCTGCTGCTGCTGGCCGCCTGGTGGCTGCGCACGCGACGCCCGCGGCTGGCGGCGGCCTGCTTCGCCCTGGGCCTGGGCGGCCTATGGCTGATGAGCCTGCCGCTGGTGGTGGAGCAGGCTGCCCGGCAACTGGAAACCGAAGCGCCGCTGCCGCCGGCGCAATGGCCGGCCCTGGCCGAGCGTGCCGATGCCATCGTCGTGCTGGGCGCTGGCCGTGAGCGCGGCGACCCGGCTTGGGGCGGGCAGGACCAGCCGACTGGCACGGCCTTGGAGCGCATGCGCTATGCCGCGCAGCTGGCCAAGGCCTCGGGGTTGCCGCTGGCGATCAGTGGCGGGCTGCACTACGGGACGCCGCCGAGCGAGGCGCAATTGATGGCTGACCGATTGCAGGCGGACTTCGGCGTTGCCGTGCGCTGGAAGGAGGAGGCCAGCCGCACCACCTGGGAGAATGCCCAGTTCAGTGCGCGGCTGCTGCAGCCCCAGGGTATTCGCCGGGTGGTGCTGGTGACCCAGGCCTGGCACATGACGCGTGCGCGGTGGAGCTTCGAGCGGGCGGGGTTCGAGGTGGTGACGGCACCGGTGGGGTTCCTCGGTGGCGACCATGCCCAGCCGTTCGCCGGGTTGCTGCCCGATAGCCGGGCGGTTTGGCGCAGTGGGCAGTTGCTCAACGAGGCGGTGGGGTTGGTGGGGTATCGGTTGTTTTATTGATGCTTTCTGCTGCTGGACCGGCCTCATCGCGGGACGAGCCCGCTTGTGTCTTCGCAAGAGGTAAGGTGTTAGGTGAGAGGGGTGGACGGCAAGCTGCTAGCTCGCGGTGCCATGAGCACGGGTAGGAGCCGAGCTGCCGTCCACTCTTCTCGCTCTGGCTCAAGCTCGAACAGTTGACTGAGTCCGACCTCGAACAACAAGCGTGAGCCAGGCCAGAGCGACCTCTCATCTTCAAGACTAGAGGCTTTACTCATGTCTGCCTATGCCGGAATCGATGTTTCCAAAAATACCTTGCAAGTGGCCCTGTATCCCGAGGCCTCCGAGCTTTGCGTGACCAATGATGCTGCAGGGCTCGAAGTTATCGCCCAACATTTCAAAGCCCATGCGGTCGAGCGTGTGCTGGTCGAAGCTACCGGCGGTTACGAAAAGCTGTCGATCCGGTTGCTGGCCAAGGCCGGTTTGAAAGTGCAGCGAATCAATCCTGCCCGGGCACGTCAATTCGCCCTAGCCATGGGCAAGCGAGCCAAGACTGACCCTATCGATGCACGGATGCTAGCCTTATTTGCCTCCGCCTTGGAGGACAAGCATTTCGTTGTACCTGACGAGGCTCGCGAGCACCTGACCGAACTGGTCAATCAGCGCGATAGCTGGTCCAGCAACGCGATGACAATCGTCGCCGCATCAAGCAGGCCTCGCTGCCTGTTGTGCTGGAGCACTATAAAACGCTCGAATCGACATTACGCGTCTTGATCAAGGCATGCGATGAACAGATCGCTGAGCAGAGTCGCCGTGTCGATGCAGACCTATTCGAACGCTTGAGCGAGATCAAGGGTGTGGGCAACGTCACCATTGCCAGTCTGTTCTGCTATCTGCCGGAACTGGGTGATCTGAACCGTGCGCAAGTAGCTGCCCTGGCGGGTGTGGCGCCCTACAACAACGACAGTGGGACCAAAAACGGAAAGCGCCATGTCTACGGCGGCCGGGCGAAACTGCGTCGTGCGGCCTACATGTGCACCTTGGTGATGGCACGCGTGAATCCAGATTTTAAAGCGCGATGGGCCCGGCTGCGCGCGAGCGGTAAGCCAGCAAAAGTAGCGCTGGTGGCATGCATGCGCGTGCTGCTGGTGAGGCTCAATGCCATGGTGCGTGATGGAACGCCATGGCGTGATCAGCCTGTCTGAAGGCACATCGGGTAGGCAGACTGGTGTCTGCCTACCGCTGATACGTGCATTGGTCGGGTGGAAGTGAAAGACAGTTGGCTCCTACAGGTACGCACAAACCTCAAGGGCTGTGGAGATCCTGTGGGAGCGGGCTTGTCCCGCGATGAGGCCGGGGCAGGAAAACTTAGACTGTCCTGGCGACACGCCCCGCCATCAGCGCCCAGCCCAGCAACAGGGCACAGACGATAGCCAGCGGCCACGAGCGCCATTGCAGGTAGGGGGTCAGCTGTTGCATCGGCACCACTTCCCCATAGAGGACCGCCTGCTGGAATTGCGGAATCTGCGCGGTGATCCTGCCGAACGGGTCGATCAGCGCGGTCACGCCGTTGTTGGTGGCGCGGATCATCCAGCGGCCTGCTTCCAGGGCACGCATCTGGGCCATCTGCAGGTGTTGCAGCGGGCCGATCGAGGTGCCGAACCAGGTGTCGTTGCTGATGGTCAGCAATAGGTCGCTGCGTGCGGCCAAGCCCGCGGCGAACTCCGGGTACACCACTTCGTAGCAGATGAATGGCGCAACCTGGTAGCCCTTGGCCTGCAGCAGCGGCTGGTCCGACGGGCCACGGGCGAAGTCCGACATGGGCAGGTTGAAGAACTCGATCAGCCCACGGAGCATGTCCTGCAGCGGCACGTATTCGCCGAACGGCACCAGTTTCTGCTTGAGGTAGGTGCCATCGCCTTCGCCGGTCACGGTGATGCCGTTGTAGTAGCGGCGTTGGTGGTGCACCACTTCACGTACCGGCACGCCGGTGATCAGCGCCGAATGGCGGTCGGCGGCAAAGCGCCCCATCACATCGATGTAGCCCTGGGCCTGGTCCTTGAGCACCGGCACGGCGGTTTCCGGCCACACCAGCAGGTCCACGGGCTTGGAGGTGAAACTCATGTCGCGGTACAGCGTCAGTTGTGCGTCGATGTGCGCAGGGTCCCATTTCAGGTCCTGTTCGACGTTGCCCTGCAGGGCCGCGACCTTCAGCGGGTCGCCAGAAGGTTTGGTCCAGGCGTGGCCCTTCAGGGCCATGCCGATCCCCCAAGGCGCCACGAGCAGTACCAGGCCCGCCGCCAGGAACGATGGGCGGGCACGGAGGCGATGCAGGTTGCACAGCAGCGCCGCGCTCAATGCCAGGACAAAGGAAACCAGCCATACGCCCCCAAGTGGTGCCAGGCCTGCGAGTGGGCCGTCGAGCTGGCTGTAGCCAGCGTACAACCAGGGAAAACCGGTCAGGAACCAGCCGCGGAAGGCCTCTTGCAGCAGCCACAGGGCCGCGAAGCACAGGGCGTCGGCCAGCGGCGCCTCGTTGCGCCGCAGCCAGCGGGCCCACAGCCAGGCGGGCAGGGCGAAGAACCAGGCGAGGGCGGCGAAAAACGCCAGCAGCAAGGCGATAGCCAGCAGCGGCGAGGCGCCGCCGTAGGTGTTCATGCTGACGTAGATCCACCAGGTGCCAGCACCGTACAGGCCGAAACCGAACCACCAGCCGCGCCACATGGCCTGGCGTGGGCTGAGCTCACGCAGGCCGAGGTAGAGCATAGCGATCGACAGCAGCGCCAGCGGCCAGATGTCGAACGGCGCCAGGGCCAGGAGGGTCGATGCGCCAGCCGCCAGGGCCAGCAGGTTACCGGGCCAGCCGGGGCGGGTGATCCAACGCATGTTTGTCCTTAACGGGTGATCGGGGTCAGGCGCAGCAAGTGTATCCGCCGGCTGTCGGCATTGAGAATACGGAACTTGTAGGTGCCGATCTCGGTGGTCTCGTTGCGCTTGGGCAGGTGGCCGAAGGCACTCATCACCAGGCCGCCGACGGTGTCGAATTCGTCGTCGGAGAACTCGCAGTCGAAGAACTCGTTGAAGTTCTCGATCGGTGTCAGGGCCTTGATCAGGAAGTCACCGCTGGGCAGTGGCTTGATGTAGCTGTCTTCCTCGACATCGTGTTCGTCCTCGATGTCGCCGACGATTTGCTCCAGCACGTCCTCGATGGTCACCAGGCCGGCCACGCCGCCGTATTCATCGATGACCACGGCCATGTGGTTGTGGTTGGCGCGGAACTCGCGCAGCAGCACGTTCAGGCGCTTGGACTCCGGCACGAAGGTGGCGGGGCGCAGCAGGTCCTTGATGTTGAAGCTGTCACCGTTCTCCTTGAGGATCAACGGCAGCAGGTCCTTGGCCAGGAGGATCCCGAGCACATCGTCATGGCTCTCGCCGATCACCGGGTAGCGCGAGTGCGCGGCGTCGATCACCGCCGGCAGGAATTCGCGTGGCGACTGGCTGGCCTTGATGCTGATCATCTGCGAGCGCGGCACCATGATGTCGCGCACCTGCAGGTCGGCGACCTGGATGGCGCCTTCGACGATGGTCAGCGCTTCGCTGTCTAGCAGCTTGTTCTGATGGGCTTCGCGCAGCAGCTCGAGGAGCTCCTGGCGGTTTTTCGGCTCATGGACAAAAGCCTGGGTCAGTTTACCCAGCCAGGACTTCTGCCCATTGCTCGATCGGTCTTCGCTCATGGCGGTTACTCGTGATCCTTTGTCGCGGGAGGCGTGATTTCGTCATCGGCGTACGGGTCGGGATGACCCAGTTCCGCCAGCAAGGTTCGTTCCAGGGCTTCCATTTCCTCGGCTTCGTCATCTTCGATGTGGTCGTAGCCGAGCAGGTGCAGGCAGCCGTGGATGACTAGGTGCGCCCAGTGCGCCTCGAGGGCCTTGCCCTGTTCGGCAGCTTCGCGCTCGACCACCGGCACGCAGATGACCAGGTCGCCCAGCAGCGGGATATCGAGCAGCTCGTCGGGGACATCGGCCGGGAACGACAGCACGTTGGTCGCGTAGTCCTTGTGCCGGTAGGTGTGGTTGAGCGCGCGGCCTTCGGCCTCGTCGACCAGGCGAATGGTCATTTCCGAGTCGGCACTGCGCTGGCGCAGGGCCAGCTCGCACCAGCGGCGGAAGGCGGCGTCATCAGGGGCAGCGGCATCCGTGGCCCGTTGCAGGTCGAGTTCAAGCATCTTGGGCGGGTGCCTCGGGCTTGGCCTGGCGGGCGTCGAAGCGGTCGTAGGCTTCGACGATGCGTTGCACCAAGGGGTGGCGAACCACGTCCTTGGGCTGGAAGTGGGTGAAGCTGATGCCCGGCACGTCCTTGAGCACCTCAATCACATGGGCCAGGCCCGACTTGGTGCCACGTGGCAGGTCGACCTGGGTGATGTCGCCGGTGATCACCGCGGTCGAGCCGAAGCCGATGCGGGTGAGGAACATCTTCATCTGCTCGAGGGTGGTGTTCTGGCTTTCGTCGAGGATGATGAAGCTGTTGTTCAGGGTGCGGCCGCGCATGTAGGCCAGCGGAGCGATCTCGATCACCTGGCGTTCGATCAGCTTGGCCACATGTTCGAAGCCGAGCATCTCGTAGAGGGCGTCGTACAGCGGGCGCAGGTACGGGTCGATCTTCTGGGCCAGGTCGCCAGGCAGGAAGCCGAGCTTCTCGCCCGCCTCGACGGCCGGGCGTACCAGCAGGATGCGGCGCACCTGCTCGCGCTCCAGGGCATCCACGGCGCAGGCCACGGCCAGGTACGTCTTGCCGGTACCGGCGGGGCCGATGCCGAAGTTGATGTCGTTGGCCAGGATTTCCTTCACGTAGCGCTGCTGGTTGACACCGCGCGGGCGGATGTTGCCCTTGCGCGTACGCAGCGAGACGCTGACTTCATTGACGGCCGGGTTGTCGAGGGTCTCGACGGTCGACTCCTGCAGGTACAGGTGGACGGTTTCCGGTGACAGCTCGGAGGCCTTGGCTTCGCGATAGAGGCGGCGCAGCAACTGTTCGGCAGCCGAGGTGGTCTTGGGCTCGCCGATCAGTTCGAACTGATTGCCACGGTTGCGGATTTCGATGGCCAGGCGCTGTTCGATCAGGCGCAGGTGCTCGTCGAACTGGCCGCACAGGTTGGCGAAGCGGTGGGCCTCGAAGGGCTCGAGGATGAAGCGATGGGGTTGTATGGGTGCGTTCAAGGTCGTTTTTAGCCGCTCGACGGCAATGGATGTGAACTCAAGAATAACCCTTGAAGGGCGGTGGCGAAAGCACTGAAACGATCAAGGGACAGGTATCTGGTGCCGCATTCGCGGGTAAACCCGCTCCCACGAGGTTAACCGCCATTCGGTGGGAGCGGGTTCATCCGCGAAAAGGCCAGTCACCGATCATCATTGAACCAACGAGCCGACCAACGAATGCGGCTTGGCCTCTTCGATCCGTACATCCACCAACTGGCCGATCAACGCAGGATTGTCGCAGTGGAAGTTGACGATTCGATTATTCTCGGTACGCCCCTGCAGTTTGCCCGGGTCGCGCTTGGAGAAGTCGGTGACCAGGATGCGCTGGATGCTGCCGACCATGCGTCGGCTGATCTCGAACCCCTGCTGGTCGATGCGGTGCTGCAGCCGTTGCAGGCGCTGTTTCTTCACCTCTTCGGGGGTGTCGTCCGCCAGCTCCGCCGCCGGGGTGCCCGGGCGGGCGCTGTAGACGAACGAGAAGGAGAAGTCGAAGCCGACCTCCGCCACCAGCTTCATGGTCTGCTCGAAGTCTTTTTCGGTCTCGCCGGGGAAGCCGACGATGAAGTCCGAACTGATGCAGATGTCCGGTACCGCGGCCTTGAGCTTGCGCAGCTTGGACTTGTATTCAAGGATCGTGTGGTTGCGCTTCATGGCCGCCAGCACGCGGTCGGAGCCGGCCTGCACCGGCAGGTGCAGGTGCTTGACCAACTGCGGAACCTCGGCATGGGCCTGGATCAGGCTGTCGGAGAACTCCAGCGGGTGCGAGGTGGTGTAGCGGATCCGCTCGATACCGTCCACCGCTGCCACGACGCGGATCAGTTCGGCCAGGTCGGCCAGGCGCCCGTCGTGGGTCAGGCCGCGGTAGCCGTTGACGTTCTGGCCCAGCAGTGTGATCTCACGCACGCCGTTCTCGGCCAGGTGGATCACCTCCGCCAGGACGTCATCGAACGGCCGGCTGACTTCGGTACCGCGGGTGTAGGGCACCACGCAGAAGGTGCAGTACTTGCTGCAGCCCTCCATGACCGAGACGAACGCGGTCGGCCCGTCGATGCGGGGCTCGGGGAGGTGGTCGAACTTCTCGATCTCCGGGAACGACACGTCGACCTGCGGCAGGCGGGTGCTACGGGCGGCGTCGATCATCTCGGGCAGGCGGTGCAGGGTCTGCGGGCCGAACACCACGTCGACATAGGGCGCACGCTTGCGCAGCGCCTCGCCTTCCTGGCTGGCGACGCAGCCGCCGACGGCGATGACCATGTCCGGGTTGCGGTCCTTCAGGGCGCGCCAGCGACCGAGCTTGGAGTACACCTGGTCCTGGGCCTTTTCGCGGATCGAGCAGGTGTTGAGCAGGATGACGTCGGCATCATCGGGATGCTCGGTCACCTCCAGGGCCTGGTATTCGCCCAGCAGGTCGACCATGCGCGAGCTGTCATACTCGTTCATCTGGCAACCGTGGGTTTCAATGTAGAGCTTCTTGGCCATGGCGAATCATCTGCTGCGGGTGCTGAAAGGGCCGCACATTATAGAGACCGGGGCGGGTGCTTAACAGGCCAGGCGGTCTGCTATGATGCCGGCCTTTTCCTATCTTTATGTCGTTTCTTTCGATCATGAGCAAACGCGAACCCGCTATCTACAAAGTGATCTTCCTGAACCAGGGCCAGGTTTTCGAGATGTACGCCAAGCAGATCTACCAGAGCGACCTGTGGGGGTTCCTGGAGATCGAGGAATTCGTCTTCGGCGAGCGCTCCCAGGTGGTAGTCGACCCCAGCGAAGAGAAGCTCAAGGCGCAGTTCGAAGGCGTGGTGCGCAGCTTCGTGCCGATGCATTCGATCGTGCGTATCGATGAGGTGGAGCGCCTGGGTACCGCGAAGATCAGCGAGGCCAAGGGGGGCGGCAACGTGATGCCATTCCCGATGCCGATGCCGGAGAAGTAGGCGGCCCGTCAGGGCAGGGGAGAGAACGGCGTACGCCCTTCGGCGTTCTGCAGTTCCAGCAGGTATTTGCGGAAGATCTGGCCAAGCACCTGGGTGGCATGCTCGAGTTCGTCGCGGGGCATCTGCTCGGTGACTTCGTCGGCCATGTCCAGGGCGTCTTCATCGCCATTGACCGCGGCCATCTTCAGCAGGATATAGGCCTGCACATTGTTGGCCGGGACCCCTTCGCCATGGAAGAACATAGCGCCCAGGCGGTATTGAGCCTGGGCCTGGCCTTGCAGCGAGGCCTTCTCGAACCAGTTGACGGCTTTTTTCAGGTCCTTGGGGGCCTGGGTGCCACTGTAGTAGAACTCGCCCAGTTCATACTGTGCCTGGGCATCCCCCGATTCTGCCGTCCGCTCGCAGGCCTTCAGGGCATTCTCCAGGTCCTCTGGCTGGGTATTGAGGGTGCAGCGTCCCGTCGCTGGAATGAGCAACGAGTTGCCGCCCTCCGCCAGGGCCAGCAGGGGCTGAAGAAGCAGCAGGCAGCCCAGGGTAAGGGCTCGGCCGGTGCGGTTCATGGGGATCGACTTACCTCTGCAAAGCTGCGGCCAATGTCTCTGGTGGCACATTATGGGATAAGCAGCGCCTACCTTACAAAGTTTTACTCGATTTTCTGTATAGGTGAAGCTTGGTCATCCAGAGGTTGGGGGTGTGACAGTCGTCACAAAGCCGGCGTGAACCGGCCCCTTCGCGGGTGAACCCGCTCCCACAGCGTTGATGATGGGCTTGTGGGAGCGTGGTTGCCCGTGAATGTGCCCGTGTGGGCAACCTTTATTTCAGGGCTGCGAAGGCGCGTTCGGCCGCATCCAGGGTGATCTTCAGCTCGGCATCGCCATGGGCGATGGAGGTGAAGCCGGCCTCGAACGCGCTCGGCGCCAGGTACACGCCGCCCTCGAGCATCAGATGGAAGAAGCGCTTGAAGCGTTCGACATCGCTGGCCATCACGTCGTCGAAGGTGACGATGTCGTCGGCGCCGCTGAAATACAGGCCGAACATGGCGCCCGCCTGGGTGGTGACGAACGGAACGCCAGCGGCATCGGCGCGCTGCTGCAGGCCGTCGAGCATGCGGCTGGTGTAGGCGGTCACTTCATCGTGGAAGCCCGGGCGGCTGATCAGCTTGAGCGTGGTCAGGCCCGCGGCCATGGCCAGCGGGTTACCCGACAGGGTACCGGCCTGGTAGACCGGGCCAAGCGGGGCGATGCGTTCCATGATCTCGCGCTTGCCGCCGAAGCAGCCGACCGGCATGCCGCCACCGACGATCTTGCCGAAGGTCGACAGGTCCGGCTTGATGCCGTAATGGCCCTGGGCGCCACCGAGGGACACGCGGAAACCGGTCATCACTTCATCGAAGATCAGCACCACGCCGTGCTTGTCGCACTGTTCGCGCAGGCCCTCGAGGAAGCCTGGCGCCGGCGGTACGCAGTTCATGTTGCCGGCCACCGGCTCGACGATGATGCAGGCTACCGTCTGGCCGACCTCCGACAGGGTTTTCTCCACCGCCGCGATGTCGTTGAACGGCAGGGTCAGGGTGTGCTTGGCGAAGTCCGCCGGCACGCCGGCGGAGCTCGGCACGCCCTGGGTCAGCAGGCCGGAGCCGGCCTTGACCAGCAGGCTGTCGGAGTGGCCGTGGTAGCAGCCTTCGAACTTGATGATCGCATCGCGGCCGGTGTAGCCACGGGCCAGGCGGATGGCGCTCATGGTCGCCTCGGTACCGGAGCTGACCATGCGCACCATTTCCATGGACGGCACGATCGAGCAGACCAGGTCGGCCATCTCGGTTTCCATGGCGGTCGGGGCGCCGTAGGACAGCCCGTGCTCCAGCTGCTTGCGCACCGACGCAAGAACGTCCGGGTGGCTATGGCCGAGGATCATCGGCCCCCAGGAGCCGACGTAGTCGACGTAGCGCTTGTCGTCTTCATCGATGACATAGGCGCCTTCGGCATGCTTGAAGAACAGCGGGGTGCCGCCGACGCTGCGGAAGGCACGCACGGGCGAGTTCACGCCGCCGGGGATGTGCTTCTGGGCTTGGGCGAACAGGGATTCGGAACGGGACATGGGATTTCTCTCGAATCAGGAGACGAACAGGGCATTGAAGGCGCGGGCGCGGCGGGTGACTTCCTGCGCGCTGTCGGCACCGAACAGGCCATGGATCACCGCCAGCAGGTCGGCGCCTTGGGCGACCAGCGGGGCGGCGTTGTCGAGGGTGATGCCGCCGATCACGGCGATCGGCAGTTGCACGCGGGCGCGGGCTTGGCCCAGCAGGGCGAGGTCGGCGGCCGGTGCACCGGGTTTGGTCACGGAGTTGAAGAAGCGGCCGAAGGCCACGTAGCTGGCGCCTTCGGCGACAGCCTGCTCGGCCAGTTCGAGCTGGGCGTGGCAGGTGGAGCCGATGATGGCGTCACGGCCGAGCAGGGCGCGGGCCGGGGTCAGGGGGCCATCGGTCTGGCCCAGGTGTACGCCGACGCCCAGGTGTGCAGCCAGCTCGGCGTCATCATTGATGACCAGCTGGGTAGCGTAGCGCTCGCAGAGCTTCGCCAACGCTTCGGCTTCGCGCAGGCGGCGGGCTGCGTCATCGCTCTTGTCGCGGTACTGCAGCAGGCACACGCCGCCGTCCAGGGCCGCCTCGACATGGGACAGGAAGCGACCGGCGAGCAGCTGGCTGTCGGTGATCGCGTACAGACCGCGTAACTTCATCGCAAGACCTCGTGGATCAGGAGCAGAAATCCAAGGGCAGCCGGCGTGGGACGAACTGCCCCTTGCCCAACTGCTCGGCATCGCGCAGGGTGCGCCAGGTGTAGTCCAGTGCACTGCGCACGGCGCTTTCCAGGTGTTCGCCTAGGGCCAGGCGACCGGCCAGGGCGCTGGCCAGCGTACAACCCGAGCCATGGTAGCTGCCCGGCAGACGCTCGCAGGTCCAGGTGTGCTGCTGGCCGTCGCGGCTATAGAGGCGGTTGTGAATCTGTGCTTCGTCGCCGTGGCCGCCGGTAATCAGCAGATGCTTGCAGAACGGCAAAAGTTTCTCGGCGCATTCGTCCGCGGTGCCTTCGGGCAGCTCGGCGAGGATGCGGGCTTCGGGCAGGTTCGGCGTGGCGATCAGGGCCAGCGGCAGCAGGCGCTCACGCAGCGCGTAGCCGACTTCGTCCTTGCCCAGGCGGCCACCGCCACCGGCCCGCAGGACCGGGTCGCAGACCAGCGGCAGGTGTGGGTGGGCGGCGAGCAGTTCGGCGACGGTATCGACCATTTCGATCGAGCCGAGCATGCCGAGCTTGACCGCTGCCACCGTGGAGTCGGCCAGCACGGCATTGGCCTGGGCCAGGACCCACTCGCGGTCGAGCACACGGAAGTCGGAAACGTTGACGGTATCCTGCACGGTCAGGGCGGTCACGGCAGGTGCGGCGTGACAGCCTTGGGCGATCAGGGCTTCGATATCTGCCTGCAGGCCGGCACCGCCACTGGGGTCGTGGCCGGAGAGACAGAGGACAACGGGGCGGGAGCTGTAGGTATTCATGGTCGGCGAGCTTACCACCAAACCTGTTGGGGCGAAGCGCCCTGCGCGGGGCTTTTGTTGATCAAGTGGTCAGAAAATCTCGTGGCTATTGTCTGAAAGTATTGAGATAGAGCTGTTTCTCCATGTCGTGAGGTGGCTAGTGGAGTGCGCGGAAGGCTATGCTAGAGTGCTCGGATAACTCGATAAACGGGCGCTGCCGGAAACCGTCGTCTCAAAGGGAAGGGAGGCCACCACGACGCGACCGGACACGCCATGCTGGGGCTGTATGCGCTATTTGCTGATAATGCTGCTGGGCTGCGTGCCCCTGTTCGCCGGAGCGGTCGATTTCGACAATTCCACCCGCCATCTTCCCTTGGGCAAGGCCATGCAGGTTTTCGAGGACCGTGATGGCAGCGCCAGCATCGTCCAGGTCAGCTCGCCGGCCTTCGCCCACCGTTTCCGCCAGCATCATGAGGCGGTGCTCAATGCCGGTTATTCCACCTCGGTGTTCTGGCTGAAGATCGACCTGCGCAACACCAGCCCTGAGTCCGCCACGCCCCGCCAATGGCTGCTGGAATTGGCGTACCCTCCGCTGGACCACCTGGACCTCTACCTGCCCGATGACCAGGGCGGCTATCGTCTGGTGCGGCGAACCGGCGATGCCTGGCCCTATGCCAGCCGGCAGATCCGACAGAACAACTACCTGTTCGAACTCCCGCTGCGACCAGGCCAGGCGATCACGGCCTACCTGCGTCTGCAGAGCCAGGGCTCGGTGCAGGCACCGGTCGCGTTGTGGTCACTCGAGGCCTACCTGGAAGACCAGCCTACGCGCCTTTATGTGCTGGGCATGATCTACGGCGTGCTGCTGGTGATGCTGGTGTACAACCTGTTCATCTACCTGGGCGTGCGTGACGTCAGCTACCTGTACTACATCTGCTATATCGCCTCGTTCGGGCTGTACCAGGTGTCGGTCAATGGCGCGGGTGTAGCCTATTTCTGGCCGGACAGCCCTTGGTGGGCCAATGCTGCCACCCCCTTGTTCATCGGGGCCGCAGGGTTGTTCGGTTGCCAGTTCGCGCGGCATTTCCTGCAGCTTGGGCGGCTCAGCCGTGGCCTGGACTGGCTGCTGCTGGCGCTGATGGCAGGTGGTGCATTGGTCATGGCGCTGGCGGTGACCACCCCTTACGGCATTGCCCTGCGCATGGCCACGTTGCTGGCGCTGCTGTTCACCGTGAGCATCTTTGCCGCAGGGCTGTACGCCTGGTGGCGAGGGGTGCGGGTCGCACGTTGGTTCATCATCGCCTGGACGGCCTTTCTTGTGGGCGGGCTGGTCAATACCCTGATGGTGCTGGGCTACCTGCCGAACATGTTCCTGACCATGTATGCTAGCCAACTGGGTTCGGCGTTGGAGGTGGCGCTGCTGTCGCTGGCCCTGGCCGATCGCATCAACAGCCTGCGTGAACAGCAGGCCCAGGCCTTGCGCGAAACGGGGCGTGCCCTGGAGCAGCTGAACCAGCAGCTGGCCCGCAGCAATCAGCTGAAGGATGAATTCCTCGCCACCGTGACCCATGAGCTGCGCACCCCGATGAACGGTGTGATCGGCTCGTTGGAACTGATGCACACCCTGCCCATGGGCGCCGAGCATGCCCAGTACCACCGCACGGCCACTGGGTCCGCGCAGGACATGATGGCCATGGTCGACGATATCCTCGTGCTCACCGAGTTGCAGGCCGGCCGCCTGCGCGCCCACGCGGCGCCGTTCAGCCTGCGCAGGCAGCTTCACGAGTTGCGTGCCGGTTTTGCCGGGCGAGCCCTGGGCAAGGGGCTGTACCTGAGCCTGGACATCCCGGCCGACCTGCCCGACGACCTGGTAGGGGATGCGGCCAAGCTGCAGCGTTGCCTTTCCAGCCTGGTGGACAACGGCCTGAAGTTCACCCACCAGGGGGGCGTGATGATCCAGGTGCGAGGCCGTTGGCTGGCACCGGACAGCCTGGCGGTGAGCTTCACGGTCATTGACAGCGGCATCGGCTTCGATGACCTGGACCAAGCCATCCTCTACCAGCGCTTCTTCCAGGTCGATGGTTCCATGACCCGTCGTTATGGCGGCCTGGGCATCGGTTTGTCGATCTGTCGACAACTGGGCGAGCTGATCGGCGCTCGCCTGGTGCATGAGTCGAGCCGGGGCTTGGGCAGCCGCTTCGAACTGACGCTGAACCTGGCGGTGGCCCAGGCGCAACGGCCTCCCAACCAGGCGGCAGGGGGTTAGGGTGTCCCTCCGGGCGTCGAGTCAGGCGTTTTTGCCACTTTGACTCACGGGGAAGGAGTGCTTCACTGGGGCTTTCAGGCATGAGCGGATCCAGGGAGCCCCCGATGAACCTGCACCAGTTCGCTGAAACCCACGAAGTCACCAACCAGCCGCCGTCGCTCGATGGCGCCAACCTGTACCGCCTCGACCTGCCGCTGCAGGAATGGTCCCGGTACTTCGGAGCCGGCTGGGCCGAGTCGCGGATCGACGCCTATGGTGCCCTGGCCGGTGGCCCCCTGATGGCGGCGGGGTTCCTGGCCAACGCCCACAAGCCCGAATTCAGCAGCCATGACCGTTATGGCCATCGCATCGATCTGGTGGAATTCCACCCGGCGTATCACGAGCTGATGCGTACGGCAGTCGAGCATGGCCTACCCTCCTTGCCCTGGGCCGAGCCCCGCCCGGGCGCCCACGTGGCACGGGCGTCGATGACCTACCTGCACAGCCAGGCGGAGGCCGGCACCGGCTGCCCGTTGACCATGACCTTCGCCGCGGTGCCTGCCCTGCGTCTGCAACCGGAGTTGGCTGAGTACTGGTTGCCCAAGGTGCTCGCACGTGAATACGACCCGCGCAACATCGGTGACCGGCACAAGGCTGGCGTGACCCTCGGAATGGCCATGACCGAGAAGCAGGGGGGCACCGATGTGCGCGCGAATACCACCCGGGCTTACCCGGTCGGTACCCCCGGGCCTGGCCAGGCCTACGAGCTGGTCGGTCACAAGTGGTTCTGTTCGGCGCCGATGTGCGACGCGTTTCTCACCCTGGCCCAGACCGACAAGGGGTTGAGTTGTTTCCTGTTGCCGCGCCACCGCCCGGACGACAGCCGCAACCAGTTCTATATCCAGCGCTTGAAGAACAAACTTGGCAACTGCTCGAACGCGTCCAGCGAGGTGGAGTTCCGTGGCGCCCTGGCCTGGATGATCGGCGAGGAGGGGCGGGGCGTGCCGACCATCATCGAGATGGTGGCCATGACCCGTTTCGATTGCATGGTCGGCTCCAGTGCCCTGATGCGCCAGGCCCTGACCCAGGCGGCGCATCACTGTGCCCATCGCAAGGTCGGCGGCCGGGTGCTGAACGAACAGCCCTTGATGCAGAACGTGCTGGCCGACCTGGCCCTGGAAAGCGAGGCGGCGTTGGCCCTGAGCCTGCGCATGGGTCAGGCCCTGGACCAACTGGACGACCCGCAGCAGGCGCATTTCGCCCGCCTGGTCACCGCCGTGGGCAAGTACTGGATCTGCAAGCGTGCGCCGGCCATGATCAACGAGGCCGCCGAGTGCATGGGCGGTGCGGGTTATGTGGAGGACAGCATCCTGCCGCGGCTGTACCGCGAGGCGCCGGTGAACTCCACCTGGGAGGGATCGGGCAACGTGCAATGCCTGGATGTGCTGCGTGCGTTGTCCAAGGAGCCAGGCGTGATCGATGCGCTGTTCGCCGAGCTCGGCGATGGCCACGGCGACCCGCGCCTGGCGGCGCATATCGGCAACCTCAAGGGTGCGTTCAGCGACACCAGCGATATCCAATACCGCGCCCGGCAGTTGACCGAGGACATCGCCGTGGCGCTGCAGGCCAAGCTGTTGCTGGAGGCTGGCAATGCGACGGTCAGCGATGCCTTCATCGACAGCCGCCTGGGGGCGGGAGGGCGTGTATATGGCGCCTTGCCCCGGGGCATTGACGTCGCGGCACTGGTGGCGCGGGCGACGCCCGCCTGGCAAGGCTGAATGCGATAGGGCCGTAATAGACAGCCGGGGATGTAATTGCCATGGAAGGCAGGCAAGATAAACGCCATGCATGCCAAAAGACAGGAAGCCCAGCGTGAGCCAAGCGTTTGTAGTCGTTGATACCCCCGAACAGGCCGTCGATCGTCTGGCGGCCTTGCATGAGCAGGCCACCGGCGCCCTCAGCCAGGCCCTCAAGCGCTACCTCAAGGACCGCACCGAGCCGGATGACGACCAGCGCGCGCTGTTCCGCTATCCGGCCCTGCGCCTGACCTACTACAGCCATGGCGAAGTCGCCGCGACCACCCGGGCGTACGCCAAGGTGCAGGTGGCCGGCACCTACAGCGTCACCATCACCCAGCCAGCGGCATTTCGCGGTTACCTGCTCGAACAGTTGCGGCCCCTGATGCATGACTACACCGTGACATTGGAGGTCGGCGTCAGCGAGCAGAACATCCCGTACCCCTATGTGGTCGACCAGGGCGATGAACTGGCCGGCAGCGGTATCACCGCCGCAGAACTGGCCCGCGTGTTCCCCAGTACCGACCTGTCGGCGGCCACCGACAACATCGCCGATGGCCTGTACGACTGGGGCAACGCCGAAACGCTGCCCCTGGCCCTGTTCGATGCCGCCCGGGTGGATTTCTCGCTGCGGCGCCTGGTGCACTACACCGGTAGCGACTGGCATCACGTACAGCCATGGATCCTGCTGACCAACTACCACCGCTATGTCGACCAGTTCATCGCCCACGGCCTGGAGCAGCTGCAGCAGGATCCACGGTTCGTGCGCATGGTCCTGCCCGGCAATGTGATCATCGAAAAAGGCATGGACGAAGGCGTCGCCCAGGCCCTGGTGGCCGGCGTGGTCTGGCACCGCTACCAGATGCCGGCCTACCACCTGATCGCCGATGACGGCGACGGCATCACCTTGGTGAACATCGGTGTCGGCCCGTCCAACGCCAAGAACATCACCGATCACCTGGCCGTACTGCGCCCGCACTGCTGGCTGATGATCGGCCACTGCGGTGGCCTGCGCCAGTCGCAGACCATCGGCGACTACGTACTGGCCCATGCCTACATGCGCCGCGATGGCATCCTCGACCGGGTAGTACCACCGAACATCCCGATCCCGGCCCTGGCCGAAGTGCAGCTGGCCCTGCAGGAGGCGGCGGCGCAGGTGACCGGCGAGCGTGGCGAGCAGCTCAAGAAGCGCCTGCGCACCGGCACCGTGCTGACCTACGACGACCGAAACTGGGAGCTGCGCTGGGCCCAGGAGCGTCCGCTGATCAACCTGTCGCGTGCCGTGGCGGTGGACATGGAAAGCGGCACCATCGCCGCCCAGGGCTATCGCCTGCGGGTACCGTACGGCACCTTGCTGTGCGTATCGGACAAACCGCTGCACAGCGAGATCAAGCTGCCGGGCTCGGCCAATGCGTTCTACAACCGCGCGGTCAGCCAGCACCTGAAGATCGGCATCGCCGCCCTCGACCTGCTGCGCACCGAGCTCAACTCGTTGCACTCGCGTAAACTACGCAGCTTCGATGAGCCGCCGTTCCGCTGAGGATCCATGTCCCTGCCTCCCCGTTCCAAGCCGCGCCGCCCTTCGGCGCGGCCAGCCGGCCCGCGTCGCCAGCCCAAGGCGCCGCCGGCCGAGCCCCGCCTGATCCTGTTCAACAAGCCATTCGACGTGCTGACCCAGTTCAGCGATGGCGAGGGGCGTGCGACGCTCAAGGACTACATCGATATCCCTGGCATCTACCCGGCCGGCCGTCTGGACCGCGACAGCGAAGGGCTGTTGCTGCTGACCAACGATGGCCGCTTGCAGGCACGTATCGCCGACCCCAAGCACAAACTGCCCAAGACCTATTGGGTACAGGTGGAGGGTGAGCCGAGCGAGGCGCAGTTGCAGCGCTTGCGCGACGGAGTCGAGCTCAATGACGGGCCGACACTGCCGGCTGAGGCGCGTTTGCTCGAAGAGCCCGCCCTGTGGCCACGCAACCCGCCGGTGCGGTTTCGCAAGAGCGTGCCGACCCATTGGCTGGAGCTGGTGATACGCGAGGGGCGCAATCGCCAGGTACGGCGCATGACGGCGGCAGTGGGGTTGCCGACCTTGCGCCTGGTGCGGGTGCGCATTGGCGACTGGGCGCTGGATGGGCTGGAGCAGGGGTGCTGGCGGGAAGTGCCACCCAGGCTTTGAGGGGTAGGGCCCCATCGCCGGCAAACCCGCTCCTACCTGCCCTGTGCCATTTTCAGTGTGGGAGATTCTATGGTGCTGGACAAGCTCAAATTGAAGTCGGTTGGTTTAATACTTCTCAGCCATGCAAATACAGCCCAGGCTCCGCTTACTTCGTGGGAGCTGGCGGAGCCTGCGATGGGTCGCAAAGCGGCCCCTTGAGTCTGGAGGGCTCCACCGTTTGAAGGCTTGGGGCTGCTTTGCAGCCCATCGCAGGCTGTCGCCAGCTCCCACCGAGATTGCGCCGCTTTCAGACTTGCGAAATCCCTGTGGGAGATCACCCAGCCCTTTGGGCTGCGCTGTCGCGCAGAGAACAAGTGGCTAGCGCCGCCTTCTTCTGTAGGAGTGGCGGTGCGGCGGTCCGACTTGTCCCGCGATTGGGCCGGCCCAGCCGCCGCGGCTGTATGGCAAGGGCTTCGCCCTTGATCGCGGGACAAGCCCGCTCCTACAGGCCTTGTCAAATCAATGAGTTATGCGTTGTTCTATGAGAGCCGGCTTGCCGGCGATAGGGCCTGAGGCGCTACACCCCTTCGAGAAACCCCACCACCACGCTCTTGATGATGAACGCGAGCACGCCCAGGCCCAGCACGAAGAACAGGATCAGCGTGCCGAAGCGGCCTGCCTTGGATTTCTTCGCCAGGTCCCAGACGATGAAGCCCATGAAACCGATCAACACGGTGACGAGGATGATCATCATCCATTCTTCGAATACGGCGGGATCCATCAATATTCTCCAGGCAGGCTGAGCGTTCGAGTATACGCCGAGTGATCAGCGAAGGTGGGTCAGCGGCAGCTCGGTACTGGCCAGCACCTGGTTGAGCACGAAGCTCGAGCGCACGCTGGTGACGCCCTCGATGCGGGTCAGGCTGCCGAGCAGCAGTTTCTGGTAGTGGTCCATGTCCGGCACCACGACCTTGAGCTGGTAGTCAGCGTCCATCCCGGTGACCAGGCTGCATTCGAGTACTTGGGGCAGGCTGCGGATGGCCGCCTCGAAGGTCTCGAAGCGTTCGGGGGTATGGCGGTCCATGCCGATCAGCACATAGGCGGTCAGGCTCAGGCCGAGCTTCTTGCGGTCCAGCAAGGCCACCTGGCGCGAGATGTAGCCGTCGTCTTCCAACTGCTTGACCCGCCGCGAGCAAGGGGAAGGGGACAGGCCGATGCGTTCGGCCAGTTCCTGGTTGGAAATGCGGGCGTCGCGCTGCAATTCGGCGAGGATGCTCAGGTCGTAGCGGTCAAGCTTGCTCATGGATAGGGCCTTTTCTGTCTGGATTGCTGCGAATTATCGATCCGGGGTTAAAAATTGCGCAAGTGCTATTTATCAGAGCAATCTTCGCAATCCTCTGCTGCGCCGAATCCGTATCTTTATCAACAGAATCACTGCCCGGACAACAGTCCACGGCGCCGGCCTCAGGAAGGCCGTCGCGGCCAGCCATCCAACAGGATCCGCCAGGCCCCCGGGCTACACACCGTCCAGAAGACGGCGTGAGGTGAGCCGGTGTCACAAGCGCCGAGCACGGACGACAATTCCCAAAGGGAGGCCGATGGTCTCCCTTTTTTCATGCCTGGATTTTCATCCGACTGCCTGCGGGCGCGGTAGACTGCTGGCAGATCCAGCGGTTTTCGAGAGGGCATCATGACGTCGCGCATTCGGCAATTGGCCGGTATTGGTCTGCTGGGGTTGGGTATCAGCCTGGGCACGTTGGCCCAGGAGTCCGGCCCGCAGGACCCCAATGGCGGCGCCATGGGCACCTCGCCACTGAATTCGCGAGACGAAGTGCGCCAGACCCAGCCGCCTCGCCAGGGTTACTACCAGGATATTCCTCGGCGTGGTGGCCATTGGGACGCGGGCGGGCCCGGGCAGCGCCCGGGCGGCGATTGGGCCGGGCGCCCCGATGGCCATGGTGATGGCTGGGGGCCGGGGCCGCAGTACCGGCCGGGGCACAGGGTCGACCGATTCGCAGACCGCTACTGGAAGGTGCCCTACCAGGGGCAGGACTATTTCTATTCCGGCGGGTATTGGTACAGGCCCAACGGTGGCGGCTATATCGTGGTGACGCCACCCTACGGCGTGCGGGTGGGTTACCTGCCCAGCTATGCACGGGAGGTCTGGGTCGGGGACTCGCTGTTCTTCCTGGTGGCCGACAGCTATTACCAATACCTGGGCGGCGACCAGGGCTACGTAGTGGTCAACCCACCCAACGTCCTACCGCCACCGGGGCCGGCATTGGGCACCGGCTACGATGTGGTCGCCCACCCATTGTCCGGGCAGACACCCGCGCAACAGGACCAAGACCGTTACCAGTGCCATCGCTGGGCCGTGCAGCAATCGGGGTTCGACCCGGCATCGGCATCTGCCGCCCCGCCGGTGCATGTGGCGGATGCCTATCACCGGGCCCTGGGGGCATGCCTGAGCGATCGGGGCTACAGTGTGAACTGAAACGCCTGCTACACCGGGTCGGCGTGCACCATCACGTCCGCCTGTGGATAACGCTGGCGGATCGCCTCGGAGGCCTTCACGCACAGCGCGTGGGCGTCATGCAGAGCCAGCTCGCCTGGCAGCTCCAGGTGCAACTGGACGAACCAGCGGTTACCCGAGACCCGTGTACGCAAGTCGTGTGCACCCCTTACCCCAGGGATGGCGCACACCAGCTCGAGCATGCGCTCGCCGATGTCGGCCGGCAGTTCCTTGTCCATCAGGATCGCCGTGCTTTCGCGCGCGATCTGCACCGCACTCCACAAGATATAGGCGGCGATGCCCAGGCCGAACAAGGCATCGAGCTGCGGCCAGCCGAAGCGGGCCAGCACCAGGGCCAGCAGGATGCTGCCGTTGAGCAGCAGGTCAGAGCGATAGTGCAGCGAGTCGGCGCGCACCGCCGTGGAGCCGGTGGCGTGGATCACCTTGCGCTGGAAGGCCAGCAGGGCCAGGGTCAGCACCAGCGACAACACCATCACGGCGATACCGGCGGCGGTGTCGCCCAAGGGCTGTGGCGTTTTCAGCCGCTCGACCGCCTGCACGCCGATCAACACCGCGCTGACGCCGATGAACAGCGCCTGGGCCATACCGGCCAGTGCTTCGGCTTTACCGTGGCCGAAGCGGTGGTCGTCATCGGCCGGGCGCAAGGCGTAATGCACCGCGAGCAGGTTGAGGAAGGAAGCGACCGCATCGAGCGCCGAGTCGGTCAGGCCGGCCAGTAAGCTGACCGAACCGCTCAGCCACCAGGCCACGGCCTTGCTCAGTACCAACAGGCTGGCCACGGCCAGGGAGGCGCGGGTGGCCAGGCGCAGCAGGCGTTGGTGTTCGGCGCTGGAAGTCATGCCGGGCAGGTGTTCCCGTCGATCAGGCGGCCGGGGCCAGGCCGTAGGCGGCCAGTTGCTCGACGCTGCCACGGTGCTGGATCAGCCGTGGGTCGTTAAGCGGCAGGCGCTGGCCCAGTTCGCTTTCAAGGATGGCCTGCAGCTTGGCGTTGTCGACCTGGCCATCGGCCTTGATGGCGGGCTTGAGCTTGGCCGGGTCGACATGTGCGGTGGTGCCGCCCGGGTAGTAGATGGCCCCGGTGGCGAAGTCGACGCCAAAGGCGATCAGCCCCGGGATGACATAGAAGAGGATACCGATGGCGTCCAGGGCGGCGACCACCGGGTCGATCTTGCCTTCGATCTGGCCGCGGCGGTCCGGGTAGAAAAGGGTGCCGCAGGCGGTGAGTTGGGCCAGCAACGTGGCGATGAGGGCGCCACCGATGATGCGGGAGTGGATGCGCATGTGAATCTCCGAAACGGTAACCCGAAGGAGCAGGCCAAACGCCAGCTCCTGTTGTTCAGACCATGATAAGCCAGGCGTGGTTCGCCGTTATACTCGGACCTCTGTTCGAGGACCACCATGATTTCATTACCAATCGATGCCGTATTGCCCGCCTTGCGCCAGGCCCTGGCCGAGCGCGACGAGGCCGTGCTCGAAGCACCGCCCGGCGCCGGCAAGACCACCCGCGTACCCCTGGCCCTGCTCGATGAGCCGTGGTTGGCCGGGCAGACCATCCTGATGCTCGAGCCCCGTCGCCTGGCCGCCCGCGCAGCCGCCGAACGCCTGGCCAGCGAGCTGGGGGAGAAGGTCGGCGAAACCGTGGGCTATCGTATTCGCCTGGACAGCAAGGTCGGCCCCACGACACGTATCGAAGTGGTCACCGAAGGTATCCTCACCCGCCGCTTGCAGGCCGACCCTGCGCTGGAGGGCGTAGGGCTGGTGATCTTCGACGAGTTCCACGAGCGCAGTCTCGACGCCGACCTTGCCCTGGCCCTGAGTCTCAACGGTCGGGAACTGCTGCGTGACGAGCCGCCGCTGAAGATCCTGCTGATGTCCGCGACCCTGGAGGGCGAACGCCTTTCGCGCTTGCTCGACGATGCGCCGATCGTCAGCAGCGAAGGGCGCATGCATCCGGTGGACATCCGCTGGAGCCGCCCGTTCCAGCCGGGCGAGTTCGTCGAGCCACGGGTGGTCGACTGCGTGCTCCAGGCCTTGGCGGAGCAGCCCGGCAGCTTGTTGGTGTTCCTGCCTGGCCAGGCCGAGATCCGCCGCGTACACCAGGCGTTGCAGGAAACGCTGGGCGAACGCCCCGACATCCTGCTTTGCCCGTTGCATGGCGAGCTGGACCTCAACGCCCAGCGCGCGGCCATCGATCCCGCTCCCCAGGGGCTGCGCAAGGTCGTGCTGGCCACCAACATCGCCGAGACCAGCCTGACCATCGACGGCGTGCGCGTGGTGATCGACGCAGGGCTGGCGCGGGTGCCGCGTTTCGACCCGGGCAGCGGCATGACCCGCCTGGACACCCAGCGCATCTCCCGCGCCAGCGCCACCCAGCGCGCCGGCCGTGCCGGGCGCCTGGAGCCGGGCGTCTGCTATCGGTTATGGTCCGAGGCCCAGCACGACCAGCTGGCGGCCCACGGCAGCGCCGAGATCCTGCAGGCCGACCTGGCCGGGCTGGCCTTGCAGCTGGCGCGCTGGGGCGTGACGGCGGACCAGCTGCGTTGGCTCGACCCGCCACCCGCTGCCGCCCTGGCTCAGGCCCAGGACCTGTTGGCACGCCTGAAAGCCTACAAGCCCGGCAGCCGGGAAAGCCTCAGCGAACATGGCCTGGCCATGGCCGAGCTGCCAGCTCACCCGCGTATCGCCCATTTGTTGCTGCGCGGCCAGGACCTGGGCTTGGCGCAGATGGCCTGTGACGTAGCGGCGCTGCTGGGAGAGCGGGATATCCAGCGTGGTGGCGGCGCCGACTTGCACAGCCGCCTGGCCTTGGTCAGCGGGGAAAGCAAGGCGGCCCGGGGCGGGCAGGGCGGTGTGCAGCGTGCGCGACAGTTGGCCAGGCAGTACCGAGGCTTGCTCCGCGGCAAGGCTGGGGCCTCGGTTGCCGACCCGGAGCACCCACGCTGGTTGGGTGCGTTGCTGGCCTTGGCCTACCCGGACCGCATCGCCCAGCAGCGTCGCGAAGGCGGGGCCGAATATCGCCTGGCCAACGGCCGCGCCGCGCTGTTCGCCGAGGTCGATGCGCTGATGAAATGTCCCTGGCTGGTCATCGCCGACCTGGGCAGCCGTCAGGGCCAGCGGGAAGAGCGGATCTACCTGGCGACCGAATTCGACCCGACGTTGCTCGAGGATGTGCTCGCCGAGCAGGTCGAGCGGGTCGATATTCTGGAGTGGGACGAGCGCGAGCAGGTCCTGCGTGCCGAGCGTCAGGCCAAGGTCGGCGAGCTGGTGCTAAGCCGTGAGCCGTTGCCCGGCCTGGACGATGAGGCGCGAGCCAAGGCGTTGCTCGGGCTGGTGCGGCGCAAGGGCCTCAACCTGCTGACCTGGACGCCGGAGCTGCGCCAGTGGCAGGCGCGGGTGGCGCTGCTGCGGCAGCTGGATCTGGAGGCTAGCGGTGAAAGCCAATGGCCGGACCTGTCCGACGAAGCACTGCTCGCCAGCCTGGAGGATTGGTTGCAGCCCTACCTGGGCAAGGTCTCGCGCCTGAGCCACTTCGCCCAGCTGGACCTGGCATCGATGCTGCGCAACCTGCTGCCCTGGCCATTGCCGCAGCGCCTGGACGAATGGGCGCCGGCGCACCTGACCGTGCCCTCCGGCTCGAACATTCGCCTGGACTACAGCGAAACCCCGCCGATCCTCGCCGTGCGCCTGCAGGAGCTGTTCGGCTTGGCCGATACACCGCGCATCGCCCAGGGCCGCCAGCAGGTGAAATTGCACCTGTTGTCACCGGCACGGCGACCGGTGCAGGTTACCCAGGACCTGGCCAACTTCTGGCGCACGACCTATTCGGAGGTGAAGAAAGACCTCAAGGGGCGCTATCCCAAGCACTACTGGCCAGATGACCCGCTGGTGGCCGAGGCCACCGCGCGGGCCAAGCCCAGGGGCACCTGACATAGCGGGCCAGGTCAGCCCACGCGTTCGATCAGGAATTCGTGGGCCACGCCTTCTTCGACATTCAGGTGGTAATAGGCACCTCGGTCGCGGTGGGGCGTGTCCGCGATGGCCTTGACCTGATGCCCTCGGTGATCGCGCCAGCGGCAGTGCAGGCCCTTCTCGGTCCAATTCACTGGTTCCAGCTTCCAGAAGTCGGTGACATCGGCGACTTCGTATAGCCCTAGGTAGCCGTTGCGACTGATGCCCAGCTTCTGGTTCGCTCGCCAACCCGTACCGGTTATGACGACGTGGTAGCGGCCTTCGGCACGGGAGTGGAACGCGAAATGGAACACCGGAGACACCTTGTTCCCACCCGCTTGTAGCCAGTCATCCTCGGGGCTCAAGCCCCAGTGGAACTTGTCGTCGCTGCGGCTTAGCCGCAACGGGACCGGCCGCCCATCGACCAGCATATAGATTCGTCCCTGGAATGCCTCGAGTGTCTCGCTGATCGCCAGGGGTGGATTGACGTCTGTCATGGAAGTCTCCTTGTCCATTCAAGGGCAGCTGCGGTGCTGCCCGTCGACCGAGTCTGCGAGCCGGTACCGGTGAATGGAGGCGGGAAACAGTACGTCGGGCGGGGCGGCTCACGCGCCGGCTTCGCCCTCCAGCAGCATGAACAGGCGGTACAGCACCACGCTGCTGAACAGCTGCAGGAAGCCGCTGAGGCTGTCCAGCGCCAGTTGCACGCCCGGCTGCGGCTCGGGGAAGGCCATCAGCAGCAGGCCGTCGAGCAGCCACAGCGGTGCCAGTACGGCGAGCATGCAGATCAGGATGCGCATGAAGTGCCCGGTGGTCATCCGGGCGCTCTCGCGCATGGCCTGTACCACCGGCAGGCCACGCAGCACCAGCAGGTACTCGGCGAACACCAGGTTGATCATGATCCACACGCCCGGGAAGATGAACAGCGCCAGGCCCGCCATGATCAGCAGCGAGCTGATGAGGATCAGCAGGGCCAGGGCCGGCCACAGCTGCACGGCGCGGGCGAACAGGTTGCGCTTGGCGATGTCCTGGCCGTTGCTGCGGGTGTCCATGTAAAGAATCAGGGCGGCGCTGTACAGCGGGTAGAACAACAGGCTGACCAACATGCCGTAGGCCGGGGAGGCCTCATCGCCCAGCTGGCGGTACAGCAATTGGGTGCACAGGGCTTCGGCCGCGACCAAGGGCAGGCACAGCTGAATGATGTTCACCAGGTGGCGGCGGAAGAAGTACAGGGAGTCGCGCAGGACGCTCAGCGGATTCATCGGGTCTATATCGCATGGCAGAAAAAGCAGGGCGTAACTTTAGCCCAGTCCGCCGCTCGCTGAAAAAAGTTTCACCCTTTGGCTGATTGATTCCGTCGCCCGCGACCCCCATCTTTGACGCTATCCGATGTTCGCCCTGTGCACGAGGTAGCCAATGAATACTGAAGAGCAAACCCTGATCGATGGCCTGTTCGGCCGCATCAAGCAAGCCGAGGATGCCGGCCAGGCCCGCGATGCCCAGGCGCAGTCTCGCATCGAGGAACACCTGCGCCAGCAGCCGGCAGCGCCGTATTACATGGCCCAGGCGATCCTGGTCCAGGAGGCTGCTATCAAGCGTCTGGACGAGCAGAACAAGCAGCTCGAGGCCGAACTCAAGCAGGCCCGGGCGCAAGCTGAGGCGAGCCGCAGTGGCAGTGGTGGCGGGGGCTTCCTGTCGGGGCTGTTCGGTGGCGGTGCGCGCGAGGCCGCGCCGGCGCCCCAACCCCAGCGCCCGGCCGCGCCGGTGGCCTCCGGTGGTGGCTGGCGCGAGCCGTCGGCGCCAGGTTTCGGTCAACGCCAGCAGCCTGCCTTCAATGCCGCGCCGGCGCGCAGTGGCGCCAGCAGCTTCCTGGGCGGTGCCATGCAGACGGCCGCCGGTGTGGCCGGTGGCGTGCTGCTGGCACAAGGCATCAGCAGCTTGTTCAACCATGGCGCCCAGCCCGAGGAAGTGGTCGAGGTGATCAAGGAAGAACCGGCGCCGGCCAGCGACAACGGCGGCTGGACCGACCAGGGTAGCCAACCCCAGGTGGCCGACAACGGTGACTACGGCTACGACCAGGGCTTTGCGGACAGCGACTACGGCAGCGATGGCGGTGGCTTCTTCTCCGACGACGACACCTTCGTCTGACGCCTCTGGCATACTGGCGCGCATTGGGGGCTGCTGCCGTGCAGCCCCGTTCACGCAGCCAGAGAGGTCAGGGTGAAGAAGATCGCGTTGTTCGCCGATGTGCAGAACCTCTACTACACCGTGCGCCAGGTGCATGGCTGCCACTTCGACTACGCCGCGCTCTGGGCCGATGTCAGTCGCCAGGGGCAGATCGTCGAGGCGGTGGCCTATGCCATCGACCGCGGTGACAGCAAGCAGCAACAGTTCCAGCAGATCCTGCGCAACCTGGGCTTCGAGGTGCGGCTCAAGCCGTTCATCCAGCGCAGCGATGGCTCGGCCAAGGGGGATTGGGACGTGGGTATCACCCTGGATGTCATCGATGCCGCCAGCCGGGTCGACCAGGTGGTGCTGGCCTCCGGCGATGGCGACTTTGATTTACTGATGGAGCGGGCCAACCAGCGTCATGGCGTCGAGACGGTGGTCTATGGGGTGCCTGGGCTTACCGCGCTGTCGTTGATTCGCGCGGCCAGCCGGTACGTGCCGATCGAGGGGCAGCTTTTGCTGCGCCATTGAGCCCACATGGCCAGCGTCGTACCTGTAGGAGCGGGCTTGTCCCGCGATAGGCCAGCACAGGCAATTAAATTCAGGCCTTCCTACCGTTGCCCTCTAGCTGCCCAAGCGGCACCCGCCGCTCCACGGCGCTGGACAGAATGATCGAGGTCTTGCTGAAGCCCAGCTGCGACACTTGGTTGATCAATGCCTCCAGCTCATTCATCGACCCCACGGCTGCCTGCATGATCACGCAGGGGTCGCCCGTCACCCGATGGCATTCGGTGAGCTGCGGGATCCGCGTCAGCGCGTTGTAGGCCTGCTGGTTGCCGTGGCTGGCCAGGCGCAGTTCGATCACGCACTGGATCGGCAGGCCGATCTTCTCCAGGTCGACCTTGGCGGTGTACCCGGTGATTACCCCGCTGGCCTCCAGCTTGGCCACCCGCTCGGCCACCGCCGGCGCGGACAGATTCACCTGGCGAGCCAGTTGCGCGTAGGTGGCTCGGCCGTTTTCCAGCAGGGCGGCGAGCAGCATGCGGTCGTACTTGTCCATGATCGTTCCTGTCTGCCTTGCAATCCACGGCCAAGCCCTCGCATAACCGTTCATTGCAAAGTGTATTGGTCATTTAAAGCTGTTTTGTAACTTAAGTTTGCGCGAGGCCCTTTCTAAACTAAGTCACCCGTAAACGGATTTCGAGTGTTTTCCCATGCCTGCTTCCCGTCCTGCCCCGTTGTTGCTCATCGGCGCCTTTCTGGCCCTCTATTTGGTCTGGGGTTCCACCTACCTGTTCATTCGTATCGGCGTCGAGTCCTGGCCGCCGATGCTCATGGCCGGGGTGCGTTTCGTCATCGCCGGCAGCCTGTTGTATGGCTTCCTGCGCTGGCGTGGCGTACCTGCCCCGACCTGGCCCCAGTGGCGTGCGGCCGGGGCGATCGGTTTTCTGCTGCTCAGCTGCGGCAATGGCGGTGTGACCCTGGCCGAGCATGCCGGCGTGGCATCGGGCGTCGCGGCACTGGCGGTGGCGACGGTGCCGCTGTTCACCCTGGTGTTCGGCTTGCTGTTCGGGCATCGCAATTCGCGTCTGGAGTGGGCGGGTATCGTGCTCGGCCTGGTCGGCATCGGCATGCTCAACCTGGGCTCGAACCTGCAGGCCAGCCCCATGGGGGCGGCGTTGATCCTGTTCGCCGCAGCCGCCTGGGCCTTTGGCTCGGTGTGGAGCAAGAGCCTGCCATTGCCCCAAGGCGCCATGGCCAGTGCCGCCGAAATGCTGGTCGGTGGGGCTGCGCTGTTGATCGGCAGCGCGGTCAGCGGTGAGCGCCTGGTGCAGATGCCGACCCCGGCGGGCTGGGGCGCGCTGGCGTACCTGGTGTTCTTCGGTTCGATCCTGGCGTTCAGCTCCTACATGTACCTGCTCAAGCACGTGCGCCCGGCGGCGGCCACCAGCTATGCGTACGTCAACCCGGCGGTGGCGGTGCTGCTGGGGATCGTCTTCGCCGGCGAGCGGATCGGCGCCGAGGAATGCGTGGCGATGGCGGTGATCATCGGGGCTGTGGTGCTGATCGGCCTGCCGCAGTGGCGCAAGGCTCCCGAGCCGCCGGCACCGTTGAAGGGCGAAATGTGCAAGTAAGATGGGGCGTTGCGGTAAACTGCCGCCTTCGCTGAACCCCCCTGACGGTATCTCCATGAATTTCGCCAAACTCGGCCTGATCGAACCCTTGTTGCGCACCCTGCAGCAGCTGGACTACACCACGCCTACCCCGGTCCAGGCCCAGGCCATCCCCGCCGTGCTGGCCGGCCGCGACCTGATGGCCGCGGCCCAGACCGGCACCGGCAAGACCGCCGGTTTCGCTTTGCCGGTACTGCAGCGCCTGGCCCTGGAAGGGGAAAAGGTGCAGAGCAATTCGATTCGTGCCTTGGTGCTGGTGCCGACCCGTGAACTGGCCGAGCAGGTTCATGCCAATGTCCGCGAGTACGCCGAAAACCTGCCGGTGAGCACCTACGCAGTGTACGGCGGGGTCAGCCTCAACCCGCAAATGATGCGCCTGCGTCGGGGCGTCGATCTGCTGGTGGCCACTCCCGGCCGCTTGCTTGACCTGTTCCGCCAGAACGCGGTCAAGTTCGGCCAGGTGCAGGTCCTGGTGCTCGACGAGGCCGACCGCATGCTCGACCTGGGCTTCGCCGAGGAGCTGCAGGCGGTGTATGCCGCCTTGCCGCGCAAGCGCCAGACGCTGCTGTTCTCCGCGACCTTCTCCGACCAGATCCGCATGCTCGCGGGCCTGGCCTTGAACGACCCGCTGAGCATCGAGGTCAGCCCGCGCAACACCACCGCCAGCACCGTGAAACAGTGGCTGGTGCCGGTGGACAAGAAGCGCAAGGCCGACCTGTTCTGCCATTTGCTGCGCAAGCAGCGCTGGAAGCAGGTGCTGGTATTCGCCAAGACACGCAACGGTGTGGATCAATTGGTGGAGCGGCTGCTGGGCGAGGGCGTCAACGCCGACGGTATCCATGGCGATCGCCCGCAGGCCACCCGCCAGCGCGCTCTGGACAGCTTCAAGGCGCGCGAGATCCAGGTGCTGGTGGCCACCGATGTCGCCGCTCGGGGCCTGGATATCGACGACTTGCCATTAGTGGTCAACCTCGATCTGCCGATCGTGGCCGAAGACTACGTGCACCGGATCGGCCGTACCGGTCGGGCGGGCAACAAGGGCGAGGCGATCTCACTGGTGTGTGCGGATGAAGTACAGCTGCTGGCGGCGATCGAGACGCTGATTCGCCAGACGCTGCCGCGCCATGAAGAGCCAGACTTCATTCCCGATCACCGGGTGCCGCTGACCGATGCCAATGGCCAGGTGCTGAAGAAGCCGAAGAAACCCAAGAAACCGAAGGAGAGCAGTGCCAAGCGTGGGTTGGGGCGCTGGATGGACAGTGCCGAGGCGAGTTTTTCGGAGCCTGCGGTCAAGCCGGTGCGCAAGGTGCCGAGTTTCAACAGCGGGCCGCGCAAGCGTAAGCCTTGAGATTTTGGGGCCGCTCTGCGGCCCAATCGCGGGACAAGCCCGCTCCTACAGGGTCTTTGTAGGAGCGGGCTTGTCCCGCGATTGGGCTGCAAGGCAGCCCCACTATCAGCGACGCCGCTCCAGCCACGCCACGGCCGCCTTGCCCGCTCGCAACCCGCTGGCAAAGCAGGCGGTCAGCAGGTAGCCGCCGGTCGGCGCCTCCCAATCCAGCATTTCCCCCGCGCAAAATACGCCAGGCATCTGCTTGAGCATCAAGCCTTCATCCATCCCTTCGAAACGTACGCCACCGGCGCTGCTGATCGCCTCGTCCAATGGCCGCGTGCGCACCAGTTCGATCGGCAGGGCCTTGATCGCCTTGGCCAGCGAGGCGGGGTCGGCGAAGGTCGCCTGGTCGGTCAGCTCACGCAGCAGTGCCGCCTTGACCCCGTCGATCCCCAACTGACCCTGCAGGTGCTTGGCCATGGAACGGGACCCGCGTGGCTTGGCCAGGGCCTGGGCGACTTTATCCACAGGCCGGTCCGGCAGCAGGTCGAGCAGCAACGTGGCCCGGCCGTCGCGATCGATGGCCTCACGCACCGCAGCGGACCATGCATAGACCAGGCTGCCTTCGATGCCCTGGGCGGTGAGGATGAATTCACCCTTGCGCGGCGTACTGCCCGGTACGCTCAGGGCGATGTTCTTCAGGGGCGCGCCCGCGAACTTGTCCTTGAGTAACTCGCTCCATCCTTCCACTTCGAAGCCGCAGTTGCTCGGCCGTAGCGGCGAGATATCCACACCCCGTTCGGCCAGCAATGGCTGCCAGCTGCCATCGGAACCCAGGCGCGCCCAGCTGCCGCCCCCGAGCGCCAGCACCACGGCATCGGCGTGCAGGCGCAGTTCGCCCTGTGGATAAGCGATCCGCAAGGTGCCGTCATCATTCCAGCCCAGCCAGCGGTGGCGGGTGTGGATAACCACACCGCTGTCGCGCAGGCGCTTGAGCCAGGCGCGTAGCAGCGGCGCGGCTTTCATGTCGCGGGGGAACACCCGCCCGGACGTCCCGACGAAGGTCTCGATGCCCAGGCCGTGGATCCACTGGCGCAAGGCGTCGGCATCCAGGTCGCCAAGCAGGGCATCGATTTCGTCGCGACGCTCGGCGTAGCGCGCAACGAAGGCTGGGTAAGGTTCGGAATGGGTGATGTTCATGCCGCCCACGCCGGCCAGCAGGAACTTGCGGCCCACCGACGGCATGGCATCGAACACCTGCACGGCCATGCCGGCGCCTGCCAGTGCCTCGGCGGCCATCAGGCCGGCGGGGCCGCCACCAATGACGGCGACCAGGGGAGGGGAGGCAGGGCGTTGGCTGGGCATGGAGGTTTTCAGGCTGTGGAAAAGAGCCGGCATTCTACCCCAGCCAGGCCCGGGGAAACACTGCACAAAAAATAACCAGAGCTTTGTACATCAGGCAGTTAAAGGCCTGTAGCGGCTTTCTCGCAGGTTATCCACAGGCGGTTCCACAGTCATTGTGAACAACCGAGCACCCGCGCCGCGCTGTGGTGAAGGATGCCATGACGTTTGGCCAAGGCTTGGCGATCCTTGCTGTAGCCACCCCCGATCACCCCGGCCACGGGGATGTCGCGGCCAAGGCAATGGCGCATGACCTGCTCGTCGCGGGCGGCCAGGCCAGCGTCGGTCAGCTGCAGGTACCCTAGGGCGTCGTCCTTGTGCACGTCCACGCCGGCGTCGTAGAGCACCAGGTCAGGCTGGTACAGCGGCAGCAGGTAGTTCAGGGCGTCGTCCACCACCTTCAGGTAGGCGTTGTCGCCCATGCCCCGGGGCAGGGGAATGGCCCAATCGCTCTGGGCCTTGCGTGCGGGGAAGTTCTGCTCGCAGTGCAGCGACACGGTGATGGCCTCGGGCGTGTCGTGGAGGATGCGTGCGGTGCCGTCGCCCTGATGGACGTCGCAGTCGAAGATCAGCACCCGGTGCACGCGACCCGCTTCCAATAGGTAGCGGCTGATCACCGCCAGGTCGTTGAAGATGCAGAACCCGGCCGGGTGATCGTAATGAGCGTGGTGGGTGCCGCCGGCCAGGTGGCAGGCGATGCCCTGTTCCAAGGCCATCTCGGCGGTCAGCAGCGAACCGCCCACGGCACGTACGGTGCGCCGCGCCAACGCCTCGCTCCAGGGCAGGCCGAGGCGGCGTTGATCTTCGCGGGACAGCTCGCCGCTCATGTAGCGCTCGATGTAGCCACGGTCATGGGCCAGGGCGAGGATGTCGTTGGGGCAGATCTGCGGACGCAAAAGCTCGGTGTCCAAGGCCAGGCCGCTGTCGACCAGGTGGTCGCGCAGCAGGCGGAACTTGTCCATGGGGAAACGGTGTTCGGGTGGGAACTCCGGGCTGTAGTCGTCGTGGTAGATCAGCGGCAACGGCATGGTGGTTTCGCGTCGAGGGGCAAGCGCTGATCTTGCCAGCAGTGACGAGGCGATGCCACCGAGGCCTCTATTGCTCGGTGGTGGCCAGTACCCGCTGCCAGTCGGGCGCGTTCAGGCGGCCGAGGATACGTGCCTTGCCATCGCTGCCCACCGAGACGAACAGCGCGCTGGCGTAACCGCTTTCCCGTTCACCGCCCGGTACGTGCAAGGTGCGCTGGAAGTGGTCGATGCACCCGTTGTGGGTCACCAACACCAGGTTATGGCCTGGGCGTTTGTGGGCTATGGCTTCTTCGGAAAAGCCACTGTCGCAGTTTTCCAGCCAGCTCGCGGTGGGTATGGCCTGGCCGAGAATGAAATGGGCGGTCTGCCGGGTGCGCAGCTTGGGGCTGCTGTAGAGGTCGGCGCTGTTCAGGCCGAGGCTCTTCAGGCCTTGGCCGACCCGGCTTGCGGCCTGGCTGCCGGCCATGGTGATGCCGGTGGGGTCATCCAGGCAGGGGCCTGGGGCGCTGTCGCAGCGTTCGGCATGGCGGATCATGACGATTACCGCGCCCTCTGCCCAATCCTGCAGCAGGCCGCTGTCGCTCAGCTGTTGTTCGGTGGCAAGGTCCACGATGTGTGCCCTCGTCGATAGCCAGGTGGTCAGCGCGGCCAGCACCAGGCAGGCGGCTGCAACCAGCGCCTTGCAGGAAAGCTGGCGTCGCTTGGGCGGTATGTGAACGGCGGGGTTTTCCAGGGTATTGCTCGACTGCATGCTGCACTCCGTGGCCGATGACGCGGGCAGGCCGCGATCTGTGCGGGCATTGTGCGAAGTGTGCTGTCGGGGCGTGGTGAAGCGGGCGTGAAAATTACATTCACGAACCCGGGGCTGGGTGAAGGCCCGGCCTGCGCCTACGCTGTAGAATGCATGACTGCGAATTCGGAGCGGCTTTGATGACTCCCATCCTCGAGCTGGAAAGCGCACGCCTGATCCTGCGCCAGTGGCAGGACGACGACCTGCGCGAGTTCGCCGCGCTCTGCGCCGACCCTCAGGTGATGCGCTACTTCCCGGCGCCGATGACGCGCCTGGAGGCGGCAGCGCTGATCGGGCGCATCCGTGGGCATTTCAATGAGTACGGCTTCGGGCTGTGGGCACTGGAGCGCAAGGACAGCGGTGCGTTCATCGGCATGACCGGCCTGCTCAATGTCAATTTCGATGCCCCCTTCGCCCCGGCCGTGGAGATCGGCTGGCGGCTGGCCCGGCGCCATTGGGGGCTTGGCTTCGCCAGCGAGGCGGCCTGGACCTGCCTGCGTTGTGCTTTCGCCCAATTGCGCCTGGACGAGGTGGTGTCGTTCACTGCCGAGGGCAACCTGCCGTCGCAGAAGGTCATGCAGGCCATCGGCATGGTCCAGGACCTCGCCGGTAGTTTCGAACACCCCCGCCTGGCTGTCGGCCACCCCTTGCGCCCCCACGTGCTGTACCGCATCGACCGGGCACGCTGGCAAGAAACCCTGCGTGGCTGAATGGCAGCTTATGCAGGGCGTCAATGACAAACCCTGTATCATTTGCTGCATAACTGCGCCGTAGAGCCGTGATGCCTTGCTAGGAGAACCCCATGAGCCATGTATTGGACGACCTGGTCGACCTGTTGAGCCTTGAATCCATCGAAGAGAACCTGTTCCGTGGGCGCAGCCAGGACCTGGGTTTCCGCCAACTGTACGGCGGCCAGGTGTTGGGCCAGTCGCTGTCGGCCGCGAGCCAGACGGTCGAGGAGGCGCGCCATGTGCACTCGCTGCACGGCTACTTCCTGCGCCCAGGCGATGCCAGCATGCCGGTGGTGTACTCGGTGGACCGCGTGCGTGACGGTGGCAGCTTCAGCACCCGGCGGGTGACGGCGATCCAGAAGGGCCATGCCATCTTCACCTGCAGCGCGTCGTTCCAGTACGACGAGGGCGGCTTCGAGCACCAGGTGCAGATGCCTGACGTGGTCGGCCCGGAAAACCTGCCCACCGAGGTCGAACTGGCCAGCGCCATGGCCGAGCAGTTGCCCGAGCGCATTCGTGACAAGGTGCTGTGCGCCAAGCCGATCGAGATCCGCCCGGTCACCGAGCGCGACCCGTTCAATCCCAAGCCGGGCGAGCCAATCAAGTACGCCTGGTTCCGCGCCGACGGCAAGCTGCCGGACATGCCGGCCCTGCACAAGTACCTGCTGGCCTACGCCTCGGATTTCGGCCTGTTGACCACCTCGCTGCTGCCCCATGGCAAGTCGGTGTGGCAGAAGGACATGCAGATCGCCAGCCTCGACCACGCGTTGTGGTTCCATCGCGACCTGCGCGCCGATGAGTGGCTGCTGTATGCCACCGACAGCCCCTGGGCTGGCAACGCGCGCGGGTTCAACCGCGGCAGCATCTTCAACCGCGCCGGCCAACTGGTGGCATCGTCGTGCCAGGAAGGCCTGATCCGCCATCGCGAGGACTGGGCGTGAGCCTTGGCGCCGTTCGTCATTGGGTGTTCGACATGGACGGCACCCTGACGGTGGCCGTGCATGATTTCGCCGCCATCCGCGAGGCCTTGGGCATTCCACCGGAGCACGACATCCTCACCCACCTGGCGGCCTTGCCGGTGGAGGAGGCGGCCGCCAAGCACGCCTGGCTGCTGGAGCATGAACGGGACCTGGCGATCGCCTCGCGCCCGGCGGCTGGCGCCGTCGAGCTGGTGCGTGAACTGGCCGGGCGCGGCTGCCAGCTGGGGATCCTCACCCGTAACGCCCGGGAGCTGGCCCATGTGACGCTGGAGGCCATCGGCCTGGCGGACTGCTTCCCGGTCGAGCATATCCTCGGCCGCGACGAAGCCGCGCCCAAACCCAACCCCGACGGCCTGCTGAAGATCGCCGGCGCCTGGGGCGTGTCACCGAGCGAGCTGGTGATGGTCGGTGACTACCGTTTCGACCTGGATTGCGGCCGCGCCGCTGGCGCGCGCACGGTCTTGGTCAACCTGCCGGAAAACCCCTGGCCGGAGCTTGCCGACTGGCATGCCGCGGATTGCCATGCGCTGCGGGGGTTGCTGAGCTGACCGCCATGCAGCCACAGGCTAAGCTGCACTGCAGTTTTCGACTTACCGAGGAGACCCAGCCATGAGCAGCAAAGCGATCTACGTCCTACCCGGTGGCGGTTATGACAAAGTCCAGGTCGGCACCTGCGAGGCGCCCGCGCCCCAGGCTGGCGAGATCACCGTGCGCCTGCACGCAAGCTCCCTCAACTACCATGACTTCGCGGTGGTCAGCGGCATGTGGGGCCCGAGTGAGCGGCGCATCCCCATGGCCGACGGTGCGGGTGAGGTGGTTGCCGTGGGCCCGGGCGTCAGCGAATTCAAGGTCGGGGATTCGGTGGTGAGCACGTTCTTCCCGGGCTGGCTCGACGGCCAGGCGAACGTGGAAGGTTTCGCCAGCGTGCCAGGTGATGGCATCGATGGCTATGCCCGCGAGCAGGTCACCGCCCGCGCCACCGCCTTCACCCTGGCGCCCCAGGGCTACAGCCATGCCGAGGCAGCGACCCTGACCACCGCCGGCCTGACCGCCTGGCGTGCGCTGATGAGCGACGACCACCTCAAGCCAGGCGATACGGTACTGGTGCAGGGCACCGGCGGGGTGTCGATCTTCGCCCTGCAGTTCGCCAAGCTGGCCGGCGCCACGGTGATCGCCACCTCCTCCAGCGATGCCAAGCTCGAGCGCCTCAAGGCGCTGGGCGCCGACCACCTGATCAACTACCGCAGCACCCCGGCGTGGGGCGAAAAAGTGCGCGAGCTCACCGGCAACCGTGGCGTGGACCACGTGATCGAGGTGGGTGGCCCGGCGACCCTGGAGCAATCGATGATCGCTGCACGTATCGGCGGGCATGTCTCGCTGATTGGCATCCTCACCGGCGTTGCCGGGCAACTGCCGCTGGTCCAGGCGCTGGTCAGGCAGATTCGCCTGCAGGGTGTGCTGGTAGGCAGCCGCGCCCAGCAGCAGGCGATGATCCGCGCGATCGATGCCAATGGCCTGCGGCCGGTGGTCGACAAGCACTTCGAGCTCGAGCAGATCGTCGAGGCCTTCCGCTACCAGGAAAGCAATCGCCATTTCGGCAAGATCTGCCTGACCTATTGAGGCAGCCAAATGGGGGCTGCTGCGCAGCCCTTTCGCGGCACAAGGCCGCTCCTACAGGACGCGCGTCCCCCCCTGTAGGAGCGGCCTTGTGCCGCGAAAAGGGCGCGTAGCGCCCTCGGTCCCATTCCGCTGGAACGCCCGTCCCAGAGCACCCCTAGTGGCCATTTGATAAATGTGACCCGCCTGGCAAAGCCGTGTCGCGATCGAACAGTTGCGAGACGTTTTCGAGTATTTTGCCCTCGCCCACCCCGGCTTAAAGTGGACCCCGCATTTTGTCGGTGCATCGCCCTGAGCGTGAGAAGGTCAACAACAGAGCGTGAGTGGTGTACCTGGTTACCGTTCTTTCAAAGGAGAAGCTTTTCGCCTACGTCTGCCCGTCTTTCCTTGTGTCAGCAAAAAGAGAACAAGACCAATGAACACCGTGGGATCTGATGGCAACCTTGCACAAGGTTTCAAGCCACGTCATGTAACGATGTTGTCCATCGCGGGCATCATCGGCGCCGGACTTTTCGTAGGTTCCGGGCACGCCATCGCGGCGGCCGGGCCAGCTACCATTCTTTCTTACTTCGTGGCCGGGACCCTGGTGGTACTGGTCATGCGCATGCTCGGTGAGATGGCCGTCGCCCATCCCGACACCGGCTCCTTCTCCACCTACGCTGAACAAGCCATCGGCCGCTGGGCCGGCTACACCATCGGATGGTTGTACTGGTGGTTCTGGGTATTGGTGATCCCTATCGAAGCCTTGGCCGCAGGCCACGTGCTCAACGCCTGGTTCCCCCAGGTGGACAGCTGGATCTTCGCTCTGCTCTCGGTCGTGCTGCTCGCGGGCACCAACCTGTTCAGCGTGGCCAAGTACGGCGAATTCGAATTCTGGTTCGCGATCCTCAAGGTCACGGCGATCCTCGGCTTCATCGGCCTGGGCTTCGCGGCCCTGATGGGCTGGCTGCCGAACCGCGAGGTCAGCGGCCTGAGCACCCTGATGGCCGAGCATGGCGGCTTCACGCCCAAAGGCTGGTCTGCCGTGGTCGGCGCCTTCATCACGGTGATGTTCAGCTTCATCGGCACCGAAGCGGTGACCATCGCCGCAGCCGAGTCCAGCGACCCGTCGCGCAACATCGCCAAGGCCACCCGTTCGGTGATCTGGCGTATCAGCACGTTCTATATCCTGTCGATCTTCGTGATCATCTCCATCGTGCCGTGGAACGACCCGCAACTGGCAGTGGTTGGCTCCTACCAGCGCGCCCTGGAAATCATGAACATCCCCAACGCCGCGTTCATGGTCGACCTGGTGGTGCTGGTGGCCGTGACCAGCTGCATGAACTCGTCGATCTACATCGCCTCGCGGATGATGTACTCCCTCGCCAAGCGCGGCGACGCCCCGGCCGTCCTGAACCACACCAACAAAGCCGGCGTACCCTACGCCGCCGTGTTCGGCAGCACCCTGATCGGTGCGGGCATCGCCATCCTCAACTACTTCGCGCCCAAGGGCGTGTTCGAGTTCCTGCTGGCAAGCTCCGGTGCCATTGCCTTGCTGGTGTACATGGCCATCGCCATTTCCCAGCTGCGCATGCGCCGCCGCCTGGAGCGCGAAAGCACTGAGCTGAAGTTCCGTATGTGGTTGTTCCCGTACCTGACCTGGGCGGTGATCATCTTCATCGCTGGCGCCTTGGGGGTGATGATGTTCACCGAGGAGCATCGTGCGGAGGTGACTTCGACCCTGGGCTTGGCGTTGGTGATTTCCTTCCTGGGGATCATCACCAGCCGTGGGCAGGCGCGGGCGGCGGCGATGGCTCGCTCGGTGGGCTGACAGTCGGTCGATTCTGGGTAAAGGAAAAGGCATCTGGTGACAGGTGCCTTTTTTCGTTTTGGGCGAGGTGTTTCGGTGTGAGGCACTCGGGGGTTATCTGTCGCAACTGTGGCAACGACCTGGTAGTGGGCACTGGTGCGGCAGCGGTCTACAGAGTGGCTCCTTGCGAAAGGGGGATTGTATGCTTTGAAGGAGATCATACAGCCCTGAAGCATTGCACCTGTGGCAAGACCACGCTTCGCCTTCCAGGAACCGATTAGAGGCCTGTTATGACCGATGACAGCAACGATGACCGTCCACTCTACCAAGCGGCCTGCCATTGCGGGACTGTCCGCTTTTCTGTACGCCTGACCGATGGTTTGCGTACCGCGCGCAGGTGTAACTGCTCGCTCTGCCGTATGCGTGGTGCTGTAGCGGTATCGGCCAATCTGAACGACCTCACGGTCACCCAGGGGGAAGAGGCGCTCACCCTCTATCAGTTCAACACACGTGAAGCAAAGCATTACTTTTGCTCAAAGTGCGGTATCTACACGTTCCACCAACGCCGTTCTGCGCCGGACCAATACGGCGTCAACGTGGCGTGTATCGAGGGAATGAGCCCGTTCGACTTCCCGGAAGTGCCCGTCAATGAGGGCCGGAGTCATCCCAAAGACCGCGTAGGGGGCGGCTCAGGCATTGCCGGGTGGCTGCGTTACACGCGCCATCCTGAGTGACTTGATGGCCCCGAAAGGTCACTCACAACAGGGCCTGCGACGGCGCAAGTTTTCGGATGTGTTTTCGCCCCAGCGGACGATACTTCTTTATACGCAGGCGTGTTCCTGGTGCGCACGCGGCTAGGAGGTGTCCGATGGACAAACTGACAATCGTGGGTGCCGGGCTGGTCGGCGAGGCGGCAGCGCAAATCATCGCTCGGGATGAGTTATGCCGTGAGCTGGTGTTGATGGACGTTCAGGGTGAGCTGGCGCAGGGTAAGGCGCTGGATGTGTGGCAGGCTGCTGTAGAGTCCGGGTCTGATACCCGTGTCTACGGCGGGGCCAAAGCCGAGATGCTGAATGGCTCCGAACTGGTGGTCATCACTGCAGGCGTTCCGCGCAAGCCAGGCCAGTCGCGTCAGGATGTGCTGAGTACCAACTTGCCCATCCTCGACAGCATCATGGCCGATATCCAACAGCATGCACCTACGGCAACGGTGTTGGTGGTGTCCAACCCAGTCGACGTGCTCACCTACCGCGCCTGGAGTATCAGCGGCCTGGGTCGCGACAAGGTGTTCGGGCAGGCCGGCGTGTTGGACACTGCCCGCATGAAGTGTTTCATCGCCGAGCAAACCGGGTTTTCTGCCCGGGACATCACGGCGCTGGTGTTGGGCGGGCATGGTGACAGCATGGTGCCGCTGATGCGCTACTGCCAGATCGGCTCGGTGCCGTTGTCGCACTTCTTGAGCAATGAGCAGATCGAGCAAATTGTCGAGCGTACGCGTAAAGGCGGTGGTGAGATCCTCGGCCTGAAGAAACTGGGCAGCGCCTGCGATGCGCCGGGTGTGGCCATTGCCCAGATGGTCGATGCGATCGCCAATGGACGAAACCGCATTTTACCGGCGGTGGCCATTTTGCAGGGCGAATACGGGCGTCACGACATCGCCATGGGCGTGCCTTGTGTATTGGCAGAGCAGGGACTGGCGCGGGTGATCGAGTTGCCGCTGGCTGTGCAGGAGCAGGCGATGTTTGACCACTCTGCAGATCAGGTGGCGCGGGATATTGCTGAGATGAAGGCGTTGTGAGCAGGGTAGGGGTTGGGCGTTGACGAATAAGATCCGGGCAGAAATGGGTACGGGGAGTGAGTCAATGTAACAGCCGGGGTGTTGTTCGATGTCTGGGTAATGGCTGCTGCCGCTGCCAGCCTGCGGATGTTTTCAGGCAAGGCCAGTGCCAGCGGCAATACCGCCCGGGAGTTGCGCGTGGAGGCGCTGAAGATTTACCGCGCGTGGTTCGCTGGGCTGTAGGCGCCGCGGGCGCGCTGAGAGCAAACCGAGCCGCGGTGCCACGGGTCAGAATCCAGCTGATTGCCGTGCTCGCGCTCTTCGTGCAGCTTCTGGGGGTTGCTCAGGGTACGCTCGTTGGAAGGGGGGGTTATGCTAGGCACCTGATGATGCCCCACGGGAATGTAAAACGTCAGTGGTATACCGGTAAAAAATGCTAGTTCTGGATAGTGCAAATTCCCAAAGAAGAGACGTCCGTGGACGTTTTTAATGGCCGGGGTAATCTGAAATGATTTTATATACTATTGATTTGTAAGGAACGGCGTTTTTCAAGGTAGTTTTCGCGTCAACTATCCCCCGGCGGCCCTGCAAAAGCTGCAGCCCCTGCGATGTTGACCGGGAGTAATCGGAGTAGACCACAATATTGATTTATGACGGGGTAGTCCAAAACTAATTTTGCTGCCAGTGAGTGGCTGCCCTTGGCCGCTTGTCGCCCGTTACGACCGAACGATTTGGGGCGACTGCAGCCGATGAAGGAAGCGCCATTTCGAGTGGTGACATACATATCCTTGCCATTGGCTAGATTCAGTAGAATACGGGCCTCGAAAAATCTATGAATAGTTACAAACAGTAACGCGTTGAATTACATTAAAAAAATCAATACTAACGGTTAGTAAGGGTCCGGAAGCATTGCAGTCGACGAGTGCGTATACCGATACAGCCATGGGCTAGGTGATTCCGCAGGCTGTGAGTGACGACGCCCCAAATCGTCAGCTCATCGTTCTCTAGGATGTAGCGTGGAGAGTAATTCGGGTTCTCCGACTGCAAAATGTACTGGCCCTGCTCCTTTGCCAGGCGCTTTACCAAGACATCACCGTTTAGGCAGGCAACGACCACATGGCCAGGTTTTGCCGTGATGGCGCGGCTGACGATCAGATGGTCACCATCGAATATGCCTGCACCTGTCATGCTGTCACCGCTCACGGCAACCACATAAGTGTGTGTGGCCTGCAGATCCAGCGCATCAAGCGAAAGCTTGTGCTCCATGTGGTCAAGCGCGGGGCTGGGAAAACCAGCCGGAACGCGTGCATCAAAGAGCGGGAGTGCTGTGCTGCTGAGCTGCAGCGGGCCGAGGATAAATGCAGTGCTCATAGCGGGATGCTCAATTACTGTGTCTATATACAGTAATCCGGCCTCCGCAATCCAAACAAGGTGCGTTCGTCGCCGGTGCCTAGGGTATGCACGAATTGTTTACAGGCGAAAAGTAGACAGATCGCGCTGTCGGGTCGATTTAGCTAGGTTGGTGGAAACCGACCAGGAGGATCTCCTATGAACTTGCTGCCAACCCTTAGCGATCTTTTGCCACTGGTGCTGCTGTTGCCTGCACTGCTCGGGCTGGCCAAGCTGGCCTGCGGTGGTACTACGGACTAAGAAATAGCCTCGCCTGGCAGCATCGACTCAAGCCGATGCGCTTGTTCCTTGTCAGTGATACAGCCAGGGCTGCAGCTCATCCAGGTTGGTTACGACGATCTGCTGAGCCGTTGCCTTGGCATGCACCTTGGTTGGGTCGATCTGATAGCGCTGCAACACGTACTGCACCAACGCGCCTCGGGTCTCGATCACCAGTTGTCCATCACGCATACCGTAGTCTGCTTCGATAATCGTTCGCTGCTCGGGTTTCAGGCGTGAGTCCGGCTCGATGATGACTTGCACCCGCGTGCTCCACCCAGGATCTTGTTCGCGGGTATTTTCGGTCTTGTCGTCCATCAACTCCGGCACACCGCGAAAGCGGCTGAGCACGAAGTCGCGATAATCCCTGTTCTTCTCGCAATACGCCCGCACATGCCAGCGCATACCTGTGTAGATCAGTGTGTGTGGGGCGATCAGGCGCGTTTCACCGTCCGGAGTTGTGAAAGACACGTACTCACATTCCAGCCGCAGCCCTTCGCGGCAGGCGCGCAGAAGCGGGCGCAGCAGCTCCGGCCGCACCGAGCGATCCGGCACCAGCAGCACCTCGGTGTGCGCATAGGCCAATGCCAGTCCTTCGATGTGTGGTGCACGGTCATGGTTCTGGTTGAGTAGGTGCAAATAGGCGCTGGCACTGTCATCTATAAACAGCGGTCTGAAGTGGCTGCTCGGCACATACCCCTTCAGATGCTTGTCGTATTCCAGGTTCTTCGGCGCGTAGTCGGTGATGTAGGAATTGATGTCCTTCGATGCTTGCTGCCGGCTGATACCGAAGCTCTGCATCAGGTGCCCGGTGGTTAAACGTCCTTCCCACCACACCACCGTCTCGATCAGGCGATAGCGCAGCGCCAGATCCCAGCGTACGGACTCGATTTCCTGTTTGCGTTTCATGGTCTCTCCATCTGCACGAAAACTTTACCTGTACGGGCAAACACTCTAGATACGTCGTTTAAAGCTACATATCGTGGCGCTGTCATTCAAGCTCGCCGTAACACGGCGGGCCAGCAAGGGAGAGCGAAGCGTGTTTGGACTTGGGGTGTCGTGGCTCGTCGTAGGTGTTTGCTTAGTAATTGTCCAAGGTGCCGGAGCTGCGCTGTACTGGCAGATTCTTAAGCAGCGCGAAGCACGTGCCAACTTGCATGCCTCACAGACCAAGCTGGAGTACCTTCAGATGCGGGTGCATCAGCAAGAGGACGAAATACTTGAGCTGACGGCCGGCCTGCGAGCCGAAAGGGCGCATGTCGAGCAGTTGAAGCGTCAGCTTGAGTTTGCTCAGGGGCAAGCTACGCAGATGCGGCACGACAGCTGATGATCTACAGGTAGCGTTGATTTACCGGAAGCAATGGATATTGAGTCGCAGCGGAGCACATTAGGATGAATAAGCCAGCATCGGTACAGGCCCTAGAAGAGCTGGGGCGCGTCCGGCTATCCAAGCACTTTTTCATGCGGGATTTCCTCTACTCGGAAATCAGCCAGATCGAGGGCATCCCCAACATTCCGGATTATCCTGATCGCGCCATTGAAGCCGGGCGAGGGCTTTGCGAACAGCTGTTGGAGCCACTTCAGGAGCGCTTTGGGCGGATCGTCATTCGCTCGGCTTACAGGGCTCCGGCAGTCAACGCTAAAGGGGCCGAGAACAACAACCAGTACAGCTGTGCCGCCAACGAAAAAAACTACGCGGAGCACATATGGGATTATCCGGACCCTGAAGGGCATCTGGGCGCGACTGCCTGCATCGTGGTGCCGGCATTGCTGCCCTGGTATGAGGAGCGCAAGGACTGGACGCCGCTGGCCTGGTGGACTCACGACAACCTGCCGTATGCCAGCCAGTTCTGGTTTCCCAGACTTGCGGCATTTAACCTTCGGTGGAGCGCAAACCCGAACACGTTACCCAGCATCAGCACGTACGTTACCAACCCCCATACCGGGGACAAGAAAGCATTGGTAAAAGACGGGGTAGCCACACTCAGTCTGGATGAGCGCAAGGTGATCGTTCGCCCATGGTTGGAGAGCCTGGCATGAGCCGTGGCTCCAGTAAGCTGAAACATCGCGGATGCGGCGTGCCATCTTGCCGAGACGGAACCTCGCGTGAAGGAACAGCCTGCAGATGTGGTCTACAGGAGCATTCCCCGTCAGGGTGCCTGCGCGACAGATTGCATTAGGGGAACTGAGCATTTCAGCTGCTGCTGATGTGAGTCAGCTCAGTGGTTGGCATGTTGCTTTTAATCTTTACCCGGTAGTGGCAGATGGATATTGTGACGGGCATCGCACCAGGGCAGGCCGAAGTACCTCAGGGAAGGCCATTTATAGCGGTTGCATACGTTTTCAAGTCCTCCGGGGCCTATCACTGCCATCTGGTTCGATCACCTGATGCTCATGATTTGAGCATGCGCATTGGTTTCGTTTAAGGCCGGAGCATGGACAAGAAATCGCTTTCCGAGCGTGATATCTGCAGCAAATTCATTTCACCAGCTATTGGCAACGCTGGCTGGGATTTGCATAAGCAGGTACGTGAGGAAGTCAGCTTCACCAAGGGACGCATTATCGTGCGCGGCAAAATGCACAGCCGTGGCGAGTCGCGCCGAGCTGACTACATTCTCTATCACCAGCAGAACCTGCCCATTGCCGTGATCGAGGCGAAGGATAACAAGCACTCGCTCGGCTCCGGCATGCAACAGGCCCTCGGCTATGCTGAGGCGCTCGACGTGCCGTTCGTGTTTTCCAGCAATGGCGATGGCTTTCTGTTCCATGATCGCAGCGGCACCGGCGCGCAGGTTGAAACCGAGCTAGGGCTCGACCAGTTTCCCAGCCCGGACGAGCTCTGGCAGCGGTATTGCCAATGGAAAGGCCTGGATGGCGCCGCTCGGCAAAAGATCGAAGCGCCATACTACGACGACGGCTCCGGGCGCATGCCGCGCTACTACCAGATGAATGCCATCAACCGCACGGTTGAGGCCGTAGCGCGTGGTCAGGATCGCGTTCTGCTGGTGATGGCCACCGGCACCGGCAAGACCTACACCGCGTTTCAGATCATCTGGCGGCTGTGGAAGTCGAAGCAGAAGAAACGCATCCTCTTTCTTGCCGATCGCAATATTCTGGTCGACCAGACCAAGAACAACGACTTCAAGCCCTTCGGCCAGGCGATGACCAAGATCGCCAAGCGCCAGATCGAGAAATCCTACGAGATCTACCTGTCGCTTTACCAGGCAGTAACTGGCTCCGAAGAAGAAAAGAACGTCTACAAGCAGTTCTCCCCGGACTTCTTTGATCTGGTTGTGATCGACGAATGCCACCGTGGCAGCGCCGCGGAAGATTCCGCCTGGCGCGAGATCCTCGAGTACTTTTCCAGCGCCACTCACGTCGGCCTGACCGCCACGCCCAAGGAAACCAAGGACGTTTCCAGCATCACCTATTTTGGTGAGCCGGTGTACAGCTACACCTTGAAGCAAGGCATCGAGGACGGCTTCCTCGCCCCTTATAAAGTGGTGCGCATCGACTTCGACAAGGACCTGCAGGGCTGGCGCCCGCCCAAGGGCATGCTCGACAAGAACGGCGAGCTGATCGAAGACCGCATCTACGACCTCAAGGATATGGACCGCCATTTGGTCATCGAAGCGCGTACCCAGATGGTGGCGCAGAAGGTCACCGAGTTCCTCAAGGCCACCGACCCGTTTCAGAAGACCATCATTTTCTGCGATGACATCAACCACGCCGAGCGCATGCGCCAGGCCCTGGTCAACCTCAATCCTGAGCGCATCGCCGAGAATCGCAAGTACGTCATGCGCATCACCGGCGATGACCAGGAAGGCAAGGCCGAGCTGGACAACTTCATCAACCCGGAAGCGCGCTACCCGGTCATCGCCACCACCAGCAAGCTGATGACCACCGGCGTCGATGCGCAGACCTGCAAGCTCGTGGTGCTCGACCAGCACATCAAGTCGATGACCGAGTTCAAGCAGATCATCGGTCGTGGCACGCGCATCAACGAGGACTACGGCAAGTTCTGGTTCACCATCATGGACTTCAAAAAAGCCACCGAGCTGTTCGCCGATCCGGCATTCGATGGCGAACCCGTGGTGATCTTCAGCCCCGAAGGCGATGACTCGCCTGTGCCGCCAGATAGTCCTCTGGCGGATGAGGAAGGCATCGTCGACGGTGGCGATTGGCTGCCCGAGGGCGACGAAACCGATGGCGGCGAAGAGGGCAAAAAGCGCATCAAGTACGTGATCGACAACGTGCCGATCCACGTCATTGCCGAACGTGTGCAGTACTACGGCCCGGACGGCAAGCTGATCACCGAATCGCTGCGCGACTACACCCGCAGCTGCGTGAAAAAGCAGTTCGCGTCTCTGGATGACTTCCTGCGTCGTTGGACGGATGCCGAGCAGAAAAAGGCCATCATCGACGAGCTCGCCGCCCAAGGTGTGATGTGGGAAGCCCTGGACGAGGAAGTGCAGGCCAAGCGCGGCCAGCCGCTCGATCCTTTCGACCTGATCTGCCATATCGCCTTCGACCAGCCGCCGCTGACTCGCAGGGAGCGGGCCGAGCAGGTGAAAAAACGCAACTATTTCGCTAAATACTCCGGCGCCGCCCGGCAGGTGCTGGAGGCCTTGTTGGACAAATACGCCGACACCGGCATCGAGCATATTGAAGACATCAAGATTCTCCAGCTCGATCCTTTCAGCCAGATCGGTGCGCCGATTGAGTTGGTCAGGGCGTTTGGCGGTAAGCCTGGTTATCAGCAGGCGATTCAGGAGTTGGAGAGTGAGCTCTATGCATCCTGATAGGCGGCCGGCTTATCCGCGTGTTTTAAGGACCGAGCATGGAGCTTAAGGACAAGGGGCAGTGGCGTACTTTCCTGGTCTCAGCCATGGACAGCCCACCGACGGTTACGCTTGCCCGGGCTATCAGGCCGGTAAGCACTGACGAATACCGGCAGGCATTGCAGAGCTTGGCGCCCGCAATCACTGAGAAGCAGCGTCGCATGCTCATCGGGCATGCCCAGGCTCCGGGCCACGCAATCACCATGTCCGAACTCGCTGCTTTGGTGGGGTTCCCGGGTTACAGCGCTGCAAATTTGCAATACGGCCTTTTGGCTGGAAAGTTGGCTGATGCCCTGAGCGTCCCGCGTCCGAGCTTTCTGGTGTACGTCCTTGCCAGTTTTGATGACGATCCAGGTACGTCTCATAGCCGAGCTCATATGTACCCCGAGCTCGTCGAGGCGCTGCAGCAACTGGGGTGGGCCGAGAGTGAGTCCGCGAATCGGGACGAGGGTTCGACCACAGATGCGGGCAGTGACTCGCTGACAATTCAGCAACTGATGATGACGCTAGAGCGCCAGGGGTTCACTCGGCCCGTGCAATCAGGCCTGAAAGTGCTACGTATGGAACATCCGTTGCTGCCTCAGCCGTTATTCGTCAAACAAAGCACCAGCGCTCAAGCTCGGCCAAAGACACCGTTGGTATTGCATCCGGATTACGAAAGCCAGCTACCTGAGCTGCTAGCCATCAGCGGTGTTGAGCGCAGCGATGGGCGTTACTACCACAACAGCAACCTGCGCGGCTTTCCCAAGCGCCGCAATGGTGGGGCGACTGATATCGCCTACGGCTTGGATCTTGGCTTTCGGCACGTCGCCGCCCTGGAGCAGTTGTTGGTGCATCTTCTGGGTAAGGCGTCAGATACTGCGACTCAGGAGCCCAGCCATACCAACGTGCTCTTGCCGAATGACTTTGGCTTGCAAGACCAGGCAGTAACCGACACCGAGCGTGACGCCCTGATCAAGGCCCGCATTGGTCAGAGTGGTTATCGCGATGATCTGTTGGCCTACTGGGGTGGCTGTGCGGTGACCGATTGCAGCGTACCGGAGCTGCTGCGCGCCTCGCATATCAAACCCTGGCGCGCTGCCAGCCCGACCGAGCGGCTCGATCCATTCAACGGCCTGCTGCTCACACCCAACCTCGATCTTGCCTTCGACCAGGGTCTGATCAGTTTCGACGACCAGGGGCAGATTCTGATAGGTGAGGATCTCGACCCCGACAGCGCCCGTGCGCTCAACATCACCCCGCATCTTCGCCTGCGCCAGATCGAGCCGCGTCACCGTGGCTACCTGGCCTGGCATCGTGAACACCTGTTTAGGAAGTAAGCATGTCCATCAGCAGCACCATCAAATCCATCCAGGACATCATGCGCAAGGACGTCGGCGTCGACGGCGACGCCCAGCGCATCGGCCAGCTCGTGTGGATGTTGTTCCTCAAGATATTCGATGACCGCGAGCAGGAGTGGGAACTGCTGGATGACGCCTATCGCTCGCCGATTCCAGAAAGCTGCCGCTGGCGCACCTGGGCTGCCGACCCGGAAGGCATTACTGGTGACGAGCTTAAGAGCTTTATCGACAACAACCTGTTCCCGCAACTGCAGAACCTTCACGAATACAGCACCACTCCAGCCGCCTACGTGGTGCGTGGCGTATTCGAGGATGCCTACAACTACATGAAATCCGGCCAGCTTATCCGCCAGGTGATCAACAAGATCCAGGAGGGCGTGGACTTCAACAAGGCGCAAGAGCGTCATGCCTTCGGCGACATGTACGAGCAGTTGCTGCGCGACCTGCAGAATGCCGGCAACGCCGGTGAGTTCTACACGCCGCGCCCGGTCACCGAATTTATGGTGCGCATGGTCGATCCCAAGCTGGACGAGAAGGTCATGGACCCGGCCTGCGGCACTGGCGGCTTCCTTACCTGCACCATCGAGCACAAGCGCCAGCGCTACGTGAATACCGCCGAGGACGAGCGCGTGCTGCAAGCCAGCATCTTCGGCGTGGAGAAAAAGCCGCTGCCGCACCTGCTGGCCACCACCAACATGATCCTGCACGGCATCGAGGTGCCCAGCCAGATCAGGCACGACAACACCCTGAGCCGCCCGCTGATTAGCTGGGGGCCGGGCGAGCGGGTCGACTGTATCGTCGCCAACCCGCCGTTCGGTGGGATGGAAGAAGATGGCATCGAAACCAACTTCCCCGCCGCCTTCCGCACCCGCGAGACCGCCGACCTGTTCCTAGTGCTGATCATGCACCTGCTCAAGGACGGCGGCCGCGCCGCCGTGGTGTTGCCGGACGGCTTCCTGTTCGGCGAAGGCATCAAGAGCCGGATCAAGGAAAAGCTGCTCACCGAGTGCAACCTGCACACCATCGTTCGCCTGCCCAACGGCGTGTTCAACCCCTACACCGGCATCAAGACCAACCTGCTGTTCTTCACCAAGGGCACGCCGACCAAGGATGTGTGGTTCTACGAGCACCAGTACCCGGCCGGTTACAAGAGCTACTCCAAGACCAAGCCCATGCGCATTGAGGAGTTCGCCGTCGAGGAAGCCTGGTGGGGCCGCGAGGCCGATGGCTTTGCCGCGCGGGTGGAAAGCGAGTTCGGCTGGAAAGTCAGCCTGGATGAGCTCAAGGCGCGCAACTGGAACCTGGACTGCAAAAACCCGCATGTGGGCGAGCAGATCAGCCATGATCCGGACGAGCTGCTGCGCGATTACGCCAAGCTGCAAGGCGAGATTGGCGAGCTGCGCGACCAGCTCAAGGCCGTGCTGGCCGAAGCACTGGAGCGCCAGGTATGACGGCGTTGCTCACCGACAACCTGCCGCTGCTGGCCGGTGCGCCCAATGGTATTAAAAAGCTGCGTGAGCTGATTCTGGAGCTGGCGGTGCGCGGCAAGCTGGTGCCGCAAGATCCGAATGATGAACCGGCCAGTGAATTGCTGAAGCGGATTGCCGAGCAAAAGGCGCGACTGGTGGAAAAGGGTGAGATCAAAAAGCAGAAGCCGATGGCAGCGATTGCTGAGGAAGAAAAGCCATACGATCTGCCAGATAGCTGGGCGTGGGTAAGGCTTCCAGAAATCTATTACTCGGTCTCGGTCAGTGGGAATAAATTGCTGTCCTCTCAGATTAGTGAAGAAGGAATTTTTCCTGTCGTCGACCAAGGGAAAAAGTTTGTTTCTGGCTTCACAGACGACGAATCTCTATTGATTCGCCTCCCTGGCCCAGTTGTTGTGTTTGGTGATCACACGACGGAACGGAAATACGTCGACTTTGATTTTGTCGCTGGGGCTGATGGCGTCAAGATTCTCAGGCCAGTTCTGCTAGATGAGAAGTTCTTCTGGTGGCATCTAGTTGGTTTAAAGCTAGAAGGCAGAGGATACGCACGGCACTTCAAAGTTTTGAATGATGCTTTCTTTGCGTTACCTCCCAAGGGCGAGCAGTCGCGCATCGTCGCCAAAGTCGATGAGCTGATGGCTCTGTGCGACCGGCTGGAAGCCCGGCAGGCCGATGCCGACAGCGCCCACGCCCAACTGGTGCAGGCGCTGCTGGATAGCCTGACCCAGGCGCGCGATGCCGAGGACTTTGCGCAAAGCTGGCAGCGCCTAGCCGAACACTTCCAAACCCTGTTTACCACCGAATCCAGCATCGACGCCCTCAAGCAAACCCTGCTGCAACTGGCCGTGATGGGCAAACTGGTGCCGCAAGATCCTAGCGATGAGCCAGCCAGTGAGTTGCTTAGCCGTATTGCTGAGGAAAAAGCGCGACTAGTAACTGAAGGCAAGCTCAAGAAGCAGAAGCTTTTGGATGAGATAGATGAGAAGGAGCAAACATTCAATTTGCCTGATGATTGGGAGTGGGTTCGCCTTGGCAGCCTGAGCCAAGTTAAAGGCGGTAAACGTTTACCTGCTGGAGCAACGTTTTCATCTTCTAGAACTCCGCATGTGTACATCCAGGTCACCAATATGAAGGGCGGCACTATTATTGATGAAAACCTTAAATATATTGATGAGGTGACCCAGGCTGCCATCAAGCAATACACCATCTCAAAGGATGACATCTACATAACTATTGCAGGCACCATTGGTGAGGTTGGCACTGTTCCTGAGCGCTTTGACAAGATGAACCTTACTGAAAACGCAGCAAAGATAGTATTCCAGAGGATCAATAAATACTGGTTGCAGCGCGCATTAAGTAGTCAGTTTGCTCAACGCCAATTCTCAGATAACACAAACCAGTTAGCTCAGCCCAAGCTAGCGCTTCATCGGATCGCTGATGCAGTTCTCGCGTTGCCACCTCTCGAGGAACAACACCGCATCGTCGCGAAAGTCGATCAGCTAATGTCGCTGTGCGACCAACTCAAAGCCCGCCTTAACCAGGCCCGCCAGGTGCATGAGCAGCTAGCCAATGCCCTGGTTGAGCAGGCCATGGCCTAGGCAACAGGAGTGCAGGGATGCCCATTCGCACCCAGATCTGGACCGTCGGCGCGCAGCCCGCGCCGCTGAAAAATGCCGTGTTGGCCAGCGAGCAGTTTCTTGAAGAAATGATCGTCAGTGCCCCGGCGCTGCTCTCCGAGGACTGGCTGCTGATCGGCCGCCAGGAAAGCACCGGCCAGGGCGGGCGTATCGACCTGCTGGCGCTGGCGCCGGATGCCTCATTGGTGCTGATCGAACTCAAGCGCGAGCGCACCCCGCGCGAGGTGGTGGCGCAGGCGCTGGACTATGCGGTGTGGGTCGAGCGCTTGCAGGCCAACGAGATCGAGGCCATCTATCAGCGCTTCAAGCCGCAGGGCGATCTTGCCGCCGACTTCCAGACTCGTTTCGGCACGCCGCTGGAGGCCGAGGCGCTGAACCAGAGCCATCAGATCGTTATCGTCGCCGCCGAGCTGGATGCCAGCAGCGAGCGCATCGTCGGCTACCTGAGCGAGCGCGATATCGCCATCAACGTGCTGTGCTTTCAGGTGTTTCAGTTGAGCGAGCAGCAACTGATCAGCCGCGCCTGGCTGCTCGACCCAACCGAGGCGCCGCAGGCCAGCAGCGCCAGTAAGCCCGGCATGCCGGCCGAACCCTGGAATGGTGAGTTCTATGGCTCCTTTGGCCACAGCAGCACGCGCGACTGGGCCGAGGCGCGGCATTTCGGTTTCATCTGCGGCGGTGGCGGCAGTTGGTACAGCAACAGCCTGAAGATGCTCGCTCCCGGCGACCGTGTATGGGTCAACGTGCCCGGCGCCGGTTACGTGGGCGTGGCCAAGGTCACCGGCCACGCTACCCCGGCCAGGGACTTCTGCCTGCTGCACAACGGCGAGGAACGCCCGGCGTTGGACGTGCTGCAGGCGGACTACCACCGCGAGTTCGTCGACGACCCCGAGCGCTGCGAATACTTCGTGCCGGTGCAGTGGCTGCACAGCCTGCCGCTGAACGAGGCAGTAAAGGAGGTCGGCCTGTTCGGCAACCAGAACACCATCTGCCGCCCGACCACGCCGAAATGGCGGTGGACGGTGGAGCGCTTGAAGGAGCGCTTCGCGCTCTGAACGCTTTGTTGAGATTTATCCCGTAACCGATGCAGTGATTGGAAGCTTTGCCATGATGGATCTGCTGAAACACCTGATCCCCGACTTCGCCCACATGTTCAGTGCCAATCCCAACGGCATCAGTGCCTGGTTTTGGTCTGCGACGGCACTGATTTTCGTCCTGTCGCTGTACTTTCTGTCTGTGCACTTTCGCCATTTTCGTACCCGGCTGCGTGCCCTGCGTTCTTTGCTTGAAGGGCAAAGCAAGGAAACCCTGGCGCTTAGCCGGCGCGAAACCATGCAAAAGGCGCAGGGTTTGGATGCGCCCAATGTCGGCATGCTGTGGCGTGAGTTCGACGAAAGCCTGGTGCTGTCGTCCGATCAGAAGCATCTGTTCAATACGCTGGATGCCGAGCATTTCTTCAATGCCCGAACCTTGGCTCCCGGCCTGACAGCCAGCCGCTTGCTGGCTGCTGCACCGAGCTTCCTGGTGGCCATTGGTGTGCTCGGAACATTCGTGGGCCTGACGGTGGGGCTGGAAGGATTGGTCGGCACCTCGGATGAGATCGAGTCGCTCAAGGGCGGTATCAACAAGCTGATTTCCGGTGCTGCCGTAGCTTTCATGACGTCGGTATGGGGGGTGTTCTTCAGCCTATTACTGAACTTTGTCGAAAAGATGTTCGAGCGTTCAGCGCTGGGCCAGATCCAGCAGCTGCAGCACGACATCGATTTCCTCTATCCGCGTATTCCCGCCGAGCAGTCGCTGGTGCATATCGCCGAGTACGGCAAGGAGAGCAAGGAAGCGCTGCAGGAGCTGCACGAGCGTATTGGCGATCGTCTGCAGGAAACGCTCAATGGCATGAGCGAAGCGATGCAGACGGCGCTGACCGATGCCCTGAACAACATAATGGCGCCAGCCATTCAGACCCTGGTCAGCACCACCAGCCAGCAGTCCACGCAGGTGCTGGAAAAGCTGGTGGGTAATTTCATGGACGGCATGACCTCTGTGGGCCGTGAGCAGGGCTTGCAGATGCAGCAGGCGGCGGCTGACGTGAACGCTGCCGTCAGTGGAATGAGTGAGCGCTTGAACCAACTGTTCAGCACCCTGAGTGAACAGCAGGGTCGACAGATGGAAGTGGCTCAGCAACAGAGTGCGGCCTTCGAGACGCAGCTGCAGCGCATCAGTGGTTCTGCCGAAGAGCGCCAGGCACAGATGGAGCAACGCTTTGCTGAGTTGATGTCGGGGCTGACGAACCAGTTGCAGACCCAGTTGGGTACTGCCCAGCAGCGCGACGAGGAGCGCCAGGTGCTGTTCGAGCGCCTGCTTGGCCAGGCTAGCAGCAGCCAGATGGCGATGTTGGAGCAATTTTCCAGCTCAACCCGCGAGCAGATGCAAGCGATGGCTGAGGCGGGCAACGAGCGCCACAGCATTCTGGAGAAGGTGTTCTCTCGTTTGATGATGAACCTCAACACCCAGCTCGATTCACAAATGGGCGCGGCAGAGCAGCGCGAGCAGGCACGCCAACAACGCTTTCAGGAGCAGCTCGATCAGGTGTCGACCCATCAACAGGAACTGCTCTCAGGTCTGGCCAGCGCTGTGCAGGCGACCCAGCAGCAAAGCCGCCTAATGGCGGATCAGCATCAACAGTTGCTGGGCCAGCTCAAGCAGGTATCGGAAGCGACTGCACAAAGCAGCAAACATCTGGACAGCAGTGCGAATCAGCTTGGGCTTCTATCCGCGAATCTGCGCCAGGCCGCCGATACCTTGGGGCAGCGACTGGAGGCCGTTACTCATGGTGTCGAGAAAGCCGGCCAGCAGAACGCCGAATTGGCAGCTCAGTTGCAAAGCCAGGCCGCTACCCTGGCGCAGTTGCAGGCCACGTTGCTTGAGGGGGCGCAGCGTTTCGAGCAAGCAGCAGGTGAGGCGCGTAATGGCTTTGGAGAGATGAAATCCGCTCAGCAGGAGTTTCTCTCTGGCGTACGCCACGAATTCACCGCGCTGGGTGAAAAGCTACGTGAGCAGGTCGAGGCGGTAGAGAAGCAAGCCGAGGAGTGGCTGCGCAGCTATGCCGGCGAAGTACGGATGCAGATCGATGACCGCATGAACAAGTGGAACGAGGTATCGCTCAGCTACGCCGACCAGATGCATCGAACGGTGCAAGCCATGAGCAGCATTCTGGATGAGCTGGAGGCACGCTGATGCGCCTCGGTAAATCCAAGGAAGTGAGCGTCGACGAAGAGAACCCTTATTGGATGTCCTTCTCGGACATCATGTCGGCGCTATTGGTGATCTTCATTCTGGCTTCGGTGATTCTGATCCTGCAGTTGATGGAAATTCAGCGTGAGCTGAAAGAGCGCCAGGTGCAGTTCGAGCAGGAACTGGTCGAGCTGAAAAAAGCAGAGCAGGTGCGCCGCACTATTCTTGATGAGGCCGTGGAGGCCCTGCGCGAGCGCGGCATCAAGGTCGAGGTGAGCGAGAACCATACGGTCCTGAGTATTCCCAACGATCTGCTGGGTTTCGACACCGGTGCCTATGACATACATGCCGCCTATCAGGCGCGTGCTCTGGAGATCGGCAAGGTCATCAATGAGGTGATCTCGCGAGAGGATCGAGTCGAGTTCCTCGATACGATCTTCATCGAGGGGCATACGGACAATCGTCCGCTCCAGGGCTTTATGGGCAAAGGCAACTGGGGGCTCTCAACCTTCCGTGCCATTTCTCTCTGGCAGTTCTGGGGCAGCGCGCTGTCCGCCGATGAGCAACTGGCAAGGCTGAAGAATAAGGATGGCAAGCCACTGTTCTCGGTTAGCGGTTACGGCGAAACCCGCCCCGTTCTGGTCGACCAGCAGACTGAGGATGACTTCAAGCGCAACCGACGCATCGATATCCGCTTCACCATTCGTCGTCCCGACAGCGCTCAGTACGAGCAGGTGCGTGAGCGTCTGGAGGAGGTCAAGCCGTGAAGTTGCCTCCTGTTCACATGCCGGTCGCTGAATGGGCGCCCGTGGTGCGGGAGCGATGGACGGTGCTGGTCGAAAAGGTCGCTCGAATGAAGGCCGCAAGTGGCAAGAGCGATGCCTTTGACGCCATGTTGGCACGATTGCGCGACATGGCGAGTACGGGGCGTTTCGACGGCCTGCCTGAGCTGCTAAAACGTCGTCTCACTGCGCGTGCGTTGACCTGGTTGTGGCTCAACGACGAGGCCATGGGTAGGCGTTTGCTTAGTTCGCGTCTGCTTTCGGTGCTGGTCGATGCTCAGCAGCCGAGGCTGACACGTATCACCTTGCAGCAGTTGGCTCAGTTTTACTTTCGTCGCTTCGACAAGCTGGATGAGCACGATGGGCTGCGTGAGCAGCTTGAGCAGATTTTGCTCCAGCAACTGCATTTAATGCCCGAGCCCAAAGTAAGTGGCCCCCAGACTGATCCGCTGGTAACCCTCAAGCGTGATGGTCATTGGTTGTTGCCGCCTGACGGGCCAGTCCAGCTAGTTGAGCGGGTACGCGACAGTGGCCATGAGCTGGGCGAGACCTTTGAGGTCATGGGATTGCAGGGCTTTGATGACGGGCGTTATGGCGATATCTGCCGGGCCCACTTCTACCTGGAAACCTTACGAGGGCTTTCGCCCGGTGAATACGATCCCGTGCTGGATGAGTTGCAGAAGCCCGCTGTGTCCAAGGCTCCGTACGAGGGCGAGCGTCGTATCGGTCATATTGCGCTGGAGATTCTGATCGATCGCGCCGGTCAGGAACCGGGGGAGGTCTGGCAGAACTTTATTCTCAATCTGGCGGGGGATCCGCGGATCGCAAGTACCGCAGCCAACTACCGTGAGTGGTGGCAACCACTTGGTGAGGCGCGTATCCAGAAGGTGCGTGGTTGGTTGTCTAAGGAAGACCTTCGGTTGTTCCTGCAGGCGGTTGAGCAATATGGCTTGGAGTCGGGAAAGGAAGATCTCAAGCGTATGTTCCCGGCGCGCAAACTGTTCTTGGAGGGATTGTTTGCGCTCGGCTTGATCCGACATACGAGGTTGATGCTTGGCCGCAATGCCAAGCTGTCGGTGAAGCGTATTCTCGGAAGTGAGGTAAAAACCAGCTTCGCGGGCATGGATTCAGCCATGAGCGACAAGGCGGTGATCTATCTCGATTGTGGCGACTTCCATCTGGTCGAGGGCTCCCATAGTTTCAAAATTTGGGTTTACCTCGGCCAGCCAGGGCATTGGGTCAAGTCGTATGAGCGAAATCAGTTCTCGCACTTCGATCTGACAACGTCGTTGCCTAATCAATACAAGGCAGCCTACCCAAGCCTTCCCTACGAGGCAGTGACCCATAACGGTTCCTGGCAGCGTAAGGTGTTCGATTTCCTGGCGGATAACGGTATTGCGCTGGATATCGAAAAATTGCTTAGCCGGTCGGAGTACAAGGCATATTTGAGCAAATACGGCCTACCCGTCGTGAGGGGCAAGAAAGCGCGCGTTGAGCCACTGGTTCAGCAAAGCGCGAAGTCTGATTCGGCCCCAGTTTCTCAGGGTGGAGCAACCGGCTCTGTGTCCGCGCATCGTATGGCTGAACCGCGTCCTCCTGCTGTGGATGCTTTTGCCTCAGAAGCTCCAAGAGCCTCCGGCACCGAACTGACCGACACGCAATTATCGATTCTGGCCTACCTGTCCAAGCACCCGGAAAGCTTGATGGGAGATATTCGTCGAGCCCTAGAAGGCGATGAAGCACTCTTTTACGAGATCCAGGACGCTCTTCGAGGCAGTATTTCAAGCTACGTCCAACAGAACGAAGTCTTCCAATGGTCCCTATCCAGCAAGGGAGAGGCATTGTTGCGTAAAGCGGATTTAGATCCTGCACCCAACACCTCTGATGCAGACCAGCAACCTTTAAAGGCTACTTTGCAGCATTTGGGGACGTTTGACTTGCAGGTGCTGTGGTACTTCAAAAATAACCCAGGCGACAAGGTGCGCCACGCAGCGAACGTTTTCGGCGTCGAGGCGCGGGTGATTAATCAGGTGCTTTACGGTTCGTTGAAGGGCATGTGTGTGCAGGACAAGCAGTTCGGCTGGTCCGTTAATGAAACGACTCGCCTCTCACTTGAAGCGTTGGATAAACAGGACAGGGCTGAATAATGGGATTGATGGATATTTTCCGCTCGCTGATTGGTGAGCGGGACGGAGCGCTCAGTACCCAGCAAGGCTTTCAGTCTCAGCCTGATTCCAATGGCTTGAATTTCTATCTGCCCTTGCCGGCCTTCAAGGCACTGCAAGCCGGGCAGGGCAGTGCTTTAGAAAAAATTCAGCTGATAGTGCTCAACATGCTGGTTGAGCAAGGGGTTGCCGAAAACACGGCCAACGGTTTTCACATCGGTGCAGAAGATATTGCCGGGATGGATTTGGAGCAGGCGGAGATCCTGCGCTTGCCAAGACGTCTGGCCGGACGCTTTCTCACTTCGATTAGTGGGCGCACGGGCAACAGTGGTTTTCGTGTGGCGATCACGCTGGAAATGCCGGACGGCCCTGCCAGCTTCAATCGCAAAGGCCCCTATCTGTATCTAACCAGCAGCGAGTGCTATTGGCTGACGCCGGCTGAAATGATGGGGTTGCAGGCTTGGGAGCGGCATGAGTCTTTAGGCCCAGAACAGCGAGGAGAGGCGGCTAATCTGCGCCTGATGGCCGAGCTGCAGACCGCTGCGCGCAGCGGGATGCGTATTGATCTTAGCCACTTTGAGCGGCTGGATGTCGTGGTGCCTCAGAACATCGGAGTTATCGCTACGCGTTTACCGGACGGCAGCCTCCAACTCTGCCCGAGCCTGGGGGATGGTTCCAGTGCTGACCAGCTGGAAAAACGCTGGTCGCAGTTGGATATGACTGCCGATGGCGGTGTACTGCGCATCGATAATCGCGTACTGCTGCTGGATCAGGCGCGGATGGATGGCATCCGCAATGTGCTGGCTAAAAAACGTATCCCGGCTGATCAGGTCAACGAGTTTATAGCCACGCCAACGGCGTTTCTCGATGCTGCGCTGGTCAATCTTGAGGTGGGCTTCTCTACCCGGGTTGCGGGTATTGGCAAACTTCAGCACATGGATTTCGGTGTGCTGGATGCAACCAAGAATGACTGGTTTGCGCTGGATAAGCGCCCGGCACCTGCAGCGATCCTGAGCAAGCTGATTCAGTCTCCTGAGGATTTGCAGCGCTTCGAGGAGGTACTGCAGGCGGCTAATGAACAGGGCGCGACGAGTCTGTCGTTTGCTGGCGAGGTGATCGATATCTCTGACGCGCCGACTGTTCAGCAAGAGCTGGCCAGGGCTCGCCAGAACATGGCTCATGTGAGCGATAGCGAGCCGCACAGCGAGGAGGGTGTTCTCCCTGGGGAGGACAAGGAGAAAGTCGGGGTCATTCTGAAGGATGCCGACGAGATTAATTCTGCGCTGTTGCGTAAGGCTGCTGCTGCGAAGCCGCTGGTGGTGCCAGATTGGTCGGCCTATGCCCGGGAGCCGTTCCCTCATCAGCGTGAGGGGATCGAGTGGATGCTGAAGCTGATGGGCGCAGCGTTGCAGGATGAAACTGATGATCTCTATCGCCTGCAGGGTGGTTTGCTTGCAGATGACATGGGGCTCGGCAAGACATACATGTCGCTGGTCGCAGTCGGGGAGTATCTGGCCAGTCAGCGCGCAGCTGACAAGCCGCAGAAGCCGGTTCTGGTGGTGGCGCCACTGAGTCTGCTGGAAAACTGGGAGGATGAAGTCGGTAAGACCTTCGCCAGCATCCCGTTCCGCGATGTGGTGGTGCTGCAGTCGGGGCGTAGTCTGCGTGACTATCGTGTCAAAGGTGCTGAGCGTGAATCGGTGCAGTTGGCGTCGATGATTGATGACAGCAGCGGCATGCTGGATGAGCAGAGCATTCGCTATGCACTGCATGTGGGGCCGGAGGCAGGCGTGCATCGTCTGGACATGGACCGTCGCTTGGTGCTCACGACCTATCAGACCCTGCGTGATTATCAGTTCTCCTTGTGCCGAATCGACTGGGGCATGGTCATCTTCGACGAGGCGCAGAACATCAAGAACCCCAATGCACTGCAGACTATTGCCGCTAAAGGGCTCAAGGCGGATTTCAAACTGTTGGCGACTGGAACACCGGTAGAAAATAGCCTGGGCGATTTCTGGTGCCTGATGCATACGGTGCAGCCTGGCTTACTTGGTGGCTGGGAAAGCTTCCGCGATACCTGGATCAAGCCAATTCTGGCTGCAAGCGATGAAGAGCGTGATGAGGTACGGGCGCGTTTGGGCGAGCAGCTGCGGCGTGCTGTAGGCATATTCATGTTGCGGCGGGTTAAAGAAGATCAGCTCAAAGGCCTGCCAGCCAAGACTATTCTCAGTGGTGTCGAGCAAGCCGATCATGGCCTGCAACGGTATGCGGCGCAGTTGGGTGTGGTGATGAAAGGCATCCAGTTGCAGGCCTACGACGAAGTCCTCGACAGCTATCGGGCTCGTCGTGCAAGCGCTGAGGATATGCGTGGTACCGCACTGGCGGCTTTGACTCAGCTTCGCTCCATTTCCCTGCACCCACGGCTGGAGAATGAGTCGGCGCTGTACAGCGAGGATGGCAAGCAGGCGCGACAACTGATGATAGAGTCCGGCAAGCTGGCGGTGCTGCTGCAGTTACTCGATGAGATCAGTAGCAAGGGTGAAAAGGTCATCCTGTTCATGATGACCAAGCGCCTGCAGCGAGTCCTCAAGCTTTGGCTAGATCAGATCTATGACCTGAATGTGGCGGTGATCAATGGTGACACCCAGGCTGTGGCGAGTCGCGCCGAGGATATGACGCGCAAGAAGCTAATTGCCGAGTTTGAAGCGAAAAGTGGCTTCAACATCCTGATCATGTCGCCAGTAGCCGCTGGTGTCGGTTTGACGGTGATTGGGGCCAACCATGTGGTGCATTTAGAGCGCCATTGGAACCCGGCTAAAGAAGCGCAAGCGTCCGATCGGGTTTACCGGATCGGCCAAACCAAGCCTGTGTTCATCCATCTGCCTGCCGTCACTCACCCCCAGTTTGATTCATTCGATGTGCACCTCGACCGCTTATTGCGCGGAAAGCTGATGCTTAAAGACGCGGTAGTGACACCAGAGGCGGTTAGTGAAAGTGAGATGATTCAATCGATGGGGCTCTGATTGGGACACAGGCGCTGTTTTGCAATCGAACTCTGAATTTAAGATTCGGAGCTCAGATAGCTGGTACTTCAGGCATTGGCTGATAGCCGACGTCCTTCATCGGGGCAAAAAATAAGTCATGCCGCGTACCCGTAGGTACGAGGCATGTGTTTGCACAAAAGTCAGTCACTGGCTCGGCAGACCACACTCTTCAAGGATCTGACGGATCATGTAGTAATCCTCCAGCGGTGCGCCTATTTTGCTCTCAATGGCATTGACGGCGTCGTCGTGGCAGGCGTCGGTGCTGTATTTGGCGATGTTTACCAAAGGCTCGTAAGGTGCGTCGCCTCTGTCCGGTCCAACATCTCCATGGTATGCAGTGGCGTGACCATTGCTGTCATAGCCTAGGTACCAACCCGATTCGATGATGAAGTAACCGTTGGCTCCTTTACCTACCATCGTGCCCTTCGGAAACCCTGGCTGATTCGAGGTAAGCGTACGGCTAACTCACATTGCGTAAATCAGGCCGGTACCCACTGATGCGGTGGCAATTGCCCGATCTCACTGGCCCGCTGCGTCGACAACCGCGTCAGAACATCTTTGAGATAGGCATACGGATCATGCCCATTCATGCGCGCCGACTGGATCAAGCTCATAATCGCCGCAGCCCGTTTGCCACTGCGCAGCGACCCGGCAAACAACCAGTTCGAGCGCCCGAGTGCCCATGGCCGGATCTGGTTCTCCGCCTGATTGTTGTCGATGGGCACAGCCCCATCGTCCAGGTAGCGCGTCAGCGCTACCCAGCGTTTCAGGCTGTAATCGAGGGCTTTGGCCGTGGCTGATCCGTTGGGCGCCAAGTCGCGCTGGGCCAACATCCAGTCATGCAGTGTTTTGCTGATCGGTACCGCCATTTCCTGACGTAGTCGCCAACGGTCTTCGTTGCTCATATCCCGAGCCTGGCGTTCAATCTCGTACAAAGCGCCAATCGAGTGCAGCGCCTGTTCCGCCAACAGGCTTTTGTTCGCGACATGCAGGTCGAAGAACTTGCGGCGAGCATGAGCCATGCAGCCGATTTCAGTGATGCCTTGCTCAAAACCGGCCTTGTATCCAGCGAAATCGTCGCAGACCAGCTTGCCGTTCCAGTCGCCCAGGAAGTTACGTGCATGTTCTCCGGCACGGCTTGGGCTGAAGTCGTAAACCACCGCTTTGAGCGCCGAAAACGGTGTAGCGCTATACGCCCAGACGTAGGCCCGGTGGGTTTTCTTCTCGCCTGGCGCAAGCATTTGAACCGGTGTTTCGTCAGCGTGAATCACGCCCTGGTTCAGCACCGCTTCACGCAGTGCATCGACCAGCGGCTGGAGTCGCACGCCGGTTTGCCCGACCCACTGGGCCAAGGTCGAACGAGCGATTGCCAGCCCGGCGCGACCAAAGATTTTCTCCTGCCGGTAGAGCGGCAAGTGATCGGCGAACTTGGCACCATCACGTGGGCCAACAGGCCTGCGGTTGGAAACCTTTGTCGATGACCTGCGCGGGCACTGGGTGCTTTCTGGCTCGTGATGAATCACAGTGCGCGGAAACTGCGGCGGCAATGGCACACGTTTGGGCGATTGCCGTGGCTCGGCCTGTGACGAAGCGGGAAGAAGCTGTTTTAGCTCGGCCTCGATAGCGTCAAGGTCTGTATCGAGCAGGTCATCCAGCAAGCTGCCTTGCGCCGGGCTGATTTGCTCGCTGCGCTTAGCAAACTTGTGGCGTTTGAGCAGGGCGATTTCGAACTTGAACTGATCGACGAGGATTTCATCGTTCTGGATCTTCCTGCTCATCGCCTCGACTTGAGACTGCAACTGCAACGTCTGTGCCGCCAAGGCACGAAGCTGTTCCGGGGTCATCTGATCGAGGTTGGGCGAGAAAGTCATGTCGCCGATTGTGCCAGAGCAGGCGCAGGACGACGACAAGCAGATCGGTCAAATGGCCGGCGATTACAGCATGCTGATCACACCACCTGCGCCGACGCGCTGCCAAGGCAGGCCCAATACCAACGCCTGGAGTTGTTCGCTATCGAGTTCGACCTCGCCGCCATGGCGAATGTCCGGCCAGTGGAACTTGCCTTGATTCAGTCGTCTCGCTGCGAGCCAGACGCCCACGCCGTCGTGCACCAACACTTTCATCCGGTTAGCCCGGCGATTGGCGAACAGGTAAGCGCAGTGCGGCTTCGCCGCACCGAACACCGCGATCACCCGGGCCAATGCGGTTTCGGTACCGGCGCGCATATCCATCGGCTCGGTGGCCAGCCAGATTGCATCGATGCGGATCATCGAGCGACAGCCCGGATAAATTGCGCGCAGCCCTCGGGGTCTGAGGTTGACCATTTCACGGTGATCACTTGGCCGGCCATGGGCAACTCGATGATCACTGATGCTTCGGCTGGCCGTTTAGGTGCGGCTTTTAGCGGAACAAATGCCGGTAGTGAAGCCGCTGCGGGCTGGTCTCGATAGAGCGGCATCCATTTGCGGATGACGTTGGCATTGATGCCGTGGCTGATGGCGACACTGGAAATGGATGCGCCAGGTTGCAGGCATTCCTGAACGACCTGGGCTTTGAACGGTTTCGGATAAGAGCTTCGTTGGCGCATGGAAATCCTTGCGATAAGGGTGATCGCGTCCGCTTAAAAATACGCGGACACCATCGCCCTTAAAGCTGGCGTTCGGAAGATGAGTTTGCCGGACGCTTACCTAGAGCCTGCTCTGTGAGCGGGACGATATGCGTACGGCGTTTCTTCCTGCGCTCTGCAGGGATCGTCCAGATCCTCCTCCATATCGATACCTGCCCAGCGTGTGGTTGCTGCTTCCGCTGGCCGAGTCATGGTGTGGAGCTGCCACTCGATCAGGCAGCGAGTGGTCCTTTTGATGCTCGCCTTAGCGATTGCCACCATGAGCTCTTTCAGCTCATTAGGAGGGAGCGCCGCCATGTTCTTTTTCTTCGGCTTCTTGAAGACGGAGCGGATCCCGCTAAGTGGGTTCGCGTGAATTCCGAATTGACCCCGTAGGTCATGATCTCGTTGAGCCGCTGCGTCAGCCGCTTCACGGTCTCAAGGCTGCCCTTAGTTTCAAGCGGCCGGAGCAGGTTGATGACTTGAGGGGGCGTTGATGGCAGAGATCGGGGTAGTGCCCAAGTTGGGGAAGATGTGCAGCGTGAGGGAGCGCCAGATGTCCTCGGCGTAGGGCTGAGTCACCGTATGCTTTTTCAGTTCGTACCAGGCCGTCGCGACGTTCTGGAAGGTGTGCTCGGTCGCCGCCTTTGATGACGCTGAAAGCCCCGTATTTACTGGATCTCAGGCACAAAAAAAGACGTCCATGGACGTCTTTGTTTGATAATTTGGTGGAGCCGGGGGGATTTGAACCCCCGTCCGCCAGTACTCCGCTGTCGGTACTACATGCTTAGCCGTGTCTACTGAGTTAATCCGCAGCCGCCCGACGGGCAGGGTGCTTTGGACGAGTTGTGTAAGTTTTAGTCGCTTTGCCCACAACGTGCTACACGACGATCCTGTTCTGTATGACAATCACTTCGGGTTTACAGGCATCCCCTGGTGATTGCTGGAGCCGAAGCTACCAGGAGAGCGGGCTCAGCTGCTTACGCAGCGAGAGCGTAGCCCTCGTAGTTTTCGTCATTGGCAACTATAGAAAGTTGCAACAGTGGATTTACGAGTTCTGTTACCAACTCGGCATGCACCTAGAGTTTCGCTACCGGCGTCGAATCCTGATCGGCCCCACACTCAGCTCTAGCTGACGTGCCCTTCGACACGTGAGCGCAGTATACGCCTTTGCATGGGCTGCGTCGACTGCTGCGACCGGCGTGCCTCAAGAGCCGCTGCCGGTGCCGCCGGAGGGGCCGCTGCCTTTCTCGGTTTTCTCCATGCGTTCGAGCACTTTGGAGGTGACGGCGATGCATTCCTTGGTATCGCCGGCGGCTTGGGCTGCCTTGGCTTTGTCGACCTGCTCGGTGATGGCTTTGTCCAGGCCTTCGGAGGTGGCGCCGACGGTGGCCATGTTGTCATCGATCTTCTGCAGGTTGATGGCGCAGAGGTCCTCGGCGGCGAACACCGGCGAGGCCAGCAGGGTTGCGGCCGCGAACAGGGCGGAAAGCGCAGTACCTTTCATGGGTGTCTCCTCGTGATGGCCTCTGGTAGGTGGGCCTGTAAGGGTGGACTCCCGGGATTTGGCGAGGGTTCAATCGAGGTGCAGGGGCTGTGGGCGAGAATCCGGTCCTTGGGGGCGCACAGAGAATATAAGGTTGCACCGATGTTGTAGGGGGCATGCCCGTGATCATGCCATGCGGCCACGATGGCAGGACGGGCGCAATCGCGGGACAAGCCCGCTCCTACAAGGTTCGCGCCGCGCCGCAGTCACGGGGTTCGTGGTCGGGTCACGCGATCCACCAGGTACACCAGCCCGTGATAGTCGATGCCGCTGTGGCTGGACAGGCCGATTTCGCAGGTGCGGCTGGTGGAAATGCCTTCGCTGCACTGCTGCACCGCATCCTTGAGGGTGCGCAGGGAGTGGGCGTTGAGCTCGGGTGTGGTGAAGCCTTTGTCGCCGGCGAAGCCGCAGCAATGGATGCCTTCCGGGATCACCACCTGCTGGCTGCACAGTCGCGCCAGGTCGATCAGCGCCTGGCTTTCGCCCAGGTGCTGGGTGCTGCAGGTGACGTGTACGGCCACGGGCTCGCGCTGCGGCGTGAACTCCAGCTTGTCCACCAGGTGGGTGCGGATGAAGCGCACCGGGTCGTAGAGGTCCAGGCGGGTGTCGCCCAGGTCCTGGACCAGGCGCAGGGTGCAGGGGCTGGTGTCGCAGTAGATGGGATCGAGGCCGCCGCGGCTGGCGTGCAGCAGGGCGTTGATCAGTTCCTGGCGTTTGTGTTCGGCCTGCTCTGGGTAGCCCTTGGAAGCGAACGGCTGGCCGCAGCATAGGTTGTCGGCGTTTTCCGGGAATATCACGTGGTAGCCGGCTTTTTCCAGCAGGGCGCGGGTCTTGTCCAGCAGTGAGCTTTGTTCCTTGTCGCCAGCGGCCGGGCCCATGACCCGGGACACGCAGGCAGCCAGGTAGACCACCCGTGGGCGGGCGTCGTTGCTTGGCAGGGCCGGGGCGAAGGTGCGCAGCGGCTGCGGCATGGCTGGGGTCCACTGCGGCAGGCGGCCGTTGCTGGCCTTGCTCAGCGAGGCGCTCAGGCGCTCCAGGCGTGGGGCGCCGAGCAGTTTGCGCGCGCCGTTGGCGGCGGCCAGCGTCAGGCGTGCGCCGCGCAAGGCGGTATGGAAGTTATCGGCGAGCCAGTCGGCGGCCTTGTTGTGCTCGGCCGCCTGGCTGCGCAGCTTCTTCACCAACTCGCCGGTATTGATGCCCACCGGGCAGCGCTGGGCGCACAGGCCGGTGGCGGCACAGGTGTCGATGCCCTGGTACTGGTAGGTCCGCATCAGTTCGCGGGTATCGACGCCGGCGCGTTTCTTGGCCTGGATGTCGCGCCACATGACGATCCGTTGGCGTGGGCTCAGGGTCAGCCCTTTGGACGGGCACACTGGCTCGCAGAAGCCGCATTCGATGCACTTGTCGACGATGTCATCGGCGGCCGGCAGGGGCTTGAGGTGCTTGAGGTGGATGTCTCGGTCGTCGCTGAGCACCACGTCAGGGTTGAGGATGCCGTTGGGGTCGAGCAGGCGCTTGAGCGTCCACATCAATTGATAGGCCTCATGGCCCCATTCGAGCTCGACGAAGGGGGCCATGTTGCGCCCAGTGCCGTGCTCGGCCTTGAGTGAACCGCCGAATTCCACGGCCACCAACTGCGCCACATCGTCCATGAAGGCCTGGTAGCGCGCCACTTCCTCGGTGCTGTTGAAACCTTGGGTGAACACGAAGTGCAGGTTGCCCTCCAGAGCATGGCCGAAAATGATCGCTTCGTCGTAGTGATGCTTGTCGAACAGCTGGATCAGGCGGTTGACGCCTTCGGCCAACTGTTCGATGGGGAAGGTCACGTCTTCGATGATCACCGTGGTACCGGTCTGGCGCACGGCACCGACGGCGGGGAAGGTGTCCTTGCGGATCTTCCACAGCTGGTTGTACACCGCCGGGTCTTCGCTGAAGTCGACCCGCTGCTCCAGCGGGAATTCGGCGATGGCGGCCATCACCTGGCCAAGCTGCTCGTGCAGCAGGCTGTGGCTGGCGGCGCGGGACTCGATCAGCAGGGCGCAGGCATTGGCCGACAGGCCTTTCACCCAGCTCGGCATGCCGGGCATGCCCTGCACCGAGCGCAGGCTGCGGCGGTCGAGCAGTTCCACGGCGGACACCGGCTGCGGCTTGAGTACGGTCACGGCGCGGCAGCAGCTTTCCACCGTGGGGAAGACCAGCAACGCGCTGGCCTTGTGCGGGTGGTCGGGCACGGTGTCGTAGGTGACCGCGCTGATGAAGCCGAGGGTGCCTTCGGAGCCGACCAACAGGTGCTGGAGGATGTCCAGCGGCTGGTCGTAGTCGATGAGCGAGTTGAGGGACAGCCCGGTGGTGTTCTTCAGGCGGTACTTGTGTCGGATCTTGTCGGCCAGGGCCGTGTTGGCGCGGGTTTCGCGGCCCAGGCGGGCCAGCTCGTCCAGCAGTTTGGCGTGGCTCTGCTCGAAGGCGGCGACGCTGGCCGGGTCTTCGGTGTCCAGGCGGGTGCCGTCGGCCAGCACCAGGCGCATGCCGGCCAGGGTGTGGTAGGTGTTCTGCGCCGTGCCGCAGCACATGCCGCTGGCATTGTTGGCGACGATGCCGCCGATCTTGCAGGCGTTGATCGAGGCCGGGTCCGGGCCGATCTTGCGGCCGAAGGGCGCCAGCCAGGCGTTGGCCTGGGCGCCGATCACGCCGGGCTGCAGGCGGATCTGCTCGCCCTGGCCGCGGATTTCGCGACCATTCCAGCTGTCGCCCAGCACGATCAGCACCGAGTCACTGATGGCCTGGCCCGAGAGGCTGGTGCCGGCGGCGCGGAAGGTCACCGGCACGCGATCGCGCTGGGCCAGGTGCAGCAGGCCGACCACTTCGTCTTCGGATTCGACCCTGACCACCAGCTTGGGGATGAGCCGGTAGAAGCTGGCATCGGTACCGAAGGCCAAGGTCGAGGTCGGGTCGTCGAACCGGCGCTCGGCGGGAATCAGGCGCTCGGCATCTCGCAGGAAGGCGGCGGGCAAGCTCATGCATTCTCCTCGCGGGGCCGCGGCGTCTGGTGCGCGGCGTGCCCCGGGCAATCAGGCAGTGTTCAGACGGGCACTCAGGCGCCCAGTTCGCGGACCAGCGAGTCGCGGCTGATCTCGCTGATGGACTTGGCGCCGGTCAGCACCATGGCCACGCGCATTTCCTTCTCGAACAGCTCGAGCAGGTTCTTCACCCCGGCTTCGCCGTGGGTGGCCAGGGCGTAGAGGAAGGCGCGGCCGATCAGCACGGTGTCGGCGCCCAGGGCGACCATGCGCACCACGTCCAGGCCATTGCGGATGCCGGAGTCGGCGAGGATCTTCAGGTCGCCCTTGACTGCATCGGCGATCGCCGGCAACGCGCGGGCGCTGGACTGCACGCCGTCCAGCTGGCGACCGCCGTGGTTGGACACCACGATGCCATCGGCGCCGAATTTCACTGCGTCCTTGGCATCCTCAGGGTCGAGGATGCCCTTGATGATCATCGGGCCGTCCCAGAACTCGCGGATCCACTCCAGGTCCTTCCAGGAAATGGACGGGTCGAAGTTGGCGCCCAGCCAGCCGATGTAGTCGGCCAGGCCGGTGGGGTTGCCACGGTACTTGGAGATGTTGCCCAGGTCGTGGGGGCGGCCCAGCAAGCCGACATCCAGGGCCCATTGCGGGTGGGTCATGGCTTGCCAGATGCGCCGCAGCGGCGCGTTCGGGCCGCTCATGCCGGAATGGGCGTCGCGGTAGCGGGCGCCGGGGACCGGCATGTCGACGGTGAACACCAGGGTCTTCACGCCGGCGGCCTTGGCCCGTTCCAGGGCGTTGCGCATGAAGCCGCGGTCCTTGAGCACATAGAGCTGGAACCACATCGGCCGGTCGATGGCCGGAGCGACCTCTTCGATGGGGCAGACCGAGACGGTCGACATCGTGAAGGGAATGCCCTTGGCCGCCGCCGCGCGCGCTGCCTGCACTTCGCCACGGCGTGCGTACATGCCGGTCAGGCCCACTGGGGCCAGGGCGACCGGCATGCTCAGGGTCTCATCGAACAGCGTCGTCTGCAGGCTCAGCTCGGACATGTTCTTCAGCACCCGCTGACGCAAGGCGATGCTCGCCAGGTCCTCGACGTTGTGGCGCAGGGTGTACTCGGCGTAGGCGCCGCCGTCGGCGTAATGGAAGAGGAAAGGAGGCAGCTTGCGTTGGGCCGCGGCGCGATAGTCGGTGGAGGCGGAAATGATCATGGATTCTCGCAGCGTGGGTGGGTGTGGTTGCCAGGCGCGCCAGGGCGCCCGGCCCCTTTCACTTTAGTGATGAACCAGCATGCCGGTGAGCCAGTAGGCCTGGACCAGGGTGATCAGGCCGACGAGGGTGGCGAAGAACAGGCTGTGCTTGACGGTGAAGCGGAACAGGTCGGACTCCTTGCCGACCAGGCCGGTGGCGGCGCAGGCCACAGCGATCGATTGTGGCGAGATCATCTTGCCGGTCACGCCACCGCTGGTGTTGGCCGCGACCAGCAGGGTGTCGTTGACGCCGATCTGGTGCGCGGTGGTGGCTTGCAGCGAGCTGAACAGGGCGTTGGACGAGGTGTCGGAGCCTGTCAGGAACACGCCCAGCCAGCCGAGGAACGGCGAGAAGAACGGGAAGGCGGCGCCCGTGCCGGCCAGCACCAGGGCCATGGTCGAGGACATGCCCGAGTAGTTGGTGACGAAGGCGAAGGCCAGGACCATGCCGATCGACAGGATTGGCCAGCGCAGCTCCCAGAAGGTTTCCTTCAAAGTGGTCAGACCGGTTTTGAAGTTGATCTTCAGCACCATCATCGACAGCAGCGCCGAGAGGAAGATCGCGGTGCCGGTGGCGGAGATCGGGTCGAGCTTGAAGATCGCTGGCATGGCGGTTGGCGTGGCGGCGATCGGCGCGCCCTTGATCACCAGTTGGTCCAGGTGCGGGATGGCGAAGTTGAACACGAAGTCGTACATCGAGCCACCCGCAGCGAACGCGGCCTTGAACGGCTTCAGCGTCCAGATGGTCACCAGTACGGTGAGGATTAGGAACGGCGACCAGGCCTTGAAGATCTCGCCCAGGCTGTACGGGGAAGGCTGGCTGCCACCGCTGCTGACCACGGCGGCACCGACGCTGCCCTGGGCTTCGGCGAAGGCGCGCTTGGGCTGCCAGACTTTCAGGAACAGGGTCAGGGCGATCAGGCTGGCCAGGGCCGAGGTGATGTCCGGCAGTTCCGGGCCGATGAAGTTCGAGGTGAAGTACTGGGTGACGGCGAAGCTCAGGCCAGCGACCAAGGCGGCAGGCCAGGTTTCCTTCACGCCGCGCAGGCCGTCCATCATGAACACCAGCCAGAACGGCACGAACAGCGACAGCAAGGGCAGCTGGCGGCCGGTCATGGCGCCGATGTGGAAGGCGTCGATGCCCGTCACCTGGCCGGCGACGATGATCGGAATGCCCAGGGCGCCGAAGGCCACGGGCGCGGTGTTGGCGATCAGGCACAGGCCGGCGGCGTACAGCGGGTTGAAGCCAAGGCCCACCAGCAGCGCGGCGGTGATGGCCACCGGAGCGCCGAAGCCGGCCGCACCTTCCAGGAAGGCGCCAAAGCAGAAGCCGATCAGCAGCACTTGCAGGCGCTGGTCGTCGGTGATCGACAGGACTGAGCTGCGGATCACTTCGAACTGGCCGCTCTTGACCGTGAGTTTGTACAGGAACACCGCGGCGACGATGATCCAGGCGATGGGCCATAGGCCGTAGAGGAAGCCATAGCCCGCGGCGGCCAGGGCCATGTCGACAGGCATCTGGAAGGCGAAGATCGCCACCAGGATCGACAGGGCAAGGGTGATGCTGCCGGCGACGTGGCCTTTGAGGCGGAACACGGCCAGGGCAAGGAAGAAGAACACGATGGGAATGACTGCCGCCAGCGCGGACAGGCCAAGACTACCAAGCGGACTATAGAGCTGTTGCCAGGTTTGCATATGGGGTGGCCCCTAATTGTTGTTGGTCAGGCACTGGCATTGGATAATTGGTAAGACCAATTTACAATGGCTGGTCGCTAGGTTAAAAGCCTCGTCGAGGCCGTGTCAATTTGTCTCGGGGAAAACTTTGGTCGGATGTCGATGAATGGGCATCTGCCGGGTAGGGAAAATCGTCATCTGATGGGTGTCGTCGTGGCCGGTATCGGCGAGAATAGGCGGCCCCGGTGTTCGTGGGGTTTGTGGAGAACATGTGATGGTTTTTGATCAGGTCCGCCAACGGCGCCTGTCCGACGATATCGTCGACCGGTTGGAAGGGATGATTCTCGAGGGCACGCTGACCTCGGGGCAGCGCCTGCCGGCCGAGCGTGTCCTGGCCGAGCAGTTCGGTGTGTCCCGGCCGTCCTTGCGCGAGGCGATCCAGAAACTCGTGGCCAAGGGGCTGCTGGTCAGTCGCCAGGGCGGTGGCAACTACGTCGCCGAGACGCTGGGCTCGACCTTCAGCGACCCGCTGATGCAGCTGTTCGAGCGCAACCCCGACGCGCAGCGCGACCTGCTGGAGTTTCGTCACACCCTTGAGGCTTCATGCGCCTTCTACGCAGCCCAGCGCGCTACCGAGCCTGACCGCGAGCGGCTCAAGGCGGCCTTCGACGCGCTGCAGGACTGCTATTCCCGGGCCGACGAGGTCAGCCGGGCGGAGGAGGGCGCGGCCGATGCGCGTTTCCACCTGGCGATTGCCGAGGCCAGTCACAACGCGGTGTTGCTGCATACCATCCGTGGCCTGTTCGACCTGCTCAAGCGCAACGTGGTGACCAACATCGGCGGCATGTACCAGCAGCGCTCCGAGACCCGGGACATGCTGATCAGCCAGCACCGGGAGCTGTACCAGGCGATTGTCGAGGGCAGGGCGGAGGAGGCGCGGGAGGTGTCGAGCCGGCATATCCTGTATGTGCAGGAAGTGCTCGAGGAAGCGCAGGAAGAAGCCCAGCGGGTGGCGCGGGCGGAGCGGCGCAGCGGGCGTTGATCGCCCGCGGCCGACGATCTACGGTCGTTGTAGGAGCGGCCTTGCGCCGCGAAAGGGCCGCATGGCGGCCCCGGGGCCTTGGCCTTGGTGCTCAGAGTGCTGGGGCTGCTGGGCAGCCCTTTCGCGGCACAAGGCCGCTCCTACAACTGCGCCAGCTGGCTAGGGGGATTACTCGTCCTTGCCCTTGTTACGCACAGCCCGCTGCAGCTCGCGGTTGGAATCGCGTTCGCGCATGGTGTCGCGCTTGTCGTATTCCTTCTTGCCCTTGCCGAGCGCGATTTCGCACTTGATCAGGTGCTTGCTCCAGTACAGCGACAAGGCCACGCAGGTGTAGCCCTTCTGGGCCACGGACGCTTCCAGGCGCTCGAGCTCGCGCTTGTTCAGCAGCAGCTTGCGGGTGCGCGTGGGGTCGGCGATGACGTGGGTGCTGGCGGTGGTCAGCGGGGTGATGTGGCTGCCGAACAGCCAGGCTTCGCCGTCCTTGAGCAGCACGTAGCTGTCGGTCAGGTGCGCCTTGCCGGCCCGCAGGCTCTTTACTTCCCAGCCGGACAGGACCAGCCCGGCCTCGAACTTGTGCTCGATGAAGTAATCGTGTCGCGCTTTCTTGTTTTGCGCGATGGTCCCGGTCGGATGTTTCTTTTGCTTAGCCATAGGGGCCGCATTATAGGGAGTCGCCGCGTTGTCGGCTACGGGGTTTAGGTGTGCTTGAGCCTGTAGGATGAATCCCGGACAATGCAGGGCCTGTTTCTTTGAACAGCACTGTTTTCGAAGCGCTGAGAAGCGCTGCCGCCCTGTCTTGGAAGTGACGCCTGGATGACTACCCATATTCAACGCTCTGCCCTGCTGCCATACCCTGCCCAGGCGCTCTACGATCTGGTCAACGATGTGGCCAGTTATCCGAAGTTCCTGCCGTGGTGCTCGGCCGCGACTGTGATCGAGGCCAGCGAGACGCACATGCGGGCGAAGCTGGAAGTGGCCAAGGGCGGCATGAGCCAGCAGTTCGTCACGCGCAATGTGCTGGTGCCGGGGCAGTCGATCGAGATGAACCTCGAAGAGGGGCCGTTCACTCAGTTGCACGGCGTGTGGGTATTCAAGCCGCTGGGCGAGAAGGCCTGCAAGATCAGCCTGGACCTGTCCTTCGACTACGCCGGGCCACTGGTGCGCGCCACCCTGGGGCCGCTGTTCAACCAGGCAGCCAATACCCTGGTCGATGCCTTCTGCCAGCGGGCCAAGCAGCTCAATGGCTGACGCGGGCCTGAATATAGAGGTGGTGTATGCCACGGCCGAGCGCCAGTGGTTGTTGGCGTGCGTGGTGCCTGAAGGGACGTGTGTGCGTGAGGCGCTGCGTCTGTCCCGGCTTGCTGAGCAGGTGCCTGGCCTGGACCTGGAGGCGTGCCCGGTAGGAGTGTTTGGCAAGGTGGTCGCTGATCCTGCGCAGCGCAAAGTGGAGGAGGGTGACCGGCTGGAGGTCTACCGCCCACTGCTGGCCGACCCCAAGGACGTGCGCAAGCAGCGGGCAGCCAAGGCGCGGGCAGCGCGGCAAGGTTGAGGATGCGTGCATGAAAAAGCCCGGGCACTGCCCGGGCTTTTTCGTGTCCGCCGCGTTTACTGCGGGGAGGTTTCCAGCGGTGCAGGTGTCGGGACCGGTGTGGTCTCGATGGTGTCGATCTCTTTCTGGATCGACTCTTCAAGCGAACCTGGCTTGGCGGGTTTTTCTTCCGGTTGGCTCGGCTGGCCCTGTTCCGCGGCTGGGCTGACAGTGGTGTCGCCGCTGCCACCGAGGATTTCCTGGTCGCGGCTCACGCCTGGCATGAAGTCGCCGGACAGGCTGACCAGTTGGTCGCTGTCGTTGAAGAAGATGCTCATGCGCTCTTGCTGGCGCTGGCCACCACCAGGCTGGAGGCTGTAGAGGTAGTCCCAGCGGTTGGTATTGAAGGTGTCCTGAATCAGTGGGTTGCCCATGATAAACCTTACTTGCCGGCGGGTCATTCCGGGGCGCAATTGGTCTATCATGTCCTGCGTAACGACATTGCCCTGCTGGATGTCGATTTTGTAAACCCCGGGAAACGAGCAACCGGCGAGTGCGAGCAGTCCCACGAGGGTGAGGCTGGTTAGCAAGAGCTTGGTGTTTTGCATCGGTGGGCGACTTCCACTATCTTGGCTGGACAACGTAAACCCCGATCATACCCGTATTAAGAGAAGCTGCGAAGCAGCATCGGCGAGAAAGCTGACCATGGTTGAAAATAGCGAATTGCGCAAAGCCGGTCTCAAGGTGACCCTGCCTCGAGTCAAGATCCTACAGATGCTCGACTCCACCGAGCAGCGTCACATGAGCGCCGAGGATGTCTACAAGGCGCTAATGGAGGCTGGCGAGGATGTTGGCCTGGCGACCGTGTATCGCGTACTGACCCAGTTCGAAGCGGCGGGTCTGGTGGTTCGCCACAACTTCGACGGCGGTCATGCAGTATTCGAGCTGGCTGACGGCGGCCACCACGACCACATGGTCAACGTGGATTCCGGCGAGGTCATCGAATTCATGGATGCCGAGATCGAGAGGCGCCAGAAAGAGATCGTTGCCCAGCACGGCTACGAGCTGGTGGATCACAATCTGGTCCTGTACGTGCGCAAGAAAAAGTAACGATTTTCTCGTTACCAAAAGCAAAGGCGACCTTCGGGTCGCCTTTGTACTTTCAGCAGGTGATGCCCGCCCCTGTAGGAGCGGCCTTGTGCCGCGAAGGGGGTGTGTAGCGCTCCTTAATTTCAGCTTCGCAGCAGAGATTGCAGGGCCGCTTTGCGGCCCTTTCGCGGCACAAGGCCACTCCTACAGCATTGATATCAGGGCTTCACCACCATCTTGCGCGCATGGGCCAACGATTCCTTGGTCAGGTCGATGCCTCCCAGCATTCGCGCCACTTCCTCCACCCGCTCGCGCTTGCCCAGGTTGGCAACTGCCGTGTGGGTGGTGTCGCTGTTGCGCACCTTGTGCACGAACAGGTGGTGGTGCCCTTGCGCGGCGACTTGGGGCAGGTGGGTGACCGTCAGTACCTGGCCACGCTCGCCCAGGCGGCGCAGCAGTTGGCCAACGATCTCGGCGGTCGGGCCGCCAATGCCCACGTCCACTTCGTCGAACACCAGGGTCGGGATGCGCGAGGTCTGTGCGGTGATCACCTGGATCGCCAGGCTGATGCGTGACAGTTCGCCGCCCGACGCTACCTTGGCCAGGCCCTTGAGCGGTTGCCCGGGGTTGGCGCTGACCAGCAGTTCGACCGTTTCAATGCCATGGGGTGACAGTTCGTCGCCCGTGTACGGTGTCAATTCGATAGAGAAGCGCCCACCGGGCATACCCAGGCGCTGGATTTCCTGCTCGACGGCGGTTGCCAGCTGTTTGGCTGCCTGCTGGCGCAAACCGCTGAGCTCGGTGGCTTTTTCGCGGTAATGCTGGGCGTAGGCTGCGAGCTCTTCGCCCAGGCGCTCGATCGACTCGTCGCTGGCGTTGAGCCCTTCCAATTCTTCCATCAGGCGTTGCTGCAGGTGCGGAAGCTCGGTGGGGTGCACGCGGTGTTTGCGTGCCAGGGTATAGATGGTGTCGAGCCGCTCTTCCAGGGCCTGCAGGCGCATGGGGTCGGCGTCGAAATGATCGAGAAAACGGTTGAGCTCGCCCACTGCTTCCTCGACCTGGATCTGTGCGCTGGCGATCAGGTTGGCCGCTTCACCGAGTGCCTTGGGTGCATTGGCCACGGCGCTCAGGCGGTTGAGGCTGGCTGTCAGGGCGCTGAGCACATTGCCCGAGTCGCTTTCGCTGCATTGGTCGATGACCTGGCGGCAGATGCCGAACAAGGCCTCGGCGTTGGTCAGGCTCTTGTGTTCCTGTTCCAGTTGCTCCAGTTCGTTCTCGCCCAGGCCGAGGTTGTCCAGCTCCTCCAGCTGGTAGCTGAGCAGTTGATGGCGGGCGCGTTGCTCGTCGCCGGAGTTGGACAGGCGCTCCAGCTCCAGACGGGTCTGGCGCCAGCGCTGGGCCGCCAGCTGTACCTGGCGGGCCAGGTCGATGGCGCCGGCGTATTCGTCCACCAGGCGGCGATGGGTGTCGGCTTTGAGCAGGGACTGGTGCTCGTGCTGGCTGTGGATGTCGATCAGCAGTTCACCGAGTGCCTTGAGGTCGCCCAGCGGGCAGGGCGTGCCATTTATATAGCCACGGCTACGGCCCTCGCCGGTGATCACCCTGCGCAGGATGCACGGGCCGGCGTTGTCCAGGTCGCGTTCGGCGAGCCAGTTGCGGGCCTCCGGGATTTCGTCCAGGTCGAAGGTGGCGAGGATGTCCGCCTTGTCCGCACCCGGGCGTACCACGCCGCTGTCGGCGCGATCGCCCAGGGCCAGGCCGAGGGCGTCGAGCATGATCGACTTGCCCGCGCCGGTCTCGCCAGTGATCACGCTCATGCCGCGGGCAAGCTCGAGATCCAGGTGTTCGACGATGGCGTAGTTGTGAATGGACAGGTGCACCAGCATGGGGCGGCTCCCGGAGGCTTTTGTCTGTTTATTTATACAGTACTTTTTTCAGGCCTGCCAATCCCCGCAGGGCGAACAGGGTGTGTCATGAAAAGCGACCTCCCCCTTGAACCCGGTTTTTCCGACCCCATATAGCCGGCAAGACAAGACGAGCTCGGCTCGCCCACCAAGAAATTGCGGAGGAGAAACCTAATGGCTGACGAACAGCTGGATGAGAAGAACCTTAACGCCGAAGAGGCTGGTGCAGAGGATCTCGGTGCCCGCGTCCAAGTGCTCGAGGAGCAGCTGGCCGCCGCCAAGGACCAGTCCCTGCGTACTGCCGCCGAGCTGCAGAACATCCGCCGTCGCGCCGAACAGGATGTCGAGAAGGCCCACAAGTTCGCTCTTGAGAAGTTCGCTGGCGACCTGCTGCCGGTGGTCGACAGCCTGGAGCGTGGCCTGGAGCTGTCCAGCGCCGACGACGAGACCATCAAGCCGATGCGCGAAGGCATCGAGCTGACCCTGAAGATGTTCCACGACACCCTCAAGCGCTACAACCTCGAGGCGGTCGACCCGCACGGCGAACCCTTCAACGCCGAGCACCACCAGGCCATGGCCATGCAGGAAAGCGCCGAGGTCGAGCCCAACAGCGTGCTCAAGGTGTTCCAGAAGGGCTACCTGCTCAATGGTCGCCTGCTGCGTCCCGCCATGGTGGTGGTCAGCAAGGCGCCGGCGGCGCCCCAGCCATCGATCGACGAAAAGGCTTGAAATCCTTCCGGGCATCCCCATCTAGGTGTCAAGCATTCAAGTATTACCGCAGTTGGCCAAAGTAGTCGCTGCTACCTAATTCAAGTTTCGGGAGAGTAAACATGGGCAAAATCATCGGTATCGACCTGGGGACCACCAACTCGTGCGTCTCCATCCTGGAAAACGGTAACGTCAAGGTCATCGAGAACGCCGAAGGCGCGCGTACCACCCCTTCGATCGTGGCCTACGCCAACGATGGCGAGATCCTGGTCGGCCAGTCGGCCAAGCGCCAGGCCGTCACCAACCCGCACAACACCCTGTTCGCAGTGAAGCGCCTGATCGGCCGTCGCTTCGAAGAAGACGTCGTGCAGAAAGACATCAAGCTGGTGCCGTACAAGATCGTCAAGGCCAACAACGGTGACGCCTGGGTCGAAGCCGGCGGCAAGGAAATGGCGCCCCCGCAGATCAGCGCCGAAGTCCTGAAGAAAATGAAGAAAACCGCCGAAGACTACCTCGGCGAGCCAGTCACCGAAGCGGTCATCACCGTTCCGGCCTACTTCAACGACAGCCAGCGCCAGGCCACCAAGGACGCAGGTCGCATCGCCGGCCTGGACGTCAAGCGCATCATCAACGAGCCGACCGCTGCTGCGCTGGCCTACGGCATGGACAAGGCCAAGGGCGACCACACCGTCATCGTCTATGACCTCGGTGGTGGTACCTTCGACGTCTCGGTCATCGAAATCGCCGAAGTCGACGGTGAGCACCAGTTCGAAGTACTGGCCACCAACGGCGACACCTTCCTGGGTGGCGAAGACTTCGACATGCGCCTGATCGACTACCTCGTCGACGAGTTCAAGAAAGAGTCCGGCATGGACCTGAAGAACGACCCGCTGGCCCTGCAGCGCCTGAAGGAAGCAGCTGAAAAGGCCAAGATCGAGCTGTCGTCCTCGCAGTCGACCGACGTCAACCTGCCGTACATCACTGCAGACGCGACCGGTCCTAAGCACCTGAACGTGAAGATCTCCCGCGCCAAGCTGGAGTCGCTGGTCGAAGACCTGGTCAAGCGCACCATCGAGCCTTGCCGCATCGCCCTGAAGGACGCCGGTATCGACGTCAGCAAGATCGACGACGTGATCCTGGTCGGCGGCCAGACCCGTATGCCGCTGGTACAGAAAGCCGTTGCCGACTTCTTCGGCAAGGAAGCGCGCAAGGACGTCAACCCGGACGAAGCCGTGGCCATGGGTGCAGCCATCCAGGGTGCGGTACTGGCCGGTGACGTGAAGGACGTGCTGCTGCTGGACGTCAGCCCGCTGACCCTGGGTATCGAAACCATGGGTGGCGTGATGACCGCGCTGATCGAGAAGAACACCACCATCCCGACCAAGAAGTCGCAGGTGTTCTCGACCGCCGACGACAACCAGAGCGCCGTGACCATCCATGTACTGCAGGGTGAGCGCAAGCAGGCTGCACAGAACAAGTCGCTGGGCAAGTTCGACCTGGCCGACATTCCGCCGGCTCCGCGTGGCGTGCCGCAGATCGAAGTCACCTTCGACATCGACGCCAACGGCATCCTGCACGTCGGCGCGAAGGACAAGGCCACCGGCAAGACCCAGTCGATCGTGATCAAGGCCAACTCCGGCCTGTCGGACGAAGAAATCGAGCGCATGGTGCGTGATGCCGAGGCCAACGCCGAGGAAGACCGCAAGTTCGAAGAGCTGGCCGCTGCCCGTAACCAGGGTGACGCGCTGGTGCACTCGACCCGCAAGATGGTCGCCGACGCCGGTGACAAGGTCACCGCCGAAGAGAAAGCTGCCATCGAGGCTGCCGTCGTTGCCCTGGAAGCCGCTGTCAAAGGCGACGACAAGGCCGCGATCGACGCCAAGGTCGAGGAGCTGTCCAAGGTCTCCGCGCCGGTTGCCCAGAAGATGTACGCCGAGCAGCAGGCCGAGCAGCCTCAGGGCGGTGCCCAGCAGGCCGAGCCGGAAGCCAAGCACGACGACGTGGTCGATGCCGAGTTCGAAGAAGTGAAAGACAACAACAAGCAGTAATCCCTGCATGTTGTCGGCCGGCTCACCGTCGTTTGTCGGTGAGCTGGTAGGATGTCGCCGCGCGGGGGCTTGCTCCCGCGTTGGCGTATCTGGAATTCGAGAATTTTTACAGCATCTGTCAGCGCCGAGGGGCGGCAGGTGTTGATGGCGTGGCGCAGATGCCAGACGCCCAACAAGGTGCAAATGACCTATGTCCAAGCGTGATTATTATGAGGTACTGGGTGTCGAGCGCGGCGCCAGCGAAGCAGACCTCAAAAAAGCCTATCGTCGGCTGGCGATGAAGTACCACCCGGACCGCAACCCGGGCGATAAAGAGTCGGAAGACAAGTTCAAGGAGGCCAACGAGGCCTACGAAGTGCTGTCTGACGCGAGCAAGCGTGCAGCGTTCGACCAGTATGGCCATGCCGGCGTCGACCCGAGCATGGGTGGCGGTGGTGCCGGCTTCGGTGGCGCCAACTTCTCCGATATTTTCGGCGATGTGTTCAGTGACTTCTTCGGCGGTGGCCGGGGCGGTGGACGTGGCGGTGCCCAGCGCGGCAGCGACCTGCGTTACACCCTGGAGCTGAACCTCGAGGAAGCGGTGCGTGGCACCACGGTCAGCATTCGCGTGCCGACGCTGGTCAACTGCAAACCGTGCGATGGCTCCGGTGCGAAGAAGGGCTCGGCTCCGGCGACCTGCCCGACCTGCGGCGGTATCGGCCAGGTGCGCATGCAGCAGGGCTTCTTCTCCGTGCAGCAGACCTGCCCGCGCTGCCACGGCCAGGGCAAGATCATCACCGACCCATGCTCGTCCTGCCATGGCGAAGGCCGTGTCGAGGAATACAAGACCCTATCGGTCAAGGTGCCGGCCGGTGTCGACACCGGCGATCGCATCCGTCTCTCCGGCGAGGGCGAGGCGGGTACCCATGGTGGTCCGACCGGTGACCTGTACGTGGTCATCAATGTGCGTGAGCACCCGATCTTCCAGCGTGACGGCAAGCACCTGTATTGCGAAGTGCCGATCAGCTACACCGATGCCGCCCTGGGCGGCGAGCTGGAGGTGCCGACCCTCGATGGCCGGGTCAAGCTCAAGATCCCGGAAGGTACCCAGACTGGCAAGCAGTTCCGCCTGCGCGGCAAGGGCGTGGCCCCGGTGCGTGGTGGTGCGGCAGGTGACCTGCTGTGCCGCGTGGCGGTGGAAACGCCGGTCAACCTGAGCCGCCGCCAGCGCGAGCTGCTCGAGGAGCTGCGTGACTCGCTGCAGGGCGACAGCTCCCATTCGCCCAAGGCCAGCGGCTGGTTCGAGGGTGTGAAGCGCTTCTTCGGCGATCTCTGACAAGGAACAGGCTATGCGACGTATTGCAGTGATGGGCGCGGCGGGGCGGATGGGCAAGACCCTCGTCGAGGCCGTGCAGCAACAGGCGCCCCAGGCGGGCCTGACGGCGGCGATCGATCGCCCCGACAGCACCCTGGTCGGGGCCGATGCCGGTGAGCTGGCGGCGCTGGGGCGCATCGGCGTGGAAATCTGTGGTGACCTGGCCAAGGTCGCCGACGAGTTCGATGTGCTGATCGACTTCACTCACCCCTCGGTGACCCTGAAGAACCTGGCGTTCTGCCGCAAGGCGGGCAAGGCCATGGTCATCGGCACCACCGGCTTCACGCCGGAAGAGAAAGAGCTGCTGGCTGAGGCGGGCAAGGAGATCCCGATCGTCTTCGCTGCCAACTTCAGCGTTGGCGTCAACCTGTGCCTGAAGTTGCTGGATACTGCAGCGCGGGTGTTGGGCGACGAGGTGGACATCGAAATCATCGAGGCGCACCACCGGCACAAGGTCGATGCGCCGTCCGGTACCGCGCTGCGCATGGGCGAGGTGGTGGCCCAGGCGCTGGGGCGTGACCTGGGTGAAGTGGCGGTCTATGGTCGCGAAGGCCAGACCGGTGCCCGTGATCGCCAGACCATCGGTTTCGCCACGGTGCGGGCCGGCGACGTGGTGGGTGACCACACCGTGCTGTTCGCCGCGGAAGGCGAGCGCGTCGAGATCACCCACAAGGCCTCCAGTCGCATGACCTTCGCCAAGGGGGCGGTGCGTGCCGCGCTGTGGCTGGATGGGCGCGAGCCAGGCCTGTACGACATGCAGGATGTGCTCGAGCTGCGTTGATCGTAATGGGGTCGCTTCGCGGCACAAGGTAGCTCCTACAGGTCTGGCGCCGCTCTCGAAGGCGGTGAGGTGCTTGTAGGGGCTTGTCCCGCGATTGCATTTGATCAGGCAGCACTGTCGCCTGTCGCATTCCCGTGTTTCAGAGACACATACGCGGTAGACCTAAAACGTAATTTTCTGTAAGCTACAGCTTTAGTGTGTCCACTAAAAGCGCGCAGACAAATTCAGCATAAAAGCGGGGTGACGTGTCCATACGTCATTCCGCTTTTTTGCAACCTGCGATCGCCCTTTCAGGCTTGATTTACGGGAGGTCTTCTTGACTAAGCCAGCCATACTCGCCCTTGCCGATGGCAGCATTTTTCGCGGTGAAGCCATCGGAGCCGACGGTCAAACCGTTGGTGAGGTGGTGTTCAACACCGCTATGACCGGCTACCAGGAAATCCTTACAGACCCTTCCTATGCCCAGCAAATCGTCACCCTGACTTACCCGCACATCGGCAATACCGGCACCACCCCTGAAGACGCTGAGTCCAATCGCGTCTGGTCCGCCGGCCTGGTCATCCGCGACCTGCCGCTGCTGGCCAGCAACTGGCGCAACACCCAGTCGCTGCCTGAATACCTGAAAGCCAACAACGTCGTGGCCATCGCCGGCATCGACACCCGCCGCCTGACCCGTATCCTGCGCGAAAAAGGCGCTCAGAACGGCTGCATCCTGGCCGGTGACGACATCAGCGAAGAAGCCGCCATCGCCGCTGCCCGCGCCTTCCCGGGCCTCAAGGGCATGGACCTGGCCAAGGAAGTGTCCACCAAGGATCGCTATGAGTGGCGCTCCAGCGTGTGGAACCTGGCAACCGACAGCCACCCGACCCTGGAAGCGGCCGACCTGCCCTACCACGTGGTGGCCTACGACTACGGCGTCAAGCTGAACATCCTGCGCATGCTGGTCGCCCGTGGCTGCCGCTTGACCGTGGTGCCGGCCCAGACCCCAGCCAGCGAAGTCCTGGCCCTGAACCCTGATGGCGTGTTCCTCTCCAACGGCCCTGGCGACCCCGAGCCGTGCGATTACGCGATCCAGGCGATCAAGGATATCCTCGAGACCGACATCCCGGTCTTCGGTATCTGCCTGGGCCACCAGCTGTTGGCCCTGGCCTCCGGCGCCAAGACCATGAAAATGGGCCACGGCCACCACGGTGCCAACCACCCGGTCCAGGATCTGGACAGTGGCGTGGTCATGATCACCAGCCAGAACCACGGTTTCGCCGTCGACGAAGCCACCCTGCCGGGCAATGTTCGCGCCATCCACAAGTCGCTGTTCGACGGCACCCTGCAGGGTATCGAGCGTACCGACAAGAGCGCGTTCAGCTTCCAGGGCCACCCTGAAGCGAGCCCAGGCCCGACCGACGTCGCGCCACTGTTCGATCGTTTCATCGATGCCATGGCCAAGCGCCGCTGAGCATCCTGCATCAAGGCCCCGGGGCGGCTCGCGCCGCGCCCGGAAGCGCCTGACCCAGATTGTTCAAGACGGCTTGCCGACTGACCCGCGGATTTGAGTGACAACCCATGCCAAAACGTACAGACATCAAAAGCATCCTGATTCTCGGCGCCGGCCCGATCGTGATCGGCCAGGCCTGTGAATTCGACTATTCCGGCGCCCAGGCCTGCAAGGCCCTGCGCGAGGAAGGCTTCCGCGTCATCCTGGTGAACTCCAACCCGGCCACCATCATGACCGACCCGGCCATGGCCGACGCCACCTACATCGAGCCGATCAAATGGCAATCGGTGGCCAAGATCATCGAAAAGGAACGCCCGGACGCGCTGCTGCCGACCATGGGGGGCCAGACCGCCCTGAACTGCGCCCTGGACCTCGAGCGCCACGGCGTGCTGGAGAAGTTCGGCGTGGAAATGATCGGCGCCAATGCCGACACCATCGACAAGGCCGAAGACCGTTCGCGTTTCGACCAGGCGATGAAGGCTATCGGCCTGGAGTGCCCGCGCTCCGGTATCGCCCACAGCATGGAAGAAGCCAATGCGGTGCTCGAGCGCCTGGGCTTCCCCTGCATCATCCGCCCGTCGTTCACCATGGGCGGTACCGGTGGTGGTATCGCCTACAACCGTGAAGAATTCGAAGAAATCTGCGCCCGCGGCCTGGACCTGTCGCCGACCAAGGAGCTGCTGATCGACGAATCGCTGATCGGCTGGAAGGAATACGAGATGGAGGTTGTCCGCGACAAGAAGGACAACTGCATCATCGTCTGCTCCATCGAGAACTTCGACCCGATGGGCGTGCACACCGGCGACTCGATCACTGTCGCTCCGGCGCAGACCCTGACCGACAAGGAATACCAGATCATGCGCAACGCCTCGCTGGCGGTGCTGCGTGAAATCGGCGTCGAGACCGGTGGTTCCAACGTGCAGTTCGGTATCTGCCCGAACACCGGCCGCATGGTCGTGATCGAGATGAACCCGCGGGTATCGCGTTCCTCGGCCTTGGCCTCGAAGGCCACCGGCTTCCCGATCGCCAAAATCGCCGCCAAGCTGGCTGTCGGCTACACCCTCGACGAGCTGCAGAACGACATCACCGGCGGTCGTACCCCGGCATCCTTCGAGCCTTCCATCGACTACGTAGTCACCAAGCTGCCGCGCTTCGCCTTCGAGAAGTTCCCGAAAGCCGACGCCCGCCTGACCACCCAGATGAAGTCCGTGGGTGAGGTCATGGCCATCGGCCGTACCTTCCAGGAGTCCATGCAGAAAGCCCTGCGCGGCCTGGAAGTCGGCGCCTGCGGCCTGGACCCGAAGGTCGACCTGGCCAACCCGGAAGCCATGAGCATTCTCAAGCGTGAGCTGACTGTGCCGGGCGCCGAGCGTATCTGGTACGTCGCCGATGCCTTCCGTGCCGGCATGAGCCGTGACGAAATCTTCGCCCTGACCAAGATCGACCACTGGTTCCTGGTGCAGATCGAAGACTTGATCCAGGAAGAAGAGAAGGTCAAGACCCTGGGCCTGGCCGCCATCGACAAGGCACTGATGCTGCGCCTCAAGCGCAAGGGCTTCTCCGACCAGCGTCTGGCCAAGCTGCTGGGCGTGACCGACAAGAACCTGCGCCGTCACCGCCACAAGCTGGAGGTGCTGCCGGTCTACAAGCGCGTCGACACCTGCGCCGCCGAGTTCGCCACCGACACCGCCTACCTGTACTCCACCTATGAGGAAGAGTGCGAGGCCAACCCGTCGACCCGCGACAAGATCATGATCCTCGGTGGTGGCCCGAACCGTATCGGCCAAGGCATCGAGTTCGACTACTGCTGCGTGCATGCAGCCCTGGCACTGCGCGAAGACGGTTACGAGACCATCATGGTCAACTGCAACCCGGAAACCGTCTCCACCGACTACGACACCTCCGACCGCCTGTACTTCGAGCCGCTGACCCTGGAAGACGTGCTGGAAATCTGCCGTGTCGAGAAGCCAAAAGGCGTCATCGTCCACTACGGCGGCCAGACTCCGCTGAAACTGGCGCGCGCGTTGGAAGAAGCCGGCGTGCCGATCATCGGTACCAGCCCGGACGCCATCGACCGTGCCGAAGACCGTGAGCGTTTCCAGCAGATGGTCCAGCGCCTGAACCTGCGCCAGCCGCCAAACGCCACCGTGCGCAGCGAAGACGAAGCCATTCGCGCCGCCGGCGACATCGGCTATCCGCTGGTGGTGCGTCCGTCCTACGTGTTGGGTGGCCGTGCCATGGAAATCGTTTACGAGCTGGACGAGCTCAAGCGCTACCTGCGCGAAGCGGTCCAGGTGTCCAACGACAGCCCGGTACTGCTCGACCACTTCCTCAACTGCGCCATCGAGATGGACGTGGATGCGGTCTGCGACGGTACCGACGTGGTGATCGGCGCGATCATGCAGCACATCGAGCAGGCCGGCGTGCACTCCGGTGACTCCGCGTGCTCGCTGCCGCCGTACTCGCTGCCGGCCAACGTCCAGGACGAAGTCCGCGAGCAGGTCCGCAAGATGGCCCTGGAGCTGGGCGTGGTCGGCCTGATGAACGTGCAGCTGGCCCTGCAGGGTGACAAGATCTATGTGATCGAAGTCAACCCGCGCGCCTCGCGTACCGTGCCGTTCGTCTCCAAGTGCATCGGCACCTCTCTGGCGATGATCGCGGCCCGTGTCATGGCCGGCAAGTCGTTGAAGGAGCTGGGCTTCACCAAGGAAATCATCCCGAACTTCTACAGCGTCAAGGAAGCCGTCTTCCCGTTCGCCAAGTTCCCGGGTGTTGACCCGATCCTCGGCCCTGAGATGAAATCCACCGGTGAAGTCATGGGCGTCGGCGACAGCTTCGGTGAAGCCTTCGCCAAGGCCCAGATGGGCGCCAGCGAAATCCTGCCTTGCAGCGGTACCGCGTTCATCAGCGTGCGCGACGACGACAAGCCACAAGTGGCCGGTGTCGCCCGCGACCTGATCGCCCTGGGCTTCGAAGTGGTCGCTACCGCGGGCACCGCCAAGGTCATCGAGGCGGCAGGCCTGAAGGTGCGCCGCGTGAACAAGGTGACCGAAGGTCGCCCGCACGTGGTCGACATGATCAAGAACGACGAAGTGTCGCTGATCATCAACACCACCGAAGGCCGCCAGTCGATCGCCGATTCCTACTCGATTCGTCGCAATGCGCTGCAGCACAAGATTTACTGCACCACGACCATTGCGGCAGGTGAAGCCATCTGTGAAGCGCTGAAATTCGGTCCCGAGAAGACCGTTCGTCGCTTGCAGGATCTGCACGCAGGATTGAACGCATGAGCATTACCAAGTACCCGATGACCGTCCAGGGCGCTCGCGCCCTGGAAGAGGAGCTGCTCTTCTTGAGCAAGACCGAGCGCCCGCGCCTGAGCCAGGCGATTGGCGAGGCGCGTGAGCTGGGTGACCTGAAGGAAAACGCCGAATACCATGCCGCCCGCGAGGAGCAGGGCATGGTCGAGGCGCGTATCCGTGACATCGAGGGTCGCCTGCAGAACTCGGTGGTGATCGATGTCACCACCATTGCGCACACCGGCAAGGTGATCTTCGGGACCACCGTGGACCTTGAGAATACCGAGACCGGCGATCAGGTGACCTACCAGATCGTGGGTGAGGACGAGGCGGACGTAAAGAAAGGCAAGCTCTCGAACAGTGCGCCGATCGCCCGGGCCATCATCGGCAAGGAAGAAGGTGACACCGTTGTCGTCAAGACACCAAACGGCACGGTCGAGTACGAGATTGTCGAAGTCAAGCACATCTGACCGGCATCCGCGGGCGCCATCCCTCGAAGGGATCCTCTGGCAGCTGGCCCAGGTCTTCTGGGTCGGCGGCCTATGGGTATTTCATGTAGGCTTGGTGCCGGCGCTCAAGGTGACCGGCCTTGCGCCATTGCTCGTGCAGGACGTGGCTGCGCAGATCGACCGCTGGTTGATCGGCGTCGCGTTGCTCGGCCTGATGACCCAGCTGGCGGTATTGGCGAGGGTGGATGGCCTTTCAGCCTGGTGGCGACAGTTCCGCGGCCAGATGCTATTGCTCGGCTTCGGTGCCTGCATCGGCTACTACACGCTGCGCTACGGGATCTCCGTGGGCGAGCGGTGGCAAATGTTCTGTTTCCTGGTGCTGGGCTTTTCCGGCATCGTGTTGGTGGCTCAACCGGTCCCGGTCAGGCCGCGCCGGTGAATGGCGTGGCATTGCGGGGCCGCTTTGCGGCCCTTTCGCGGCACAAGGCTGCTCCTGCAGGAATTGCATTGCGCCAAAGGTCGGTGCGCCCCCTGTAGGAGCGGCCTTGTGCCGCGATGGGCTGCGCAGCAGCCCTTTGCCTTACTTGTAGCGGTGGATATTGGACAACTGCTTGTTCGGCTGCGGGTTCTTGCGGTAGATCAGCGCCTTCTTGCCGATGGTCTGCACCAGCTCGGCACGGCCGGCCTTGCACAGTTCTGCAATGGCGGCGGCACGCTCTTCGCGGTCTTCCGAGCGGATCTCGACCTTGATCAGTTCGTGATCGGTCAGGGCGCGCTCCAGTTCGGCGACCACGCCTTCGTTCAAACCATTGCCCGCGACGATCAGGACCGGCTTCAGGTCGTGACCAATCGATTTGTATTGTTTCTTCTGCTCGTTATTGAGCGGCATAATCTGACCCTTTTCGTCTGATTCTGTAAAATTGGTGGCCATTTTACCCGAGGGCCACTGGCTCCGCCCAGTCAATCACGACGCATATCATCGAGGTGCCCTGTGGCGCAACGTTCCAAGAGCAGCCATAACTGGCTGAGAGAGCATTTCAACGATCCTTTCGTCAAGCAGGCGCAAAAGGATGGCTACCGCTCGCGCGCGAGCTACAAACTGCTGGAGATCCAGGAAAAGGACAAATTGATCCGCCCTGGCATGAGCGTGATCGACCTGGGCGCGGCCCCGGGAGGCTGGTCACAGGTGACCAGTCGTCTGATCGGCGGGCAAGGGCGTCTGATCGCTTCGGACATCCTGGAAATGGACTCGATCCCCGACGTTACCTTCATCCAGGGCGATTTTACCCAGGATGAAGTGCTCCAGCGCATCCTCGAGGCGGTGGGTGATTCGCACGTGGACCTTGTGATTTCCGACATGGCCCCCAATATGAGTGGTACGCCCGCCGTGGACATGCCACGCGCCATGTTCCTCTGTGAGCTGGCCCTGGATCTCGCGACCCGCGTATTGCGCCCTGGTGGGGACTTCCTGATCAAGATCTTCCAGGGTGAGGGTTTCGACCAGTACCTCAAGGATGTACGCAGCAAGTTCGACAAGGTGCAAATGCGCAAGCCTTCGTCTTCCCGGGATCGCTCCCGCGAACAGTACCTGTTGGGCCGCGGCTTCAAAGGGGCGTGAGTGACGTTTTGCGGGGCCTCCGATAGTTATTTCCAATCGGCGGTTCCGTCCAGGATCGTCCGAACTTCGTGTAGTCTAGCTTTCACAAAGGGTTACAGACGGCGCCTGCGGATGCGTAGGTAATGTAGTAAGTTAGGGCGGTGAATATCATGCGAGGCACGGCAGCGTCGTGCGCTGGCCTCAGAGGGTAGCTAATTGAACGACATGGCAAAGAATTTGATCCTGTGGTTGATCATCGCGGCAGTCCTCGTGACGGTGATGAACAACTTCTCCAGCCCGAACGAGCCGCAGACCCTCAACTACTCCGACTTCATTCAGCAGGTCAAGGACGGTAAGGTCGAGCGTGTCACCGTCGACGGCTATGTCATTACCGGCAAGCGCACCGACGGCGACAACTTCAAGACCATCCGCCCGGCCATCACCGACAACGGCCTGATCGGCGACCTGGTCGACAACCACGTCACCGTCGAAGGCAAGCAGCCCGAGCAGCAGAGCATCTGGACCCAGTTGCTGGTGGCCAGCTTCCCGATCCTGGTGATCATTGCCGTGTTCATGTTCTTCATGCGCCAGATGCAAGGGGGCGCGGGCGGCAAGGGCGGCCCGATGAGCTTCGGCAAGAGCAAGGCGCGCCTGTTGTCCGAAGACCAGGTCAAGACCACCCTGGCTGACGTCGCTGGTTGCGACGAGGCCAAGGAAGAGGTCGGCGAACTGGTCGAGTTCCTGCGCGACCCGGGCAAGTTCCAGCGCCTGGGTGGCCGCATTCCGCGTGGCGTACTGATGGTCGGCCCGCCCGGTACCGGTAAGACCCTGCTGGCCAAGGCCATCGCGGGCGAGGCCAAGGTGCCGTTCTTCACCATTTCCGGTTCCGACTTCGTCGAGATGTTCGTCGGCGTGGGTGCCAGCCGTGTCCGTGACATGTTCGAGCAGGCGAAGAAGCACGCGCCTTGCATCATCTTCATCGACGAGATCGACGCTGTGGGTCGCCATCGTGGTGCCGGCATGGGCGGTGGTCACGACGAGCGCGAGCAGACCCTCAACCAGTTGCTGGTCGAGATGGACGGCTTCGAGATGAACGACGGCATCATCGTGATCGCCGCCACCAACCGTCCGGATGTCCTGGACCCTGCGCTGCTGCGTCCTGGCCGCTTCGACCGCCAGGTGGTGGTCGGCCTGCCGGATATCCGTGGTCGTGAGCAGATCCTCAAGGTGCACATGCGCAAGGTGCCGGTCGGCGAGAACGTCAACGCGGCTGTCATCGCTCGTGGTACCCCCGGCTTCTCCGGTGCTGACCTCGCCAACCTGGTCAACGAGGCCTCGCTGTTCGCCGCTCGCGCCAGCAAGCGCCTGGTCGAGATGAAGGAGTTCGAGCTGGCCAAGGACAAGATCATGATGGGCGCCGAGCGCAAGACCATGGTCATGTCCGAGAAGGAAAAACAGAACACGGCCTACCATGAGGCGGGCCATGCCATCGTCGGTCGCCTCGTTCCCGAGCACGACCCGGTGTACAAGGTTTCGATCATCCCGCGCGGTCGTGCGCTGGGCGTGACCATGTTCCTTCCCGAGGAAGATCGCTACAGCCTGTCCAAGCGTGCGCTGATCAGCCAGATCTGCTCGCTGTATGGTGGCCGTATCGCCGAGGAAATGACCCTGGGCTTCGACGGCGTCACCACCGGTGCCTCCAACGACATCATGCGCGCCAGCCAGATCGCCCGGAACATGGTCACCAAGTGGGGCCTGTCCGAGAAGCTTGGCCCGCTGATGTATGCCGAGGAGGAGGGCGAGGTGTTCCTCGGTCGCAGCGCGGCGAGCCAGCATGCCAGCGTGTCGGGCGAGACGGCCAAGCTGATCGACTCCGAGGTGCGCAGCATCATCGATCACTGCTACGCCACGGCCAAGCAGATCCTGACCGACAACCGCGACAAGCTCGACGCCATGGCCGAGGCCCTGATGAAGTACGAGACCATCGATGCCGACCAGATCGACGACATCATGGCAGGCCGTACGCCGCGCGAACCGCGTGACTGGGACAACGACGCCGGTACCTCCGGCAACCCGGCCTCCCAGGGCGATCGTCCGGAGTCGCCGATCGGCGGTCCAGCGGCTCAACACTAAGGGCACCTATGACCTCACAGCAGTACCCGACCCGGTTGCCTTGCGGCAACCGGGTTCTTGATTTGTCCCGTACCCATGTCATGGGTATCCTCAATGTCACCCCCGATTCCTTCTCCGACGGCGGGCGCTTCAGTCAGCGTGACGAGGCCTTGCGCCACGCCGAGGCGATGGTGGCGGCCGGCGCGACCCTGATCGATATCGGTGGCGAGTCCACCCGCCCTGGGGCGCGGGCGGTTTCGCCCACCGAGGAGCTGGAGCGCGTGGCGCCCATGGTCGAGGCGATCAACAGCCGCCTTGACGTGATCATCTCGGTCGACACGTCTACGCCAGCCGTCATGCGCGAGTCGGCCCGCCTGGGCGCAGGCCTGATCAACGATGTGCGCGCCCTGGAGCGCGACGGCGCGCTGGATGCAGCCGCGGCCACCGGCTTGCCGGTGTGTCTCATGCACATGCGTGGCGAGCCCGGCAACATGCAGGACAATCCACATTACGACGATGTGTCCGTGGATGTGACGCGCTATCTTGAAGAGCGGATGGCGGCATGCGCAGCCGCCGGGATCGACGCCGAACGGATCATCCTCGATCCGGGCTTCGGTTTCGCCAAGACGCTCGAGCATAACCTGAGCCTGTTCAAACACATGGAAGTGCTCTACCGCCTGGGGCGCCCGTTGCTGGTCGGGGTCTCGCGCAAGAGCATGATCGGCCTGACGCTGGATCGTCCTGTCGGTGAGCGGCTTTACGGCAGCCTGGCGCTGGCCGCGCTGGCCATGACCAAGGGTGCGAGCATCCTGCGCGTGCACGACGTGGCCGAAACCGTCGACGTGGTACGCATGATTGCCGCGGTGCAGAACGCCGAATAAGAACATTGGAGTCCCTATGAGCAGAAAATACTTTGGTACCGACGGCATCCGTGGCCGCGTCGGCGAATACCCGATCACTCCCGACTTCATGCTGAAGCTGGGTTGGGCGGCGGGCATGGCCTTCCGCAAGCAAGGCAATTGCCGCGTGCTGGTGGGCAAGGACACGCGCATCTCCGGCTACATGTTCGAGTCCGCTCTCGAGGCCGGCCTGTCCGCGGCTGGTGCCGACGTGTTGCTGCTGGGGCCGATGCCGACGCCGGCGATCGCCTACCTGACGCGTACCTTCCACGCCGAAGCCGGTATCGTCATCAGCGCTTCGCACAACCCGCACGATGACAACGGCATCAAGTTCTTCTCCGGCCAGGGCACCAAGCTGCCCGACGAAGTCGAGCTGATGATCGAGGAGCTGCTCGACCAGCCCATGACCGTGGTCGAGTCGAGCAAGCTGGGCAAGGTGTCGCGCATCAACGACGCGGCCGGCCGCTACATCGAATTCTGCAAGAGCAGCGTGCCGAGCAGTACCAGCTTCGATGGGCTCAAGCTGGTGGTCGACTGCGCCCATGGCGCGACCTACAAGGTGGCGCCAAGCGTCTTCCGTGAGCTGGGGGCGGAGGTCACCGTGCTGCACGCCCAGCCTGATGGCCTGAACATTAATGAAAACTGCGGCTCGACCCATATCGAATCGCTGCAGGCTGCCGTACTGGTGGGGCATGCCGACCTGGGCATCGCCTTTGACGGTGATGGTGATCGGGTGCTGATGGTCGACCATACCGGCGCCATCGTCGATGGTGACGAGCTGCTGTTCATCATTGCCCGCGACCTCAAGGACCGTGGCAAGCTGCAAGGCGGCGTGGTGGGCACCCTGATGAGCAACCTGGGCCTGGAGCTCGCGCTCAAGGACCTCGATATTCCGTTCGCTCGGGCCAAGGTTGGCGACCGTTACGTGATGGCCGAACTGCTTGAGCGTGACTGGCAGCTCGGTGGCGAGAACTCTGGGCATGTGGTGTGCGGCAACCACACCACCACCGGCGATGCGATCATCGCGGCGCTTCAGGTGCTGATGGCGCTCAAGCGCCGGGGCGAGACCCTGGCCCAGGCGCGCCAAGGGCTGCGCAAGTGCCCGCAGGTATTGATCAACGTGCGCTTCGGTGCAAGCAAGGTCGACCCGCTGGAAAACCCCGCCGTGCAGGAGGCCAGTGCCAAGGTCACCGAGGCCATGGCCGGTCGCGGCCGGGTGCTGCTGCGCAAGTCTGGCACCGAGCCTTTGGTTCGGGTGATGGTCGAAGGCGACGACGAAAACCAGGTCCGTGGCCATGCCGAGGCATTGGCCAAGCTGGTTGGCGAAGTTTGTGCCTGAAAGACGCTTGCCAGCACAGTTCGGGTTGGGTAAGATCTGCGCCCACTTTGACCGACGAGGTAAAGCATGCGTCGCCCCATGGTAGCTGGTAACTGGAAGATGCACGGTACCCGCGCCAGCGTCGCTGAGCTGACCGAGGGCTTGAGCAATCTGGCCCTACCGAGCGGTGTGGAAGTCGCGGTGTTTCCACCGGCGCTGTTCATCAATCAGGTAATTGATGGGCTGCAAGGGAAGGGGATCATCGTCGGAGCCCAGAATTCTGCTGTACAGCCCGAGCAGGGCGCGCTGACCGGGGAAATCTCACCGGTTCAGTTAGCTGAGGTGGGCTGCAAGCTTGTGTTGATCGGGCATTCGGAGCGTCGCCAAGTCATTGGCGAGAATGACGAAGTGCTCAACCGCAAGTTCGCAGCTGCCCAGGCAAGTGGTTTGAAGCCGGTGCTCTGCGTAGGGGAAACCCTCGAGGAGCGCGAGGCAGGCAAGACGCTCGAAGTCGTCGGGCGTCAACTGAGCAGTATCATCGACGCGTTCGGTGTTGCCGCTTTTGCCGATGCGGTAATCGCCTATGAGCCTGTTTGGGCCATCGGCACAGGTCTGACGGCCTCGCCCCAGCAAGCCCAGGATGTGCATGCAGCCATTCGGGCGCAGTTGGCGGCGCTGGACGCTGAAGTTGCCCAGAACGTGCAGCTTCTCTACGGCGGCAGCGTGAAGGCGGCCAATGCGGCCGAACTGTTCGGCATGCCGGATATCGATGGGGGGCTCATTGGTGGAGCGTCCCTGAACGCAGACGAATTCGGTGCAATTTGTCGCGCCGCAGGAAACTGAACAAATGCTGGAAACAGTCGTAGTTGTTTTTCATCTGTTGGCGGCCGTGGCACTCGTAGTGTTCGTGTTGCTGCAACAGGGTAAAGGTGCGGAAGCAGGTGCATCTTTCGGCGCAGGTGCTTCAAATACTGTGTTCGGAAGCCAAGGTTCCGCTACCTTTTTGAGTAAAGTTACTGCTATACTTGCTGCCACTTTCTTTTTGACTGCTCTTGGGTTAGGATACTTCGCTAAAGAGAAAGCTCACCAGCTGACTCAAGCAGGTCTGCCAGATCCAGCAGTGCTGGAAGTCAAAGAGCAGAAGCCGGCAGTAAATGATGATGTACCGGTGCTCCAGGAGAAGAAGAGCGAAACCACCAACACTGGTGATGTACCTCCTCCAACCGAAGAGCAGAAGTAACGGGTTTCAAGAAGTAGTATTGCCGAGGTGGTGGAATTGGTAGACACGCAACCTTGAGGTGGTTGTGCCCATAGGGTGTAGGGGTTCGAGTCCCCTTCTCGGTACCAATTGAAGCATGAGAGCCCGCTTTAGCGGGCTTTCTTGCAGGTGGAGGTCGGATTGACCCTGTAACGGGTTCGGTCTTATACTTTCGCCCCAGCTTTGTCGCGGGGTGGAGCAGCTTGGTAGCTCGTCGGGCTCATAACCCGAAGGTCGTTGGTTCAAATCCAGCCCCCGCAACCAGCTTCAGCGGAGCCCCTTTTCAGGGGCTTTTTGCTAGCTGAACAGTTCTTCGCGTCGTTGTCCAACGGCGCTTTCAGGGATGGGCGCTTTGCCCATTTTTTATTTGCACAGCATGCACGAGGGGGTTCAGGTGTCGAGCAAGCTAGAACAGTTGCAGGCCTTGTTGGCCCCGGTGGTCGAGGGTCTGGGCTATCAATGCTGGGGGATCGAGTACGTTTCCCAGGGTAAGCATTCGGTACTGCGTATCTATATCGACAAGGAAGGCGGGATCCTGGTCGACGACTGCGAAGCGGTCAGTCGCCAAGCCAGCGCCATCCTCGATGTGGAAGACCCGATCACCAACGAATATACCCTTGAGGTGTCCTCTCCTGGCATGGACCGCCCACTGTTCACTCTGGAACAGTTTGCCTCGCATGCCGGCGAACAAGTGAAGATCAAGCTGCGTACGCCCTTCGAAGGTCGTCGTAACTTCCAGGGCCTTCTCCGCGGCGTGGAGGACCAGGATGTGGTGGTCCAGGTGGACAACCATGAATTCCTGCTGCCGATCGACTCGATCGACAAGGCCAATATTATTCCCAGTTTTGACTGAGACGTGCCGGGCCCGGCGGACTATCCGGGCCCAATGGCTTGCGCAAGGCGAGGCGTACGATGAGCAAAGAAGTACTGCTGGTTGTTGAATCGGTATCCAACGAAAAAGGTGTACCGCCCGGCGTCATTTTCGAAGCGCTGGAAGTGGCCCTGGCCACTGCAACCAAAAAACGTTTTGAGGACGAAGTCGACCTGCGTGTGGAAATCAACCGCCACACCGGTAGCTACGAGACCTTCCGTCGCTGGACCGTGGTCGACGAGAACGACCTGGACGATCCGGCGATCGAGACCTGGCTGAGCAAGATCCAGGACACGCATCCGGACGCCAAGATCGGTGACGTGATCGAAGAGAAGATCGAGTCGATCGAGTTCGGCCGCATCGCCGCCCAGACCGCCAAGCAGGTGATCGTGCAGAAGGTTCGCGAAGCCGAGCGCGCCCAGGTGGTCGACGCCTACCGCGAACGTGTTGGCGAGATCATCTCCGGCACGGTCAAGAAGGTGACCCGCGACAACGTCATCGTCGACCTGGGCAACAACGCCGAGGCGTTGCTGGCCCGTGAAGACATCATTCCACGTGAGACCTTCCGTGTCGGCGTGCGCCTGCGCGCACTGCTCAAGGAGATCCGCACCGAGAATCGCGGCCCGCAGCTGATCCTGTCGCGCACCGCGCCTCAGATGCTGATCGAGCTGTTCCGCATCGAAGTGCCGGAAATCGCCGAAGGCCTCATCGAAGTCATGGCCGCCTCCCGTGATCCGGGGTCGCGTGCCAAGATCGCCGTCCGCTCCAAGGACAAGCGCATCGACCCGCAAGGTGCCTGCATCGGCATGCGCGGTTCGCGCGTCCAGGCCGTATCCGGCGAGCTGGGCGGTGAGCGCGTGGATATCGTCCTGTGGGACGAGAACCCGGCGCAATTCGTCATCAACGCCATGTCGCCTGCCGAGGTTGCAGCGATCATCGTTGATGAGGACGCCCATGCGATGGACATTGCCGTCGCCGAAGACAACCTGGCCCAGGCCATTGGCCGTGGCGGTCAGAACGTTCGCCTGGCCAGTCAGCTGACCGGCTGGACCCTGAACGTGATGACCGAGAAGGATATCCAGGCCAAGCAGCAAGCAGAAACCGGCGACATCCTGCGCAATTTCATCGAGGAACTGGAAGTCGACGAGGAGCTGGCCCAAGTGCTGGTCGACGAAGGCTTCACCAGCCTCGAGGAAATTGCCTACGTACCGTTGGAAGAAATGCTCAACATCGATGGCTTTGACGAGGACATCGTCAATGAGCTTCGCGCTCGTGCCAAGGACCGTTTGTTGACCAAGGCCATCGCTACCGAAGAAAAACTGGCAGACGCCCACCCGGCCGACGACCTGCTCTCCCTCGAGGGCATGGACAAGGACCTGGCGGCGGAACTGGCGGTGCGCGGCGTGGTTAACCGCGAAGACCTGGCCGAGCAGTCGATTGACGATCTGCTCGACATCGACGGCATCGACGAAGAGCGTGCCGGCAAGTTGATCATGGCCGCCCGAGCCCACTGGTTCGAGTAATTAGGCGTGGCCTGAGGAGAGAAGTGCATGACGCAAGTCACGGTGAAAGAGCTGGCCCAAGAGGTCGAGGCACCGGTAGAGCGCCTGCTGCAGCAGATGCGTGAGGCAGGTCTGCCGCACACCGACGCCGGTCAGGTAGTGACCGACAATGAAAAGCAGGTTCTGCTGACTCATTTGAAGAGCAGCCACAAGAGCAAGGCGGAAGAGCCGCGCAAGATCACCTTGCAGCGCAAGACCACCAGCACCCTGCGTGTCGCCGGTAGCAAGAGCATCAGCGTAGAAGTACGCAAGAAGAAAGTATTCGTGCAGCGCAGCCCGGAAGAAATCCAGGCTGAGCAGAAGCGTGAGCTGGAAGAGCGCCGTGCAGCCGAAAACGCTGCTCGCGAAAAAGCCGACGCCGAAGCGCGCCAGCGCGCCGAAGAGCAGGCCCGTCGCCAGGCCGCCGAAGCCGCCTCCGCGGCGCCTGCGGCCAAGGCCGAGCCGGCTCCGGCGCCTGTCGCCGCACCGGTAGTGGCCGAGGCCCCAGTCTCCGAAGACGCAGCCGCCCGTGCCGCCGAGCGCAAGAAGGACGAGACCCGCCGCAACGAAAGCCGTACCCGCGACGACGACCGTCGTGGGGGTGGCGAGCGCCGTGGCGAAGCCCCGCGCGTTTCGATCAAGGTCAAGGTCAAGGAAAAGGAAAAAGCGCCTACGCCTCGCGCAGCGCCTCGTACCACCGACGAAGAGAGCGATGGTTTCCGTCGCGGTCGCGGTGGCAAGGGCAAGCCGAAGAAGCGCAACCAGCACGGCTTCCAGAACCCGACCGGTCCAGTCATCCGTGACGTGACCATCGGCGAGACCATCACCGTTTCCGAGCTGGCGCAGCAGATGTCGGTCAAGGCCGCTGAAGTCGTCAAGTTCATGTTCAAGCTGGGCACCCCGGTCACCATCAACCAGGTGCTCGACCAGGAAACCGCTCAGCTGGTAGCCGAGGAACTGGGCCACAAGGTGACCCTGATCAGCGACACCGCCCTGGAAGACTCCCTGGCCGAATCGCTGAAGTTCGAAGGTGAAGTCGAGCCGCGTGCACCGGTCGTGACCGTCATGGGCCACGTCGACCACGGTAAGACCTCGCTGCTCGACTATATCCGTCGTGCCAAGGTTGCCGCTGGCGAGGCCGGTGGTATCACCCAGCACATCGGTGCCTACCACGTGGAAACCGACCGTGGCATGGTCACCTTCCTCGACACCCCAGGCCACGCCGCGTTCACCGCGATGCGTGCCCGTGGTGCCAAGGCCACCGACATCGTCATCCTGGTGGTGGCGGCGGACGACGGCGTGATGCCGCAGACCCGCGAAGCGGTACAGCACGCCAAGGCTGCCGGCGTTCCGCTGGTGGTCGCGGTGAACAAGATCGACAAGCCGGGTGCCGATATCGACCGCATCCGTAACGAGCTGGCCGTCGAAGGCGTGACCTCCGAGGACTGGGGTGGCGATACCCCGTTCGTCAAGGTCTCCGCGAAGATGGGTACCGGTGTCGACGAACTGCTCGAAGCGGTCCTGCTGCAGGCCGAGATTCTCGAGCTCACCGCCACCCCGACCGCTCCAGGCCGTGGTGTCGTGGTCGAGTCTCGCCTGGACAAGGGCCGTGGCCCGGTGGCGACCATCCTGGTCCAGGACGGTACCCTGCGTCAGGGCGACATGGTTCTGGTCGGCTCCAACTATGGCCGCGTGCGCGCCATGCTCGACGAGAACGGCAAGCCTGTGAAGGAAGCTGGCCCGTCGATCCCGGTCGAGATCCTCGGCCTGGACGGTACCCCGGAAGCCGGTGACGAGCTGTCCGTGGTCGCCGACGAGAAGAAGGCCCGCGAGGTTGCCCTGTTCCGTCAAGGCAAGTACCGCGAGGTCAAGCTGGCACGTGCTCACGCAGGCAAGCTGGAAAACATCTTCGAGACCATGGGTCAGGAAGAGAAGAAGACCCTCAACATCGTCCTCAAGACCGACGTGCGTGGCTCCCTGGAAGCATTGCAGGGTTCGCTGTCGAGCCTGGGCAACGACGAAGTTCAGGTGCGCGTGATCGGTGGCGGCGTCGGTGGTATCACCGAGAGCGATGCCAACCTGGCGCTGGCTTCGAATGCAGTACTGTTCGGCTTCAACGTGCGTGCCGATGCCGGTGCGCGCAAGATCGTCGAGCAGGAAGGTCTGGATATGCGTTACTACAACGTGATCTACGACATCATCGAAGACGTCAAGAAGGCCCTGACCGGCATGCTCGGCAGCGATGTTCGCGAGAACATCCTGGGTGTCGCCGAAGTGCGTGACGTGTTCCGCTCGCCGAAGTTCGGCGCCATTGCCGGCTGCATGGTCATCGAAGGTACCGTGTACCGCAACCGTCCGATCCGCGTACTGCGCGAGGACGTGGTGATCTTCGAAGGCGAACTGGAATCGCTGCGTCGCTTCAAGGACGACGCCTCCGAAGTGCGTAACGGCATGGAGTGCGGTATCGGCGTCAAGAGCTACAACGACGTCAAGGTCGGCGACAAGATCGAAGTCTTCGAGAAAGTCCAGGTGGCTCGTACCCTGTAAGGGGCGAGCGTGGCGCAGCCCCCGCCCCAGGGCGGCTGGCAGCGCCTCTGAAGGTAGCGCCCGGTCAGGCTTGAGCCTGTCCGGGCGTTTGCCGCTTTAGTTACAGGTAGCAAGAATGGCAAAAGAATATAGCCGTACCCAACGCATCGGCGATCAGATGCAGCGTGAGCTGGCCGAGCTGATCCGTCGCGAAGTCAAGGATCCGCGAGTTGGCCTGGTGACCATCACCGCCGTGGATGTCAGCCGCGACCTGGGCCATGCCAAGGTCTTCATCACCGTCATGGGCCAGGACGGCACCGATGCCGTGCCGCAGACGCTCAAGGCGCTCAACAGCGCTGCGAGCTTCCTGCGCCTGCACCTGGGCCGTGTCATGCAACTGCGCAGCGTGCCGCAGCTGCATTTCCACTTCGACGAGAGTGTCAGCCGTGGTGCCCACCTGTCGGCGCTGATCGAGCGTGCCGTGGCCGAGGATCGCCTGCACAAGGATGCCGACAAAGCGGACGCCGAGGAGTAACGGGTGGCCCAGGTCAAACGAATCCGCCGCAATGTCAGCGGCATCATCCTGCTGGACAAGCCGCTGGGGTTCACCTCCAACGCCGCCTTGCAGAAGGTCCGCTGGCTGCTCAATGCCGAGAAGGCCGGCCACACCGGTAGCCTCGACCCGCTGGCCACCGGCGTGCTGCCGCTGTGCTTCGGCGAAGCCACCAAGTTCTCCCAGTACCTGCTCGATTCCGACAAGGGCTACGAGACGGTCATGCAGCTGGGGCAGACGACCAGCACCGGCGATGCCGAGGGTGAAGTCCTGCAGAGCCGCGAGGTGACCGTTGGTCGTGCCGATATCGAGGCCGTGCTGCCGCGCTTTCGTGGTCAAATCAGCCAGATTCCGCCGATGTACTCGGCCCTCAAGCGTGACGGCCAGCCGTTGTACAAATTGGCGCGTGCAGGAGAGGTAGTGGAGCGCGAGGCGCGTTCTGTTACTATTGGCCGCTTGGAGTTGCTCGAGTGCGAAGGCACCCGGGTTCGCCTGTCGGTCGGTTGCAGCAAAGGCACCTATATTCGCACCCTGGTGGAGGATATCGGTGAGGCGCTGGGCTGTGGTGCCTATGTCGCCGAATTGCGCCGTACCCAGGCCGGCCCGTTCGAGTTGGCCCAGACCGTGACCCTCGAGGCCCTCGAGCAGGTCCATGCAGACGGTGGCAACGAAGCGCTCGACCGCTTCCTCATGCCGTCCGACAGTGGGTTGCAGGATTGGCCGCTGGTGCGTCTCTCCGAGCACAGTGCGTTCTACTGGCTGCATGGCCAGGCGGTTCGCGCCCCGGATGCCCCGCAGTTCGGCATGGTCCGGGTACAGGATCACAATGAACGCTTCATCGGTATCGGTGAAGTGAGCGAAGACGGGCGTATTGCGCCGCGTCGATTGATTCGATCTGAATGATCGAAATCGCAGGCCGAGGCCCCGGCCGAAACCTGCGGAACCGAGGGTGGCTGTCAATAGGCACGGTCACTCCTCTTCTCATTAATACAGGGACTTGTCCCTGGCCTATTGGAGACCGTTCGCGGGATCCCTTTATCAGGAGAAGCCAAATGGCCCTCAGCGTCGAAGAAAAAGCTCAGATCGTTGCCGAATACCAGCAAGCCGCCGGCGATACCGGTAGCCCGGAAGTGCAGGTTGCTCTGCTGACCGCCAACATCAACAAGCTGCAAGGCCACTTCAAGGCCAACGAAAAAGACCACCACTCCCGTCGTGGCCTGATCCGTATGGTCAACCAGCGTCGTAAGCTGCTGGACTACCTGAAGGGCAAAGACACCACTCGTTACAGCGCCCTGATCGGTCGCCTGGGCCTGCGTCGCTAATAGCGTCCTGGCCAGTGGTGTGCATGGCGTGTCGCATGTTTCGGGAATGCTGCCTGGCAGCATTCGCGTCAGGCACGCCATGCGTATCTCCGAGGTTGGCAGCCTGGCTGTGCTGAGCGGATTTTCCGCCCGGCGGCCAGGCTCCCAGCCTCGTGTTGTATCTGGACGGTCAATGGGGCCGATTCCCCGTTCTGCCCAAGCATTCGCAAGAACAAGTTCCCCCCAGAGCCACTGAAAAAGGTAGGAAACCGTGAACCCGGTAATCAAGACGTTCCAGTTCGGTCAGTCGACCGTTACTCTCGAGACAGGCCGTATCGCCCGTCAGGCCACCGGTGCTGTACTGGTCACCGTCGATAACGATGTCACCGTGCTGGTGACCGTGGTCGGTGCCAAGCAGGCCGATCCAGGCAAGGGTTTCTTCCCGCTGTCTGTCCACTACCAGGAAAAGACCTACGCCGCCGGCAAGATCCCGGGTGGCTTCTTCAAGCGTGAAGGCCGTCCTTCCGAAAAGGAAACCCTGACCTCGCGCCTGATCGACCGTCCGATCCGCCCGCTGTTCCCTGAAGGGTTCATGAACGAAGTGCAGGTCGTCTGCACCGTGGTTTCCACCAGCAAGAAGACCGACCCGGACATCGCTGCGATGATCGGTACCTCGGCTGCCCTGGCCATTTCCGGTATTCCGTTCGAAGGTCCGATCGGCGCTGCCCGTGTCGCCTTCCATGAAAGCACCGGCTACCTGCTGAACCCGACTTACGAGCAACTGCAAGCATCCAGCCTGGACATGGTCGTCGCCGGTACCGAGTCCGCGGTACTGATGGTCGAGTCCGAAGCCAAGGAACTGACCGAAGACCAGATGCTGGGCGCCGTGCTGTTCGCCCACGACGAGTTCCAGGCCGTGATCCAGGCCGTCAAGGAACTGGCTGCCGAAGCCGGCAAGCCGACCTGGGACTGGCAGGCACCTGCTGCCAACACCGAGCTGCTGAACCTGGTACGCGCCGAGTTCGGCGAGGCTATTTCCCAGGCCTACACCATTACCCTGAAGGCAGACCGCTACAACCGTCTGGGCGAGCTGCGCGACCAGGCTGTTGCCCGCCTGTCCAACGAAGAGACCGGCCCGACCGCCGGCCAGATCAAGGACATCTTCGGCGAGCTGGAATACCGCACCGTCCGCGAAAACATCGTCAACGGCAAGCCGCGTATCGATGGCCGTGACACCCGCACTGTCCGCCCGCTGAACATCGAAGTCGGTGTTCTGCCCAAGACCCATGGTTCGGCCCTGTTCACCCGTGGCGAAACCCAGGCCCTGGTCGTCGCGACCTTGGGTACTGCCCGTGACGCCCAGCTGCTGGACACCCTCGAAGGCGAGAAGAAAGACGCCTTCATGCTGCACTACAACTTCCCACCGTTCTCGGTCGGCGAGTGCGGCCGCATGGGCGGCGCCGGCCGTCGCGAGATCGGCCACGGCCGTCTGGCTCGTCGTGGCGTCCAGGCCATGCTGCCGAGCGACGACGAGTTCCCGTACACCATCCGCGTGGTATCGGAAATCACCGAATCCAACGGCTCCAGCTCCATGGCCTCGGTGTGCGGTGCTTCCCTGGCCCTGATGGACGCAGGTGTGCCGATGAAGGCGCCGGTTGCCGGTATCGCCATGGGCCTGGTCAAGGAGGGCGACAAGTTCGCGGTCCTGACCGACATCCTGGGTGACGAAGACCACCTGGGCGACATGGACTTCAAGGTTGCCGGTACCGCCAAGGGCGTCACCGCGCTGCAGATGGACATCAAGATCAACGGCATCACCGAAGAGATCATGGAAATCGCCCTGGGCCAGGCCCTGGAAGCGCGCCTGAACATCCTCGGCCAGATGAACCAGATCATTGCCCAATCGCGCAGCGAGCTGTCGGCCAACGCCCCGACCATGCTGGCCATGAAGATCGACACCGACAAGATCCGTGACGTCATCGGCAAGGGCGGCGCCACCATCCGCGCCATCTGCGAGGAAACCAAGGCTTCGATCGATATCGAAGACGACGGCTCGATCAAGATCTTCGGCGAAACCAAGGAAGCCGCTGAAGCTGCCAAGCAGCGCATCCTGGGTATCACTGCCGAGGCCGAGATCGGCAAGATCTACGTGGGCAAGGTCGAGCGCATCGTCGACTTCGGCGCCTTCGTCAACATCCTGCCGGGCAAGGACGGCCTGGTGCACATCTCCATGCTCAGCAACGAGCGTGTGGAGAAGGTCACCGACGTCCTGAAGGAAGGCCAGGAAGTCGAAGTGCTGGTACTGGACGTGGACAACCGCGGCCGTATCAAGCTGTCGATCAAGGACGTGGCGGCTGCCAAAGCCTCCGGCGTCTAAACGTCGGCGACAAAAGAAGAGCCCTGCGGGGCTCTTTTTTTTCGCCTCGATTTTTACTTTGCCCGCTTGCATCTTGCATGCAGGATTTTGCCCAGGGTTGCAAATTGCACGATGGCATTTGTTTGTCATCAACTGTAAGTTGTTGATTTTAAAGGATTTAATAATCTGAGAAAGCTGGCACAGCGCGTGCAACAGTATTCACACCTGCTGCCAGGAACGACGGCGCAGGCCTTTCGAACAACAGGAGTGACTCACATGAAGAAATTCGCCATTGCTGCCGCTACTGCCACCGCCTTGACCCTGACCATGGCTAATGCGGCATTCGCCCAGCAACCCGCCCAGCCAATGACGCTGGCGGCCGGTGAAATGACCAAGGCCAAGGAAGAAACCAAAGACACTTGGATCACCACCAAAGTGAAGGCCGACCTGATGACAGAGAAAGGCATCCCTGGCAGCGACATCAAGGTCGAGACCAACAAAGGCGTGGTCTCCCTGTCTTCCGACGTGGCCATTACCCAGTCGCAGAAAGAACAGGCGATCGCCATCACCAAGAAGATCAAGGGTGTGCAGGCCGTATCCGCTGATGGCCTGAAAGCCGAATAAGGCATGTCCCGTCGGCCAAACGGAATTGGCCACCCCTTCGCACAAGGCCGCTCCTCTCTGTAGGAGCGGCCTTTTGCCGCGATAGGGCGTACGCGTTTCCGCTCACTCCCCGCCCAGGCGCACCGGGTTGAAGGCGATCACATCGCTCTCGAAGCATTCCTGCTCAAGAATCAACGGCTCGACCAGCGGCCTGCTGTCGCGGAAATGGGCCGTCTGGGTATGGGCCTCGTACGCTGCGTCATCACGGTAGATCTCGTAGAGATAGATCACCTCGGGATCGACACGGTCCTGGGACACATCGAACACGAGGCAGCCCGGCTCGTTGGCCACCGAAGCGGCGGCATTGACCTTGATGGCCGAAAGAAAGGCTTCGGCGCTACCGGGTTTTACACGGGTCTTGATGAACAAACTGTACACAGGGTGACCCTTTTGTTTTAAATTCGGCTTCAAATTGTATACATAATAGGAGCCGAGTCCATGTCCGATCTACCCGTCCGTCCTGGCCGCCTGAATGGCTTGCGCCATCTGGCCCTGCTGGTCCCGAATCTGGAGGAGTGCGAGCGTTTCTACGTCGACCTGCTCGGCATGGAGGTGCTGCACCGTGCCCATGAAGACCTGGTGTACCTGACCTGCGGTAACGATAACCTGTCCCTGGGGCGTGCCGCAGGGGCGGCCAATGGGTTACAGACCATGGACCACTACGGGTTCATCGTCGACAGCGTGGAAGAACTCGATGCCTGGTACGCCTATTTCAAGGCCCATGGCGTGACCCTGCTGGACCGCCCGTTCGACCACGGCGATGGAGCGCGCAGCTTCCATGTGCTTGACCCAGCAGGTAACAAGGTGCAGCCGCTGTATCACCCGGCGGTGTCCGGGCAGCGGTTGGTTTGAAGGAAAGGCCTGCCAATGAGATTCGCGGGTAAACCCGCTCCCACAGGGTTGCGCAAAATGCTGTGGGAGCGGGTTTACCCGCGAAATGACACGCTTCAGGGCGAGAAATGCCGCTGATGCCTACTCGGCATCCAGGTGCATTGGCGTAATGACCTGCCCATCGCTCTCGGCCTGCCCCAGGGTGGTATCGAGGAAATATACCCGGTCATCCTCCAGCTGGCCCTTGTCCACCAGATAGTCCTTGATGCTGCTGGCGCGCTCCTGGCCGAGGGTGCGCAGCAGTGCTGCGCTTTCGGCCCAGGACTTGATCACCGCATCGCGCAGCTTGACGGTACGCTCTTCGCGGCCGAGCTCTTTCCATTCGGCCGGAGGCTGCTGTTTGAGGCGGGTGCGGTAGATGCCTTCGAGCATGGCCGGCTTGTCGCTGTCGTCGACCACCAGCATCGAAGCATTGGCCGGTACCTTGTCACCGCGGCGTTGGAGCATCTTGTACCAGGTGGCCTGGTATTCACGCTCCAGGCGCTGTTGGGCGATCAAGGGGCCGTCGCTGCTCTGGGCGCTGGTGCCTTCGATTTCCAGGCGCAGCTCCGGGCGTTCCTTGAGGGCCGCTGCCAGCTTGTCCAGGGCCGACTGGGCATCGCTGCTGAGCTCGCTGGAGCCGGGCGCGAATTTTACGGTGCCAAGGTCTTCCGAGCCGCCGCCGGCGATCAACCCTCCGATGAACTTGAACGGCGCCTGGGCCGCGCGCAGCACCAGGTTGCGCAGGGTCTGCCAGACGATCGGCATGACACTGAACTGAGGGTTGTTCAGGTCGCCTGAAACCGGCAGCTCGATGGAGATCTTGCCCTCGGTATCCTTGAGCAGCGCGACCGCCAGGCGAATCGGCAGGTCCACGGCATCGGGGCTGTCCACCTTCTCGCCCAACTGCAACTGTTCGACCACCACTTTGTTCTCGGCCTTGAGCTGGCCGTTGGTGATCAGGTAGTGCAGGTCGAGGTTGAGTCGGCCCTTGCGGATGCGGAAGCCCGCGAACTTGCCGGAGTAGGGCGTCAGGGTGGTCAGCTCGACCCGCTTGAAGCTGGTGGCGATGTCCAGGCTCGCCAGAGGATTGAACGGGTTGAGCGCCCCTTTGATGGTGACCGGGGCGTAGCGGTCGACCTTGCCCTTGACGTCCACTTTGGCCGGTGCCGGCTTGCGGTTGTCGATGGTGCCGATCTGGCCGTTGAGCTGCTGCACCGCCGTGGCGAAGTTGGGCGTGAGGGTCAGGTCGGCGAAGTTGGCCGAACCATCGTTGATGTCGATCTGCCCGATACGGATGCCCAGCGGCTTTTCATTGCTCGCACTGGCCGGTTTGGCCTGGCCGCTGCTCGGTGCGCCCGCCGGTTGGGGGATCAGCAGGTCGTCTACGTTGGTGGTGCGGTCTTCGTTGATGATGAAGCGTGCATAGGGCTGCAGCAGGCTCACCTTGTCGATCGACAGGGCATCGCCATGGACGTAGGACAGGCCGCTCAGGTCCAGTTGCTGCCATTTGACGAAGTCCCGGTCCTTGATGGTATCCAGGGTATGCAACTGGCTGACCTGGGCCTTGCCGCCAACGGTGAAGGCCAACGGTTCGGTGCTCTTGAGGTCGACCTTGAGGTCGCTGGCGAGCATGCCGCTGCGCAGTTCCAGGCGGATATACGGGCTGATGTAGGCCTGGGCCACGCGCAGGTCGATGTCACGGGTGCTGACGTCGAGCTTGGCCGTGACCGGTGCCAGGTTGACCTGGCCTGCCGCCTGCAGCTTGCCTTGCTTGCCCACGCCGGTGTCCAGCTTGAGCGTAAATGGCGACTGGTTGAGGCTGTCGAAATTCTGCAGGTCCAGGTTGAGCGGGCCGACATCCAGCGCCACCGGTTCCTTCTGGCTGCGGTCGGCCAGATGGACCTGGTAGTTGCGCAGTTGTACATCCTTGAGCAGCACCTGCCAGGGCTTGCTCGGCGCCTTGGCGGCCTTTTCCTTGTCGCTCGGTTCGGCGGCGGCGGGCTCGGCCTTTTCCTTCGGGGTGGCCTTGGCCGGCTGGCTGGCGAACAGCTTCTGCCAGTCGAGCTGGCCATCCTGTTCCAAGGCGGCCCAGGTCTCCAGCTTTTCGCTGCGGACCTTGCCTACGATTACCTGCTGCCTGGCCAGGTCGATGGACGTCTCGCTGACATCCAGGCTGGCCAGGCGCGCCAGTTGGCGGCCATCAGGGGCCTTGATGGCGAACGGTGCGATGCGCAGCGAGGTCTTGTCCAGCAGCAGTTCGGTTTCCTTGGCGAGGTTGAGCTTGTAGTGGGTATCGAGGCTCACTATGCCATCTTCCAGCACCAGCGGGACGGCATCGCGTACGTAGGGCCAGAAGGACTTCATTCGGCCTTCGGTGACCTTGAGGGTGCCTTCGGAGGCGATGGGGGCCAGGCTCAGGGTGCCCTTCCAGTCGATGCGCCCGCCGTTGGGGCCGTTGGCCACCAAGGTCATGTCGGCGTTGTCGTCGGGCAGGGTGCTGAGGTTCTTCAGCTCCAGGTTCATGGAGTCGTAGAGGAACTCGATGGGCTCGCTGGGGCGCAGGTCTTCGAAATGTAGGTAGCCTTCGCTGAGCTTGATGCTGCCGATGCGCAGCGGGAAGGGATCGCTGGGCGGTTCGTCGGGCTTGGGCTCGCTGGCCGGCAGTTTGAACAGCTGGGTCAGGTTCAGGCTGCCGTCCTTGGCGAACAGCACTTCGTTGCGCGGCTTGTCCAGCTCCACGGCATCGAGGTGCAGGGCCTTGGTCCACAGGCTGTCCAGCGAGAGGTTGGCGTACAGGCGTTCGAAGCCGACCTGTTCCTTGCCAGGCTCGCCGATCTGCAGGCCCCAGAGCGTCAGCTCCAGGCTGAAGGGGTTGAATTCGATGCGCTGCAAGTGCGCCGGCACCGTGGCGTATTGCGCCAGTTGCTGGTTGGCGATACGCAGGCCGACACCGGGGAGAATGAGAAAGCCAAGCAGGCTGTAAGAGGCAACGATGGCCAGCAAGGCGCCGAGGGCGCGAGTCAATCCTTTGGGCATGTAAGGCGTCATCTGTCTGAAGCGAGGTGCCTTGGAGTATGGCACGTTAAAACGGTTCCGACGAAACGACCAAAATACCTTACTCGACACCCATGCGTCGTCGCGCCCGATGCGCGGACCCGTCGCGCATGGCCCAGCGCAGCACGGGCGCGGTGCCTTTGATGCCCAGGCGGATCAGGCGCTGTTGCAGCGGGCCCTGGTGCAGGCCCAGCAGGCTGCGGCCCCAGTCGGGCAGCAGGTCGATGCCGGCGTGGAGCATCAGCTTGCCCACCGGCTCGGCCATGCGGCTGGGGGCGGGGGCGTCGAGCAGGATCCTCACCACTTCATGGCTGCGCGCATCGCACTGGAGCTGCGGGCGCATGCGCTGCAGGTAGCGCTCCACCTGCTGGCAGGAGCGTGGTATCTCCCGCGCGCCGAGCCGTTCGGCGATGAGGGCGATCTCGTCGTAGTAGGCATCCTGGTCGGCACGTGACAGGCCAGGGTTGCGGTAGCGCAGGTGGGCGGCGAGGAAGCTGCTGACTTCGGCGACATGCACCCAGGTCAGCAGGTCCGGGTCGCTGGCCGCATAAGGGCGGCCATCGGGCGCGGTGCCGACCACCTGCAGGTGAATGGTGCGAACCTTGTCGATCAACCATTGGGCGTCGCGGGTCGAGCCGAAGGTGGTGCCGGAAATGAACTGGCTGGTGCGGCGCAGGCGGCCGAGCAGGTCGTGACGAAAATTGGAATGGTCCCACACCCCCGACAGCGCCAGGGGGTGCAGCAATTGCAGCATCAGGGCGCTGATGCCGCCAACCAGCATGCTGGGGAAGTCGCCGTGCACCTGCCAACTGACGCTCTGCGGGCCGAACAGCCCTGGGTCACCCTTGGGCGACTCCAGGTCGAGCTGGCCGAGGGCCAGCCCGGTGAGGCTCATGACCTGGGTTTCGATGCGGCGGCGTAGGGCTTCCATGGCGGTCCTGCAGGCCGCCATGGCGGCCATCTACTGGTTGAGGCGTTTGTCGATCAGCCCCTGGACCACGCTTGGGTCGGCCAGGGTCGAGGTGTCGCCCAGGTTATCCAGCTCGTTGCAGGCGATCTTGCGCAGTATACGCCGCATGATCTTGCCCGAGCGGGTCTTGGGCAGGGCCGGGGCCCACTGGATCAGTTCCGGCTTGGCGAAACTGCCGATCTCCTTGCTGACCAGGGCGAGCAGCTCGGCCTTGAGCGCGTCGTCCGGGGTAACACCGTTCATGGGCGTGATGAAGGCGTAGATGCCCTGGCCCTTGAGGTCGTGAGGGTACCCCACCACGGCGGCCTCGGCGATGCTGTCGTGCAGCACCAGCGCACTTTCCACCTCGGCGGTGCCGATGCGGTGGCCAGAGACATTGATCACATCGTCCACGCGCCCGGTGATCCAGTAGTCACCGTCTGCATCGCGGCGAGCGCCGTCACCTGTGAAGTAGTAGCCGGGCATGGGTTTGAAATAGGTATCGACCATGCGCTGGTGATCGCCATAGACGCTGCGGATCTGCCCAGGCCAGCTGGCTTTTATTGCCAGCAGGCCGGCACCTGGCCCGTCGATCAGCTTGCCTTTTTCGTCCAGCAGCACCGGCTGCACGCCGAACATCGGCTGGGTGGCACAGCCTGGCTTGAGGTGCGTATTGCCGGGCAACGGGCTGAGCATGATGCCGCCGGTCTCGGTCTGCCACCAGGTATCGACGATGGGGCAGCGTTTCTGCCCGACTGCTTCGAAGTACCACTCCCAGGCTTCCGGGTTGATCGGCTCGCCCACGCTGCCCAGCAGGCGCAGGCTTTGTCGCGACGTGCCCTGCAGTGGCGCCTCGCCTTCGCGCATCAGGGCGCGCAAGGCCGTGGGGGCGGTATAGAAGATGTTCACCTGGTGCTTGTCCACCACCTGCCAGAAGCGCGAGCTGTCCGGGTAGTTGGGCACGCCTTCGAACATCAGCGAGATCGCGCCGTTGGCCAGGGGGCCGTAGACGATATAGCTGTGCCCGGTGACCCAGCCGACATCGGCAGTGCACCAGAACACCTCGCCGTCACGATAATCGAACACCACCTCGAAGGTGAGCGCGGCCTGCAGCAGGTAGCCGGCGGTGGTGTGCAGCACGCCCTTGGGCTTGCCGGTGCTGCCGGAGGTATAGAGGATGAACAGCGGGTCTTCCGCGTCCATGGGCTCGGGTGCGCAGTCGTCACCGGCCTGTTCCGTCGCGTCGTGGTACCACAGGTCGCGGCCTTCGCTCCAGGCGATGTCGGCCTGGGTGCGGCGTACCACCAGCACGCTGGTCACATTGGGGCAGCTTGCCAGGGCCTTGTCGACGTTCTGCTTCAGCGGGATACGTTTGCCGCCGCGCACGCCCTCGTCGGCGGTGATCACCGTGCGGCAGTCGGCATCGAGGATGCGGTCACGCAGGGCATCGGGCGAAAAGCCGCCGAACACCACCGAATGAATGGCGCCGATGCGTGCGCAGGCGAGCATGGCATAGGCCGCCTCAGGGATCATGGGCATGTAGATGCACACTCGGTCGCCTTTCTTCACGCCCCGGGCCTTGAGGGCATTGGCCAGTCGGCAGACCTGGCGGTGCAGTTCGCGGTAACTGATCGCCTTGGCGTCCTTTGGGTCGTCGCCTTCCCAGAGCAGCGCGGTCTGGTCACCTCGGGTGGCCAGGTGGCGGTCGATGCAGTTGTAGCTGACATTGAGCTGGCCACCGTCGAACCAGCGCGCCGCGCCGGTATTCAGGTCGCATTGCTGCACCTGCCGCCAGGGCTTGATCCAGTCCAGGCGTTTGGCCTGTTCGGCCCAGAAGCTGTCGGGGTCTTCGACCGACTGGCGGTAGAGGCGGCGGTACTCGTCGGGGGAAAGGCGTGCGGACTGGCTGACGGCCAGAGCCTGGGGGTAGTCGCGAATATCGAACATGGCGGGTGGTCCTGCTCTTGTGAGGGGCGGTGGACAGCAGCGGCTATTCGATGGACAGTGTAGCTGGAAGGGTTGTTCAACCGGTGCCGGCCTCATCGCGGGACAAGCCCGCTCCCACAGATTCTCCGGTGCTCTCGATAACACCTGGGTACCTGTGAGAGCGGGCTTGTCCCGCGATGAGGTCGAATCAGGTTCGGATCAACCGCGGTGACGACCGCGGAAGTAGTTGATCAGGCCTTGGGTGGAGCCATCCTCGGCACTGTCTTCCAGGCTACCGACCAGGCGCTGGTATACACCCTTGCCCAGCTCCTTGCCCAGTTCCACACCCCACTGGTCGAAGGCATTGATACCCCAGACGACGCTCTGCACGAACACCTTGTGTTCGTACATGGCCACCAGCGCCCCGAGACGACGTGGGCTGATGCGCTCGACCACCAGGGTGTTGCTCGGGCGGTTGCCCGGGATCACCTTGTGCGGTGCGAGTTTCTCGATGTCCGCTTCGTTCAGGCCCTTGGCCCGCAGCTCGGCTTCGGCTTCCGCGCGGGTCTTGCCGAGCATCAGCGCCTGGCTCTGGGACAGGCAGTTGGCATACAGCCATTGATGGTGGTCGGCCACCGGGTTGAAGCTCACCACCGGCACGATGAAGTCGGCGGGGATCAGTTGGGTGCCCTGGTGCAGCAGCTGGTGGTAGGCGTGCTGGCCGTTGCAGCCGACACCACCCCAGATCACCGGGCCGGTTTCGGTCTTCACGGGGGTACCGTCCTGCAGCACGCTCTTGCCGTTGGACTCCATGTCCAGTTGCTGCAGGTGCTTGGTGATGTTGCGCAGGTAGTGGTCGTACGGCAGGATCGCGTGGCTCTGGGCGCCCCAGAAGTTGCCATACCATACGCCCAGCAAGGCCAGCAGCACCGGCATGTTCTTCTCGAACGGTGTGTTCTGGAAGTGCTGGTCCATGGTGTAGGCACCGGACAGCAGTTCCTTGAAGTTGGCGGTGCCGATGGCCAGGGCGATCGGCAGGCCGATGGCCGACCACAGCGAGTAGCGACCGCCCACCCAGTCCCACATGGGGAAGATGTTCTCTTCACGGATACCGAAGGCCACGGCGGCGGTCTTGTTGCTCGATACGGCGATGAAGTGGCGGTAGAGCTCGGCCTCGGAGCCGCCCTGGGCCAAGTACCAGGTGCGTGCGGCCGTGGCGTTCTTCAGGGTTTCGAGGGTATTGAACGACTTCGACGAGACGATGAACAGGGTGGTCTCGGCGCGCAGCTTGGCCGACAGCTCATGGAATTCGCTGCCGTCGATGTTCGCCAAGTAGTGGCAGCGTACGCCGCGCTGGGCGTAGGGCAGCAGCGCCTCGGAGACCAGCTCCGGGCCCAGGAACGAGCCGCCGATGCCGATGTTCACCACGTCGGTGATCGGCTTTTCGCTGTAGCCGCGCCACAGGCCATCGTGGATGCGGCCCACCAGCTCGGTGATCTGGTTGAGCACCTTGTGCACTTCGGGCATCACGTTGACGCCATTCACGCTGAGCTTGTCGCCTACCGGGCGGCGCAGGGCGGTGTGCAATACCGGTCGACCTTCGGAGGCGTTGATGATCTCGCCGCTGAACATCGCTTTGATCGCGTCCGCCAGGCCCACTTCATTGGCCAGGTTGACCAGCAGGTCACGGGTCTGCTCGGTGATCAGGTTCTTCGAGTAGTCGAGGAACAGGCCGCAACTGCTGAGGGAAAACTGGTCGAAGCGCTTGGGATCGGCTGCGAAGGCTTCGCGCATGCTGAAACCTTGCATGGCGTCGCGGTGTTGCTGGAGCGCCTGCCAGGCGGGCAGCGCCGTCACATCGTGGGGAGTACGGTAATACGCCATTGCGGATGCTTTCCTTGGTGCGTGGTCTGGCCTTGGACATCAGGCCGTGGCTGCCAGTTGCAGGCCGGCCATCATTATAGGCATTGGTGGCGCGGGGGGAATGGGGAGCGGAGGCGCTGTGTGCGCCTTTCGCGATACAAGGCCGCGGCGCGATCTCTTGTGGGAGCGGCGGTGATATCGGGCCGGGCCGAATCGCGGGGCAAGCCCGCTCCCACATGATGTCGGGCGTTATGCGGTCTTTTCGTCCAGATGCACGTACAGGTTGTCGATCAACCGTGTCGTGCCCATGTACGCGGCGGCCAGCACCACCACATCACGGTCATCGACCATTGCCGGGCGCAACGTCAGGGCATGGCGCACTTCCAGGTAATCCGGGCGGAACCCGGCAGCCACCAGCTGAGCTTGGCCATCGGCGATCAACGCGGGGAAATCACGCTGGCCCCGGCGGATGGCTTCGGCCATGGCGCTCAAGGTACGGTACAGCGCAGGCGCGGCGGCACGTTGCTCCGGGCTCAGGTAACCGTTGCGCGATGACAGTGCCAGGCCGTCTTCGGCACGTACGGTAGGCTCGCCGATGATCTGGATCGGCATGTTCAGGTCACGCACCATGGCGCGGATCACCGCCAGTTGCTGGTAGTCCTTCTCGCCGAACACGGCAAGGTCCGGTTGGACCATGTTGAACAACTTGCTGACCACCGTGGCCACGCCTTCGAAATGGCCAGGCCGGCTGGCGCCGCACAGGCCTTCGGACAGTTGCGGCACGCTGACACGGGTCTGTACCGCCATGCCGTCGGGGTACATCTCTTCCACGCCCGGGGCGAACAGCAGGTGGCAGCCGGCCTGGAGCAGGCGTTCCTGATCGGCTGCCAGGGTGCGCGGGTACTTGTCCAGGTCTTCGCCGGCGCCGAACTGCAGCGGGTTGACGAAGATGCTGGCGACCACGAAGTCGGCGCGTTGGGCCGCCTTGGTCACCAGCGCGGCATGGCCGCTGTGCAGGTTGCCCATGGTCGGCACGAAGCCGATCCGCTTGCCTTCGTCGCGGGCGCGCGCCACGGCGGCGCGCAGTTCTCGGACGGTCTTGACTGTATTCATGCGCTGAACCCGTGTTCGCTGCCTGGGAAGCTGACGTCCTTGACTGCCCCGACATAGGCGGCAAGGGCGCTGTGGATGTCCGGCTGGCCGGTCATGAAGTTCTTCACGAACTTCGGTACGCGGCCGCTCAGGGAAAGGCCGAGCATGTCGTGCAATACCAGCACTTGCCCGTCGGTGGCGCTGCCGGCGCCAATGCCGATGACCGGAATGCTCACGGCCTGGGTGATTTCCGCCGCCAGCTCGCTGGGTACGCATTCGAGCAGGAGCATGGCCGCGCCGGCCTGTTCCAGGGCGATGGCGTCGGCGCGCATCTGCCGCGCCTGGGCTTCCTGGCGGCCCTGAACCTTGTAGCCGCCCAGGACATTGACCGACTGTGGCGTCAGGCCCATATGCGCGCACACAGGCACGCCGCGCTCGGCCAGCAGGCGGATGGTTTCGGCCAGCCAGGCGGCACCCTCGAGCTTGATCATGTGGGCGCCGGCTTGCATCAGGGTGGCGCAGTTGGCGAACGCCTGTTCGGGTGTGGCGTGGGCCATGAAGGGCAGGTCGGCGAGGATCAGCGCCCCGCTGTTGCCGCGCTTCACACAGGCGGTGTGGTAGGCCATCTCGGCGGTCGTCACCGGCAGGGTGCTGTCATGGCCCTGCAGGACCATGCCCAGGGAGTCACCCACCAACAGTATTTCCACACCGGCCTCGCTGGCGGCCTTGGCGAAGGTCGCGTCGTAGCAAGTCAGCATGGCGATTTTCTCACCCTTGGCCTTGAGGCCGTGCAGCGTGGTCAGGGTTACTTCAGGCATGTAGGAAATCCTCGTTCAGGCGCTGTGAAAAACGACTGCGTACAACGCGTGTAATCATCTTTCGGAGCGGCACATCATCGCGCGTGATGTTTGGGCACAGGTCCGTCCGAGCCTAAATCGGTCAATGAGGCGGCACTTTGGTGCCACGGGACGCCTATAGTCGTGAGCGAGGGGGGGGAAGTCAATCACCCTGTTACCGCATTGTTACGATCAGGGTGTTACTGGCGTTACCGATGGCCGGAACGCCCGATTTACAGGCGTTCCAGGCCCACGAAGGGGCAGGCTTCGAGCAGCTGCGCCAGGCTGCGGCCGTCGGCAAGGCGAAAGTCGGCGGGCACCAGTTCGGCCAACGGGTAGAGCACGAACGGGCGGGCTTGCATGTGATAGTGCGGCACTTTCAGGCGCGGCACGTCGATCACTTCTTCGCCGAACAACAAGATGTCCAGGTCGAGGGTGCGCGGGCCCCAGCGCTCCTTGCGTACCCGGCCCTGGTCGTTCTCGATGCCTTGCAGGGCATCGAGCAGGTCCAGCGGCGCGAGGCTGGTGTCCAGAGCCGCTACTGCGTTGGTGTAGCGCGGCTGGCCGGGCAGCAGCGAATCGCTGGTATATAGCGCCGAGGCTGCGGCCAGGCGGGTGTCGGCGATCTGGTCCAGCGCCTGCAGGGCGCTGCGCAGCTGTTCGGTGGGAGCGTCGAGGTTGCTGCCCAGGCCGATATAGACGCGCACCGTCATGTTCAGTCCCAGGCCTCGTCATTACTGCGCTTGCGTTTGCTGCCACTGCGCTTGCGCTTGCGTGGGGCGGCGCCGGAGGCGTCGTCGCGGCTGCCCAGCTCACGGATCATTTCGCGCCGCTCGCTGTCGTTGGCGTCCTGGTAGTCGGTCCACCATTGGCCCAGCTCATCGGTTTCCTCGCCGGCGCTTTCGCGCAACAGCAGGAAGTCGTAGCCGGCGCGGAAGCGCGGGTTGTCGAGCATCACGTCGGCACGCTTGCCGCTGCGGCGTGGCAGGCGTTCCTGCATGTCCCAGATTTCGCGGATCGGCAGGGTGAAGCGCTTGGGAATGGCGATGCGCTGGCATTGCTCGGCGATCAGGTCGTGGGCTGCGCCGTTCATGGCCGGAATCGGCGGTACTCCCTGGCTTTGCAGGTACAGGACGCGACCGGGCAGTGCCGGCCAGAGCAGGGCGGCGAACAGGAACGCCGGCGTTACCGGCTTGCCCTGCTTGACGCGCAGGTCGGTGTTGGCCAGGGCCTGGCTGATCAGGGTATGGGTGTAGGTCGGGCGTTCTTCCAGCGCGTGGGCGCTGGCTGGGAACAGTGGGTCGAACAGTTGCAGGTCGACCAGCATTTCGAAGGTGATGGCGCCCTGGCCAGAGAGGAACAGCTTGAGGCTTTCTTCGAACAGGCGCGCGGGCGGAATTTCGCGCAACAGCGGTGCCAGTTCGCGAATCGGCTGCACGGTGTGCTTTTCGATGCCGAAGTCGAGCTTGGCGGCGAAACGCACGGCCCGCAGCATGCGCACAGGGTCTTCCTGATAGCGCTGGGTCGGGTCGCCGATCAGGCGCAGCAGGCGGTTGCGAATGTCATGCACGCCATTGGCGTAGTCGAGGATGCGCTCGCTGACCGGGTCGTAGTACAGGGCATTGATGGTGAAGTCACGACGCTGTGCGTCGTCCTCCAGCGTGCCGTATACGTTGTCGCGCAGGATGCGCCCACTGGCGTTGTGCGACGAACGGTGGCTATCGCCTTGGTCTTCTTCGGAATGGTGGGCACGGAAGGTCGCGACTTCGATGATCTCGCGGCCGAAGTGCACATGGACCAGCTTGAAGCGCCGGCCGATGATCCGAGCATTGCGGAACTCGGCGCGCACTTGTTCAGGAGTGGCGCTGGTGGCGACATCGAAGTCCTTGGGGGTGATACCCAAAAGCAGGTCGCGCACGCAGCCACCGACCAGATAGGCCTGGTAGCCGGCGCCCTGCAGGCGCTCGACGATACTCACCGCGTGGCGGCTGAACTGGCTGCGCTGCAGCGAGTGCTGGCTCTTGTTGATCACTTCAGGCGTGGTGCGCCTGTGGTGTTGACCACGAAGGGGAGGGCGGAACGACTGGAACAGCTTCTTCAGCATGGGATGCACTGTTTGAAGGAATGTTCGGCCAAGAATAGGAGAATGGCCGCATGATGGGCGGGGATTCTAGCATTTACTCTGGGAATGGTGTAGGCGGTACACCCGGGTGTCGCTGCGGGGGGGAGAAACGACATGGGGAGCCGAAGCTCCCCAGGAAAGTCGTTGCGTGCTCTTATTGTTTTTCTGCCGGGCTTCTTGTTTTTGTTGAATGCCCTGCCCACAAATCTCGAAGCTTGTGGACGACCCCCAACCCGGGGGTGAAGAGCAAACGGATTGCTTTGGTCGCTGATGTTATGCTGATCGATCGATCCAACCAGTTCAGGCGCTGCTTTTTAGTGCAGTTTTTGTTGTTCTCTGCCTGGTTGTGGGGCAAGCCCCAAACACAACTCCTCTCCAAAAGAATCAGTTAGCTGCGCCTCCGCCGTCTTGTTTTTATTGTGCGTGAGCCGTTTCGTCTTGTTCTTATTCTGGATTGCAGTGCTTGTTATTGTTCTTGTACCAAAGATATAGCAGGTGCCGTGCCAACTTTTAGAAATCCAGCAAAATCAGGGGGTTGAGAGGTTTGCGCAGGATCCGGAAGGCAGGAAATGTGGAAATTTCGTTACCGTACGCCTCGGTGGATGTTACGGCTGGGCAGGCTGGGTAACAGATTTCGGCGCAGTGAGGGGGCCCTTGCCTATGCCATGCGATAGCAGGGCCGGCCCAATCGCGGGACAAGCCCGCTCCCACAGGGGCCGTCGGGCACAACAATCCTTGTGGGAGCGGGCTTGTCCCGCGATTGCGGTATCGAGAACGAGCAGAGAAAGAGGCGGGAAGCTGTGTTCCCGCCCAGGAAGGATCAGTTATCGCTGGTGGCGTTGCTCTTGCGCCGTGGAATGCCCAGGCGCTGGCGGCGCTCCCACAGGCATTTGCGGCTGACGCCGAGCTTGCGGGCCAGTTCGGTCTCGGTCATGTGGTCCTGGTGCTCGAGGACGAAGTGCTGGAAGTAGTCCTCCAGGGAGAGGTCCTCGGTCGGCTCATGGCTCGCATTGTTGGCGTTGGCGCCCGGGGCGGCTGGCGCGAGATCGAAGGCTTCTTCGTCCTCCAGGCCGCTCAGCTCGATGTCGATGCCCAGCAGATCTGCGGAAATTTCCGAGCTCTCGCTGAGAATCACCGCGCGCTCCACGGCGTTTTCCAGCTCGCGCACGTTACCCGGCCAACTGTAATGGCGGATGGCTTGCTCGGCCTCGGTGGAGAAGTGCAGGTCGTCACGACCGATACGTGCGCTCTGCCGGGCCAGGAAGGCGTCGGCGATTTCATTGACGTCGCTGCCGCGTTCGCGCAGGGCCGGAAGCTTCAGCGCGATGACATGCAGGCGGTAATAAAGGTCTTCGCGGAACTGGCCGGCCTTGGCCAGGTTCTTCAGGTCCCGGTGGGTCGCGGCGATCAAGCGCACGTCGACCTTCTGCGACTGCACCGAGCCGACCCGGCGGATCTCGCCCTCCTGCAACACGCGCAGCAGGCGGGCCTGGGCTTCCAGCGGCAATTCGCCGATTTCGTCGAGGAACAGGGTACCTCCGTCGGCCGCTTCGACAAGGCCCGCACGGCCAGCACTGGCGCCGGTGAAGGCGCCCTTCTCGTGGCCGAACAGTTCCGACTCGATCAGGGTTTCCGGAATGGCCGCGCAGTTCACCGAGATCATCGGTGCCTTGGCCCGACGCGACAGGTTGTGCAGGGCACGGGCGACCAGCTCCTTGCCGGTACCGGACTCGCCCTGGATCAGCACATTGGAGTCGGTGGGCGCGACCTTGCGGATCTTGCTGAACATGTCCTGCATGGGCGGGCACGAGCCGATGATGCCGATCTCGCCGGTCGCGGGGGCAGGGCTGCCCTTGTCGGAAGCGACGGGCTTGCCGTTGGCCCGCGGTTCGGTACCGCCGACGGCCGCGGCAGGTGCCGGGGCGTTTTGCCGGTCGCGCAGGATGCGCGCCACGGCCTGGAGCATCTCGTCATGGTCGAAAGGCTTGGCGATGTAGTCCACCGCGCCCATCTTCATGGAGTCGACCGCCGAACGCAGGCTGGCGTAGCTGGTCATGATCAGCACCGGCGTGCCCTGGCCGAGCTTGATCAGCTCGGTGCCCGGGGCGCCGGGCAGGCGCAAGTCGCTGACGATCAGGTCGAAGGTGGCAATGCTGAAGCGTTCCTGGGCTTCCTGCACCGAGCCGGCTTCGCTGACCTGGTACTGGTTCCGCTCGAGCAGTCGACGCAAGGCCGAGCGGATGATGGTTTCGTCTTCGACGATCAGAATGTGCGGCATTGATTCAATTCTCTCGACGGTCTCGAATTTCAGGGGACGTCGCTACGACATGCCGGGGCAGGGTCACGCGGATCCGGGTGCCACGCTGCCGTTCGATATCGGCGGGGCTGTCGATGGTGATTTGCCCATAATGCTCTTCCACGATGGAATAGACCAGAGCAAGCCCAAGTCCGGTGCCTTCGCCCGGGTCCTTGGTGGTGAAGAAGGGTTCGAACAGACGGTCCATGATGTTTTTCGGGATCCCGCTGCCTTCATCCTCGACGACCAGGTCGACGGTGTGCTCGTTGACCTCGCTGCGCACACGCACGGCACTGCCGGGTGGGGACGCGTCGCGGGCGTTGGAAAGCAGGTTGATCAACACCTGGGCCAGGCGTTGCGGGTCACCTTCGACCCAGTGGTCCGGGTCGCAAAGGTTGAAGAACTGTACTTCGAAATTGCGCCGGTTCAACGCCAGCAGACCAATGGCATCCTGCGCCACCTCGGCCAGGCATACCGGCTCCTCGCTGTTCTGGTGGCTGCCGCCGGCATGGGCGAAGCTCATCAGCGACTGCACGATGCGCGAGACGCGCTTGGTCTGCTCGATGATCTGGCTGGACAGCTCGATGATCTCGCCGTCGCCGTCACGTTCTTCACGCAGGTTCTGCGCCAGGCAGGCGATGCCGGTGATGGGGTTGCCGATCTCGTGGGCCACGCCCGCGGCCAGGCGGCCGATGCTCGCCAGGCGCTCGGAATGCACCAGCTTTTCTTCCAGGGCCTGGGTCTCGGTGAGGTCCTCGACCAGCAGCACCAGGCCGCTGTTGCCCGGCGCCAGTGGCTCGGCGATGGCGGCTTTGTGCAGGTTCAGCCAGCGGGTCTGGCCGTCCAGGGCCAGGCGCTGCTTGTGCAAATGTTCGTCCGGGACATTGATGAAGTTCTGCAGCAGCCCACGCCAGGGCTCGGAGACGGTGACCAGGCGCGAGCCGACCACATGCTTGGCGGCAACACCGGTCAATTCCTCCATGGCCTTGTTCCACATCAGGATCTCCTGATCCTTGGCCAGGGAGCAGACGCCCATCGGCAGCTCCTGCAGGGTCTGGCGGTGGTAGCGACGCAGGGCGTCGAGCTCGGCGGCAAGGCCGGTCAGGCGCGAGTGGTAGTCTTCCAGGCGGCTCTCGATGAAGTGGATGTCTTCGGTGACGTAGTTCTCGTTGCCCGACTTGTACGGGAGGAAGGTCTCGACCATGTCCTGGGCCACGCTTGGCCCCATCAGGCCGGACAGGTTGGCCTCGATACGGTCGCGCAGGCGCCGCAGGGCGTAGGGCCGGCGTTCGTCGAAGGGCAGGTAGAGGTCGCGCAGGGCCTGCTCCACCTCCTTCTGCGCAGCCTTGGCGCCCAGCGGTTTGGCCAGCTGGGTGGCGAACTCCTGGGGCGAGGCGGCATGCAGCTCCCGACGCTGCGGGCGGCGGACGTTGTCGACGGCGCAGGCCTCGGCGGCGCTGACCTCTTCGCTGCTGGCGTTGGTGAACAGCGAGATCAGGGTGAACAGCAGCACGTTCGCTGCCAGCGAACCGATGGCAGCCATGTGCCAGCTGGTGTCGTCCAGCACATAGATCATGTCCAGCAAGGGAATATAGAAGCCCTGCAGGTTGCCCAGCAGCGGCAGCAGCATGGTCACCATCCACACCGCGATACCGGCCATCAGGCCGGCGATGAAGCCGCGCCGGTTGGCGGTCGGCCAGTACAGCACCGACAGCACGCCAGGCAAGAACTGCAAGGTGGCGACGAAGGCGACGATGCCTAGGTTGGCCAGGCTCTGATGGTTGTTCTGGGTCAGGTAGAACACGAAGCCGGCGGTGATGATGGCCACGATCAGGGCCCGACGGGTCCACTTCAGCCAGCGGTAGATGTTGCCTTCGGCCGGTGGCTGGTAGAGCGGCAGCACCAGGTGGTTCAGTGCCATGCCCGACAGCGCCAGGGTGGTGACGATGATCAGGCCACTGGCGGCCGACAACCCGCCCACGTAGGCGAGCAGCGCCAGCGCTGGGTTGTCGGCGGCGATGCCCAGGCCCAGGGTGAAGTACTCGGGGTTGGTGCTCGCGCCCAGGCGCAGCCCTGCCCAGAGTACCAGCGGCACGGCCAGGCTCATCAGCAGCAGGAACAGCGGCAGGCCCCAGCTGGCGCTGACCAGCGAGCGTGGATTGAGGTTCTCGGTGAAGGCCATGTGATACATGTGCGGCATGACGATCGCCGAGGCGAAGAACACCAGCAGCAGGGTCCGCCAGGGGCCTTCCTGCAGCGGGGTGTGCAGTGCGGCCAGGGCGGTCTGGTTCTGCAACAGCCAGACCTCCAGCTGGTGCGGGCCGCCGAATACCCCATACAGCGCGTACAGGCCGATGCCGCCCAGGGCCAGGAGCTTGATCACCGATTCGAAAGCAATGGCAAATACCAGGCCTTCATGCTTCTCGCGGGTGGCGATGTGGCGCGAGCCGAAGAAGATAGTGAACAGAATGATCAGCGCGCAGAAGGCAAAGGCCACCCGTGCCTTGACTGGCTCACCGGTGAGAATGCTGATCGAGTCGGCGACCGCCTGGATCTGCAAGGCCAGCAACGGCAGCACGCCGATCAGCATGAAGATGGTGGTCAGCGCGCCGGCCCAGGTGCTGCGAAAGCGAAACGCCAGCAGGTCGGCCAGTGACGAGAGCTGGTAGGTGCGCGTGATCTTCAGGATCGGGTAGAGCAGCACCGGGGCCAGCAGGAAGGCGCCGGACACCCCCAGGTAGCAGGCCAGGAAGCCATAGCCGTACTGATAGGCAAGGCCTACCGAACCATAGAAGGCCCAGGCACTGGCGTAGACGCCCAAAGACAGGGTGTAGGTCAGCGGGTGGCGGATGATCGAGCGCGGGATCAGCCCGCGCTCGCTGATCCAGGCCACGCCGAACAGCACCAGCAGGTAGGCGGCGCTGATCAGGATCATCTGGGTCAGGCTAAAGCTCATCGGCATCTCGTTGGCTCTGCAGAATGAAGGTGACGACGATGAGGATCAGCCAGAGCAGGTAGGGGCGGTACCAGGCACCGGTCGGCTCGATCCACCAGTCCATGATGGCTGGGGAGAAGAGGTAGATCCCCACGACCAGAAGCAGGACCAAACGATAGATGTACATGCTGGCCTCGTTGATTGGGCGCTGCGGGCTTGGACTTATTATTGGCGCAAATGGCTGGAGCGATGCTAGCGGGAATCGATAGGGTTCGCCAAGGGTTTGAATTTATTGGCCTTTTGTTTTTCAGCCGGCACGCCCTCCGTAGGAGCGGCCTTGTGCCGCGATGGGGCGCGAAGCGGCCCCAGGTCCTTGACGTCAGAGGCTGCTCTGCAGCCTTTCGCGGCACGAGGCCGCTCCTCATCGATCGTGTCGGCTGTATCAGTGCAGATCAGCCTCAGGCACGCTTAGTTGCCGTGCAATCGCCTCCGGCCGCCAGCGTTGCCGGGCGACAGCCAGTACCTCGGCGGGGCCAGCACTCGCCATGGCAGGCTCCGTGTCCTGCCCCAGCGCACGCAAGGCCCGCAGCAGCAAGGGCGTTGCCTGGTCGGCCTCGAGCGGTGGCGAACGGTATGACTTGCCCAGCTTGTGCCCATCCGGCTGCACGATCAGCGGAATGTGCAGGTAACGCGGCTGCGAGAAGCCCAGCAGCTCCTGCAGGTACAGTTGGCGTGGGGTGTTGTCGAGCAGGTCGGCGCCGCGCACGATGTCGGTGACACCCTGCCAGGCATCGTCCAGCACCACCGCCAACTGGTACGCATACAACCCGTCGCGGCGCTGGATGACGAAATCGCCCACCTCGCGGCCCAGGTGTTGCTGGAATTCGCCTTGCACCCGGTCGGTGAAGCGGTAGATCAGCTCCGGTACCCGCAAGCGGATCGCGGCCCCCTCTCGGGCATGCCCGGCGTTGCGGCACAAGCCCGGGTAGATGCCGTTGTACCCCTCCAGTTGCTTGCGCGAGCAGGTGCAGGCATAGGCCAGGCCCATATCGAACAGGCGGTCGACCACGGCGGCATAGGCGTCGTGCCGCTGGCTCTGGAATACCACCTCGCCATCCCACTCCAGGCCGTAGCGCTCCAGGGTCTGCAGGATGGCATCGCGGGCGCCGGGCATTTCCCGTGGTGGGTCGGTGTCTTCCATGCGCAGCAACCAACGGCCGCCCACCGCGCGGGCATCGAGCCACGAGGCGAGGGCGGCGACCAGGGAGCCGAAATGCAGAAAACCACTGGGCGTAGGGGCGAAGCGTCCGATGTAGCGGGAGTCGTTCATGGGGTACAGGCTATATAAATGAAACGGGGCGCCTCGAGCGCCCCGTTCAGGTGGGAATCAGGTCAGGCCTTGCCGACCTGCTTTTCCTTCTTCTCCGCCAGCTCCTTGCAGTCGAAGCACAGGTCGGCGGTCGGGCGGGCTTCCAGGCGACGCAGGCCAATCTCGACGCCACAGGCATCGCACCAGCCGTATTCGTCTTCCTTGATCTTGTCGAGGGTCTTGTCGATCTTCTTGATCAGCTTGCGCTCGCGATCACGGTTACGCAGTTCCAGGGCGAATTCTTCTTCCTGGCTGGCGCGGTCGGCCGGGTCGGGGAAGTTGGCCGCTTCGTCCTTCATGTGATCCACGGTGCGATCCACGCTGGTCATCAGTTCCTGCTTCCAGGCGCTGAGGAGCTTGGTGAAGTGCTGCTTCATGGGCTCGCCCATGTACTCTTCACCCTTGGTTTCGACGTAGGGTTCGACACCGTACATGGTCTGACCGGCTTTTTGCTTTTCTACGGTGGACATGAATAGACCGCCTCTTACTCATCTGATCCAATGCGCAGGCTGCTCCATCTCCGGCACCCGCCGGCCCTGCGACTGCGAGCCGCCGAACTTACCAGATAGATCGGGGGTGCGCTACCCCGCCCGATCCTAGGTGTTGACAGCGACGCAAGCCGCACGTTCGATGCCGCGCAGAGGTAGAATCACCAGTTTAGACCCAATTGAGAGAAGGCCCATGGCTCAGCCACACAGTGCGCGCAGTCGCGCCATCGAACCCTTCCACGTCATGGCCTTGCTGGCGCGCGCCAATGAGCTGCAGGCGGCCGGCCATGATGTCATCCACCTGGAGATCGGCGAGCCGGACTTCACCACAGCGGAACCCATCGTGGCTGCAGGCCAGGCGGCATTGGCCGCAGGCCACACCCGCTACACCGCGGCGCGTGGTCTGCCGGCGCTGCGCGAGGCGATCGCCGGCTTCTATGCCCAGCGCTATGGCGTGAGCGTGGACCCGGAGCGCATCCTCGTCACCCCGGGCGGCTCGGGTGCACTGCTGCTGGCCAGCAGCCTGCTGGTCGACCCGGGCAAGCACTGGCTGTTGGCCGACCCTGGCTACCCCTGCAACCGGCACTTCCTGCGGCTGGTCGAAGGTGGGGCGCAGCTGGTGCCGGTAGGGCCGGAGGTCAATTACCAGCTCACCGCCGACCTGGTCGAGCGCTACTGGGACAAAGACACCGTCGGTGCGCTGGTGGCCTCGCCGGCCAACCCCACTGGCACGGTCCTCGACCGCGCCGAGCTGGCCAGCCTGTCCAAGGCCACCCGTGAACGCCACGGCCACCTGGTGGTAGACGAGATCTACCACGGCCTGACCTATGGGATGGACGCGCCCAGCGTGCTGGAAGTGGACGACCAGGCGTTTGTCCTGAACAGTTTTTCCAAGTATTTCGGCATGACGGGCTGGCGGCTCGGTTGGCTGGTAGCGCCTCCCAGTGCTGTGGGCGACCTGGAAAAACTCGCTCAGAATCTCTACATCAGTGCGCCCAGCATGGCCCAGCACGCCGCGCTGGCATGTTTCGAGCCTGCGACCCTGGCCATCCTCGAGGAACGCCGGGCCGAGTTCGCCCGGCGACGCGACTACCTGCTGCCGGCCCTGCGCGAGCTGGGCTTCGGCATTGCCGTGGAGCCCCAGGGCGCCTTCTACTTGTACGCCGATATCAGCGCCTTCGGCGGTGATGCCTTCGCCTTCTGCCGGCATTTCCTGGAAACCGAGCACCTGGCCTTCACCCCCGGCCTGGACTTCGGCCGCCACCAGGCCGGCCACCACGTACGGTTCGCCTATACCCAAAGCCTGCCGCGCCTGGAGGAGGCGGTGCAGCGCATCGCCCGTGGCCTGAAGAGCTGGCAAGGCTGATGCTGTTCTTTCCCGCACTTGAACAGGCGCGCCTGCTGCGCCGCTACAAACGTTTCCTGGCCGATATCGAACTGGCCAGTGGCGAACAACTGACCATCCATTGCCCGAATACCGGGTCCATGCTCAATTGCATGCGCGAGGGCGGGCAGGTCTGGTTCAGCCGCTCCAATGACCCCAAGCGCAAGCTGCCGGGCACCTGGGAAATCAGCGAGACGCCCCAGGGACGCCTGGCCTGCGTCAACACCGGTCGGGCCAATGCCTTGGTGGAGGAGGCCCTGCGCGGTGGGCAGATTGCCGAGCTGGCCGGCTTCACCGCGCTCAAGCGCGAGGTGGCCTATGGCGAGGAAGGCAGCCGGGTGGACTTTCGCCTGGAGTTTCCGGACGGGCCGGCCTACGTGGAGGTCAAGAGCGTTACCCTGGGCTACCCGGATACACCGATTGCCGCCTTTCCCGATGCGGTGACCCAGCGCGGCGCCAAGCATCTGCGCGAGCTGGCGGCGCTGGCGCGCCAAGGTATTCGCGCGGTGCAGCTGTACTGCGTCAACCTCACCGGCGTGGAGGCGGTGCGCCCGGCCGAGGAGATCGACGCGGCCTACGCGCAGGCTTTGCGAGCTGCAGTGGCAGATGGCGTCGAAGTGTTGGCCTACGGTACCCGGCTGGATGCCGAACAGATCGTCATCGACCGGCCATTGCCGGTATTGCTCACGCCTTGAGCCAGATGCCCTGGCTGTCTTCCAGGCAGCCCAGGGCATCCAGCTGCTCGCCCTTGCAAGGGCCGGCCACGCATTCACCACTTTCGATCAGGAACAATGCGCCATGGTGGGCGCAATGGATCAGGCTGGCACTGTCGTCGAGAAAGGCATCGGCATCCCAGTTCAAGGGAATGCCGCGGTGCGGGCAGCGATTGCGGTAAAGGTAGACCCGGCCTTGGCGGCGCACACCGAACAGGTGCTCGCCAGCTACGCTGAAAGCGCGGCTGGCACCTTCGGCCAGGTCGGTTGAGGCGCAGAGAAAATGCATCGATGCAGACGACTCGTGTCACAAAGGGATGGCTTGACGCTTCAATGCGAATAATTATCAAATTGCCCGCATTCGCTGCGTCCGGCTGTCTATGGTGCGCAGTTCCGCCGCCTGCGACAAGCGTGTGGCCCGCCCTCTGCAAAGGAATACGATGATGCGTCGTCCTGCTGCCCTGATCGCCCTGTGCGTGGGTGTCTTTCTCTCCACTCAGGCCCTGAGCGACGAGCTGCCCAAGCGCTGGGTCAGTGCCGGCGGGGCGTTGAGTGAATGGATCAGTGCCTTGGGGGGCGAGCCCCGGTTGGTTGGGGTCGATACCACCAGCCAGCACCCGGCATCGCTCAAGGCACTGCCCAGCATCGGCTACCAGCGCGCGCTGTCTGCCGAAGGCATCCTCAGCCTGCGACCTGACGTGCTGGTCGGTACCGAGGAAATGGGACCACCGCCGGTGCTGGCGCAAGTCCGCAAGGCCGGTGTTCGGGTCGAGCTGCTTTCCGGCAAAGCCGAACTGGATGTGGTGGACAGCAACCTCGAGCAACTGGGCAAGCTGCTCGGTGCCGAGCAGAAGGCCGCCGAGCTGAGCGCCGAATACCACCAGCAACTGGAAGCTGTGCAGGCGAAGGTCAAGCAGGCCCAGGCCAGCGGGAAGGTTCCGGGAGTCCTGTTGTTGGTCGGTCATGCCGGCGCCAAGCCCCTGATGGCAGGCCGGGGCACGTCGGGAGACTGGCTGCTGCGCCAGGCCGGTGCCCGCAACCTGGCCGATCACCAGGGCTACAGGAACTTCTCCGTCGAGACCCTCGCTGCCCTGGACCCGGATGTGGTGGTGTTTTCCGACCGCGCCCTGGAGGGGGAGCAGGCCATGCAGGCGCTGCTCAAGGAAAACCCAGCTCTGGCGGCCTCCCGTGCGGCGCGTGACAAACGCCTGGTTTCCCTGGACCCGACCTTGCTGGTCGGTGGCCTCGGCCCGCGCCTGCCAACGACCTTGAACGGCCTGGTCGAGGCCTTCTATCCGGTCGCCCAATGAGACAACGTGTCCAGCCTCGTGCCCTGTTCATCGGCCTGACCCTGCTGTGCCTGTTGGCGACCTGGTTGTCGCTGGCGTTGGGCCCGGTGAGCCTGCCGCTGTTCGATACGTTGCGTGCCGGGCTGCGCCTGTTGGGGTTGCCCATGGCCGCCGATGGCCTGGAACAGGCCGAGATGATTCTCGGCCAGATCCGTCTGCCGCGTACCCTGCTGGGGTTGGCGGTGGGTGCGGTGCTGGCGCTGTCGGGCGTGGCGATGCAGGGGTTGTTCCGCAACCCGTTGGCCGACCCCGGGCTTGTCGGCGTTGCCAGTGGCGCGGCCCTGGGCGCGGCAGTGGCGATCGTCGGCGGCAGCTGGTTGGGCGGGATCCCGGAGTGGTTCGCCCCTTACCTGTTGTCGGCGTGCGCTTTTCTTGGCGGCCTTGGCGTCACTGCGCTGGTCTATCGCCTGGGGCGGCGCGACGGCCAGACCAACGTTGCCACCATGCTGTTGGCGGGCATCGCCCTGACCGCGTTGGCGGGTTCGGCCGTGGGGCTGTTCACCTACCTGGCCGACGATGCCACCTTGCGTACATTGACATTCTGGAACCTGGGCAGCCTCAACGGCGCCAGCTACGAGCGCCTGTGGCCTTTGTTGCTAGTGGCGACGGCCGTCTCGTTGTGGTTGCCACGCCGAGCCCAGGCGCTCAATGCCCTGCTGCTGGGAGAATCGGAGGCGCGGCACCTGGGTATCGACGTGGAAGCGCTCAAGCGCGAGCTGGTGTTCTGTACTGCCTTGGGAGTGGGGGCCGCCGTTGCTGCAGCCGGGCTGATCGGCTTCATCGGCCTGGTGGTGCCACACCTGGTACGTCTGCTCTGCGGGCCGGACCATCGGGTGCTGTTGCCGGCGTCCTTGCTGGCCGGCGGGGCGCTGTTGCTGTTCGCCGACCTGGTGGCGCGCCTGGCGCTGGCACCCGCAGAACTGCCGATCGGTATCGTGACCGCATTCATCGGTGCGCCATTTTTCCTGTTCCTGCTGATTCGAGGGCGCGCCTGATGTTGCAAGTCGACGGCCTGCACCTGCGGCGTGGCAGCAATGATGTGCTGCACGGGATAGACCTGCAGGTGCGGCCCGGGCAGGTCCTGGGTGTGCTAGGGCCCAATGGCGCCGGCAAGAGCAGCCTGTTGGGCGCCTTGTGTGGCGAGTTGGTGCCCAGCCAGGGGCAGGTGCGGTTGCAGGGGCGCCCGTTGGCAGACTGGCCGGGCCAGGAGCGCGCTCGTCGCCTGGCGGTGTTGCCACAGGTCTCCAGCCTGGGTTTTGCTTTTGGCGTCGAAGAGGTGGTCGGGCTCGGCCGGCTGCCTCATGCCAGCGGCCGCCAGCGTGATCGGGAAATCGTCGAGGCGGCCTTGCGTGCGGCAGATGCCTGGCACCTGCTGGAGCGCAACTACCTGGCGCTGTCCGGCGGCGAGCGCCAGCGGGTGCACCTGGCCCGGGTATTGGCGCAGTTGTGGCCAGGCGAGGCGGGCAGCACGTTATTGCTGGACGAACCCACCTCGATGCTTGACCCGTTGCACCAGCACACCACCTTGCAGGCGGTACGTCGATTCGCCGACCAGGGGGCTGCGGTCCTGGTCATCCTGCATGATCTCAACCTGGCGGCGCGCTACTGTGACCGTATCCTGTTGCTGGAGCAGGGGCGCAGCCATGCCCTGGGTACGCCGCAACAAGTCCTTGCACCCGCGGCGCTCAAGGCGGTGTTCGGCATCGATGTGCTGGTGCAGGCGCATCCGGAGCGTGGGCATCCGCTGATCATCATCCGCTAGGAGGTTCCGTCATGCGTAATGGGTTGTTGTCCGGCTTGCTGGCCCTGGTATTGACCGGCTGCCAGGCCAGCCTGCCGCCGTTGCCCGCCTGGCAGAGCTCAGAGGGGCGGAATGATGCGCAGCTAGGGGAGATCCGCAACCTGGCTGATGGCCAACGGCTCACGCCTGACCAGCTCGTGGCGCAGTTGGCGCGGGCTCCTCGGGTGCTGGTGGGCGAAAAGCACGACAATCCCGACCACCACGCCTTGCAGTTGTGGTTGCTGCGTGCGCTGGAAACCCGGCGTGCGCAGGGCAGCCTGTTGCTGGAAATGCTACAGCCAGTGCAGCAACCTTTGGTCGATGCACTGCAAGGGCAGGCGACACCGCCCGAGAAGCTGCCCCAAGCCCTGGCCTGGCAAGAGGGATGGGACTGGCGGTTGTACGGGCCTATCGTGCGTGAGGCCCTGCAGCGGCAGATCCCTTTGCTGGCAGCCAACCTGACGCCAGATGAAATGCGCCAGGCCTATCGCAACCCGCTGGTGTTGGAGGGGCAGCACTCGAATGCTCCGGCGGTGAAGGCTGCGTTGCTCGAACAAGTCCGTGCTGGCCATTGTGGGTTGCTGCCGGAGCAGCAACTGCCAGCCATGCTTGCCGTCCAGCAGCAGCGCGACCGGCGTATCGCGGAACGGATGATGGCTGCGCCGGCCCCGGCCTTGCTGTTCGCTGGCAGCTACCATGCGCGCAAGGACCTTGGCGTGCCGCTGCACTTGGCAGACCTGAGGGCGCCGGGCGAGACGAAGGTCTTGTTGCTGGTGGAGGTCGGAGAGAAAGTCGAGCCCGGCATGGCGGACTATGTGTGGTACACGGCGGCACTGCCTGCCCAGGACTATTGCGCTCAGTTGCGGCGATGAGATACCGCCGTTGCCGAATGCCGGGCAAAAAAAGACCCGGCAAAACTGCCGGGTCAATAACCGTGATTAGCCTGATGAGGAGATAATCTGAGCGTCCGAACCAGGGACCTTTCAGCTTATCCAACCAGTCTCGCGACCAGTTGCGTTAATCATAACGATTCTCATTTCGTCGTCAATCCCTCCACCCGATTATTTTGGTTTTTTTTGCGCAGGGGTCTTGGCATCCAGTTGATCGTCGAGCGCCTGCTTGCGCTCGGCGGGCAAATCGTTCCAGTGCATGTCCAGCAATGCTGCCTCGATGGAGTACAACAACACCTTCGAGGCCCGGAACCCTCGCGACTTCACGGCCTGATAGGCGCCCACCGCGCCCAGGCGGCGCAGGTCCGATGCACTGTGGATACCGACGGCATGAAGCCATTGTGCGGAGGTCTTGCCAAGATTTCTCAGATGCTGCAATTCATCGTTCATCTGGCCTCCTGGCGATGGCTGAACGAGGTCTGTGGAATAAATCGCGAGCAGGTCAGAAAGGAGTGTAGCGGGGGTTGGGAAATACGCGGCCTTTTGCCATCGCCCCCCGACGAGGGCCATCCTGAATGCCGGGCAGCGGCATCCGTGAGAGTGGCTTTATCCGGCCGCGATGGCGTGCAAAAAAAGGGCTGCAAAAGCAGCCCTTCTTGAATCGTTCAGATGCCCGGGAGGCGCTGGCGAATCTGCTCGATCAACTGGTCCATGCTGGCACTTTCCTGAGTGTCCACCCGCTTGCAGTGGGGCAGTTCTTCGGCGCTCAGCGGTTCGCGGCTGGCCTGTTGGGCCTTGACCACTTCCAGGGTGGCATCGGAGGGGTCGTTAGCCTCGGTCTGGCGCTGGGTCAGCCAACTGGCAATGACGGCGTCGGGCGCCTGGCAGTCGAGGATCAGGAACGGAACGCCCGTTTCGTTGGCAACCTGGGCCGCGGCCTGGCGCTGGGCCAGCTTGAGGTAGGTGGCATCGAGCACCACCGGGAAGCCTGCACGCAGGATGATCGCCGCCAGCTCATGCAGGCGCTGATACGTGGCGCGGCTGGCGTCCTGGTCATAGATGCCGGCCTGCAGTTGGCCTGCGCTTTGTTGCTGTTGCTCGCCGAACAGGCGCTTGCGCTCGACATCCGAACGTACACGAACCGCGCCCAGGGCTTCGACCAGGCGCATGGCCACGTGGCTCTTGCCCACGGCCGAGACGCCATGGGTGATGGCCAGCAGGCGCGATGGAATAGCGCTGTAGCTTTCGGCCAGGTTGGCATAGTTGCGGTAGGTGCGCAGGGTGGTGGCGCGCTGCACGCCGTCGGCTTCGGCCGGCATGCTGAACAGGGCGACCTTGGCGCGTACCAGGGCACGGTACGCTTTGTAGAAGTTCAGCAACTCCAGGCCTTCGTAGTCGCCGGTCAGCTCCAGGTACTGGCTGATGAAGCGGCGTGCCAGGCACTTCAGGCCGCGGTCCTCGAGGTCCATGGCCAGGAAGGCGATGTCGGCGTAGACATCGGTCAGGCGGAAGGGCTCGTTGAATTCGATGCAATCGAAGATCACCACCTTGCCATCGATCAGCGTGGCATTGCCCAGGTGGATGTCGCCGTGGCATTCACGGATGAAGCCATTGACCTTGCGCGACTCGAGCAGGCCGTGCAGCCGCTCGAAGCTGCTGCGGGCCCAGGCCTGCAGGTTGTCCAGTTGTTGCAGGTCGGCCTTGTCGGTGAGGAACGGGCGGATCTGCTCGAAGTTCTGCTCCACCGGGGCCATGACGCTTTCCGGTGTCCCCAAAGGGTGATCGACCGCGACCTTGGGCGCCTGCAGGTGGAACTCGGCGATCTGCCGGGCCATCTGGTCGATGTGGCCGGCGTTCAGCTCGCCATTGGCCTGCAGGGTATTGAGCATCTGCCCTTGGGGGAACTGACGCATCTTCAGTGCATATTCGATCGGCTCGCCGTCGCCGCCCAGTTGCGGGGCCTCGGCGCTGCCGGTGATCGGCAGGACTTCCAGGTACAAGCCGTCGGTCAGGCGCTGGTTCAGGCGCAGCTCTTCGTTGCAGAAATGCCGGCGCTGGTCCAGGCCGGTGAAGTCGAGGAAGCCGAAGTTCATCGGCTTCTTGATCTTGTAGGCATATTCGCCGGTCAGCAGCACCCAGGAGATATGCGTCTCGATGAGCTGGAACCCGTCCACCGGATGGGAATAGAGGGCGGGGTTCTGCAGCGCGCTGATCAGGGCTTGGCTCACGGGCAATCCTTCTGGAGGCAGGGAATTCGAAAGCGCCATTATGGTCAATGGTGCCGTCCCTGCAAACCGCTGGAGTTCCAGGCGGACGAAGCGACTATTCGGAATCGCCCCGCAGCCCACCAGCCTTGACCAAAGTGCGTATAATCCGCCGCCATGACTCGTACCCGAAACTCCCGCACCCCCAAGAAACGCCCGACCGGCCGCTCCCGCGCCTGGCTGGGCTGGGCCCTCAAGCTCAGCCTGGTCGGCCTGGTGTTGATCGCCGGCTTCGCGGTCTACCTCGATGCTGTCGTCCAGGAGAAGTTCTCCGGCAAGCGCTGGACCATCCCGGCCAAGGTGTACGCCCGGCCATTGGAGCTGTTCGTCGGCCAGAAGCTGAGCAAGAACGACTTCCTCACCGAGCTCGATGCCCTCGGCTACCGCCGCGAAACCGCCGCCCAAGGCCCGGGCGAAGCATCGGTCAACGGTAACACCGTCGACCTCAATACCCGTGGCTTCCAGTTCTACGAGGGGATGGAGCCCGCGCAGTTCGTACGCGTGCGTTTTTCCGGCGACTACGTGGCAGGGCTCTCCGGGGCCAATGGCGGCAAGCTCGACGTGGTGCGCCTGGAGCCGCTGATGATCGGCGGCATCTACCCCAAGAACCTGGAAGACCGCATCCTGATCAAGATCGACCAGGTGCCACCGTATCTGCTGGAAACCCTGGTGGCCGTGGAAGACCGCGACTTCTACAGCCATTTCGGCGTATCGCCCAAGTCCATCGCCCGTGCCATGTGGGTCAACACGTCGGCAGGCGCGATGCGCCAGGGCGGCAGTACGCTGACCCAGCAATTGGTGAAGAACTTCTACCTCACCAACGAGCGTAGCCTCAGCCGCAAGCTGACCGAAGCGATGATGGCGGTGTTGCTGGAGCTGCACTACGACAAGCGCGAGATCCTCGAGGCCTACCTCAATGAGGTGTTCGTCGGCCAGGACGGCCAGCGCGCCGTGCACGGCTTCGGCCTGGCCAGCCAGTTCTTCTTCAGCCAGCCGCTGGCCGAACTCAAGCTGCACCAGATCGCCCTGTTGGTCGGTATGGTCAAGGGGCCGTCCTACTACAACCCGCGGCGCCATCCGGACCGCGCCCTGGCCCGTCGCAACCTGGTGCTCGACCTGCTGGCCGAGCAGGGCGTGGCGACCCCGGAAGCGGTCGCGGCGGCGAAGAAGATGCCGTTGGGCGTGACCAAGCGCGGCAGCCTCGCCGACAGCTCCTTCCCGGCATTCCTCGACCTGGTCAAGCGCCAGTTGCGCCAGGACTACCGCGACGAAGACTTGACCGAAGAAGGCCTGCGCATCTTCACCAGTTTCGACCCGATCCTGCAGATGAAGGCCGAGACGGCCATGAGCGAGACCTTCAAGCGCCTGGCCGGGCGCAAGGGCGCTGATGAGGTGGAGTCGGCGATGGTGGTGACCAACCCCGAAACCGGCGAGGTGCAGGCACTGATCGGCAGTCGCCAGGCCGGTTTCGCCGGCTTCAACCGTGCCATCGATGCGGTACGGCCGATCGGCTCGCTGGTCAAGCCGGCGGTGTACTTGACCGCCCTGGAAAAACCGACCAAGTACACCTTGACCAGCTGGGTGCAGGACGAGCCGTTCTCGGTCAAAGGTGCCGACGGCCAGGTCTGGCGCCCGCAGAACTACGACCGTCGCCCCCACGGCACCATCTACCTGTACCAGGGCCTGGCGAACTCGTACAACCTGTCCACCGCCAAGATCGGCCTGGAAGTGGGTGTGCCCAACGTGATCAAGACCATCGGTAGGCTCGGCGTGAACGTCGATTGGCCAGCATTCCCGTCGATGCTGCTGGGGGCTGGCGGCATGTCGCCGATGCAGGTCGCGACCATGTACCAGACCATCGCCAACGGTGGCTTCAACACGCCGATGCGCGGTATCCGTAGCGTGCTCACCGCCGAAGGCGAGCCGCTCAAGCGCTATCCGTTCCAGATCCAGCAGTCCTTCGACCCAGGCGCCATCTACCTGGTGCAGAACGCCATGCAGCGGGTGATGCGCGAAGGTACGGGCCGCTCGGTCTACAACGTGCTGCCACGCTCGCTGACCCTGGCCGGCAAGACCGGTACCAGTAACGACTCGCGCGACAGCTGGTTCTCCGGTTTCAGCCAGGACCTGCTGGCGGTGGTCTGGCTGGGGCGTGACGACAATGGCAAGACCCCGTTCACCGGTGCCACCGGCGCCCTGCAGGTTTGGACCAGCTTCATGCGCAAGGCCGACCCACTGCCGCTGGACATGCCGCAACCGGACAACGTGGTGCAAGCCTGGATCGATCCGTACAGCGGCCAGGGGTCGGACAGCAGCTGTCCGGGGGCGGTGCAGATGCCGTATATTCGAGGGAGTGAACCGGCTCCCGGTGCCATCTGTGGCCCACAGGACCCGGTCGAGTCCGTCATGGACTGGGTCAAGGGATGGATGAATTGAGCGCTAGCTTCGAAGAGGGTGTGACGTGAACAAGTGGTTGTTTCCTGCCTTGACGGCGATGGCCGTGCTCCATGGCTGTGCCAGCGTGCCGCGCGGCAATATCCCGGTGGTGGACTCCAGCACCCGGGTCTCCAACAGCGAGCGGGTCGCGGCCAACCGCAGCGGTGGCCTGCCGACCAGTGGCGGCACCCGCCAGGCCCAGGCCCTGCCCGAAGACTCCGGCGTGACCGTAATGATCCCGCAAGGGGCCGGCGGTGCGCCGATCCAGTCCTTCCCGGCTGGCAGCAGCGTGGCGCCGATCAGTACCGGGCCGATCACGCCCGGGCCTGTCAGCACTGGCCCGATCACGACCAATCCCAACCCGATTGCCGACGAGCCGTTCGATATCGCTTCGATGAACAGCACGCCGAGCGCCACCTCCAGCGCTCCGACCGGCATCCCGCGCAACAATGCGGCCAGCGGCGGCCTGTCGGCCGATGAACAATTGGACGGCCCGGTGCTGGCACTGCTGACCACCGCCCAGCAGCAACAGGGCGGTGGCGACTTCAACGGCGCCGCGTCGAGCCTGGAACGTGCCCAGCGCATCGCCCCGCGCGAGCCGCAAGTGCTGTTCCGCCTGGCCCAGGTACGCTTGGCCCAGGGCGATGCGGCCCAGGCCGAGCAATTGGCCCGTCGCGCCCTGACCTATGCCAACGGTCGCCCTGACCTGCAGGCCGAGCTGTGGAACACCATCGCCCAGGCCCGCGAGAAGCAGGGTGACAGCGCTGGCGCGGCATTGGCGCGGCAGAAGGCGCGGACGACATCGTGATGGAGCAGCGCATCCTGGACATCGCCGACCACCTGCTGTTGATCGAGCGCGAGCTACAGGTCCAGGGCTGGTGGAGCGAGGAAGCACCCAGCGCCGAGGCGCTTGCCAGCGTGGTGCCCTTCGCGGTGGACGCCATGGCCTTCGAGCAGTGGCTGCAATGGATTTTCCTGCCCCGCATGAAGATCATCATCGAGCAGGGCCATCCATTGCCCAACGCCTCCGGCATCCTGGTCATGGCCGAAACCGTGTTCGTCGATCGTCCGGAACAGAGCCGCGAGCTACGGCGCCTGCTGGCAGCGTTCGATCAATTGATCAGTCCTTCCGCCTGATTTCTTCTCTTTTTCCTTCGAGGGCCGCAGATTGTGGCCCTTTTTTATTAAATTCTTTGTTTTTCTGCTGCAGGGCTCGTTTTTAGTGGTGGCAGCACTTCATCCTTGGGAAAAATTGGCAATAATTTTTCTTGACTTACGCGTGCCGAATCAGAAGAATCCAGTTTCCGCTGTAGAGGGACTGCCAGAAGCAGACCCGCTAAGCAGATCATGAGGCGCACACCCGCGCCGACTTGTTACACCCCGCAACGCGTTACCTCGCGCTGGGTGGGAACCCCCCGCAACACTCTGGGGTGCTCCCAATACTTGCTCAGTCAGTGCTGACGTTCGCTCATGCTCTGCTTGGCAGTAAACCTATTAAGACCCGCCCAGTGAGGGCGGTATTCTGGCGTTTTAGAGGTGAACAACGTGGAGCTTTTATCTGGCGCTGAGATGGTCGTCCGCTTCTTGCGTGACGAAGGCGTTAAGCACATCTATGGGTACCCTGGCGGTGCTCTCCTTCATGTTTACGACGCCCTGTTCAAGGAACCGGAGATCAACCATATCCTGGTTCGTCATGAGCAGGCTGCCACCCATATGGCGGACGGCTACGCCCGTGCCACCGGCAAGGCCGGTGTGGTGCTGGTGACTTCCGGCCCGGGCGCGACCAATGCTATCACCGGCATTGCCACCGCCTACATGGACTCGATCCCGATGGTCATCCTGTCCGGCCAGGTGCCTAGCACCATGGTCGGTACCGATGCCTTCCAGGAAACCGACATGATTGGTATTTCCCGGCCGATCGTGAAGCACAGCTTCATGGTCAAGCACGCCACGGAAATCCCCGAAGTTCTGAAAAAAGCCTTCTACCTGGCGCAATCCGGTCGCCCAGGCCCGGTCGTGGTCGACATTCCAAAAGATATGACCAACCCGGCCGAGAAGTTCGAATACGTCTACCCGAAGAAGGTCAAGCTGCGCTCCTACAGCCCGGCGGTACGCGGTCACTCCGGCCAGATCCGCAAGGCGGCCGAGATGCTCCTGGCCGCCAAGCGCCCGGTGGTGTACTCCGGCGGCGGCGTCATCCTCGGCGGCGGCTCCGAAGCGCTCACCGAGATCGCCAAGTCGCTGAACCTGCCGGTCACCAATACCCTGATGGGCCTGGGGGGCTTCCCGGGTACCGACCGTCAATTCCTCGGCATGCTCGGCATGCACGGCAGCTACACCGCCAACATGGCCATGCACAATGCCGACGTGATCTTCGCGGTCGGCGCGCGCTTCGATGACCGCGTGGTCAACGGCCCGGCCAAGTTCTGTCCGAATGCCAAGATCATCCACATCGACATCGACCCGGCGTCGATCTCCAAGATGATCAAGGCCGACGTGCCGATCGTAGGCCCCGTGGAAAGCGTCCTCAACGAGATGCTGGCCATCCTCAAGGAAATCGGCGAGCAGCCTGACAAGGCCGCGCTGGATGCCTGGTGGAAGCAGATCGAAGAATGGCGTGGTGATCGCGACCTGTTCCCCTACGACAAGGGCGACGGCAGCGTGATCAAGCCGCAGACCGTGATCGAGACCCTCTGCGAAGTGACCAAGGGCGATGCCTTCATCACCTCCGACGTAGGTCAGCACCAGATGTTCGCGGCGCAGTACTACCGCTTCAACAAGCCGAACCGTTGGATCAACTCCGGCGGCCTGGGCACCATGGGCTTCGGTTTCCCGGCGGCAATGGGCATCAAGCTCAACTTCCCCGATCAGGACGTCGCTTGCGTGACCGGCGAAGGCAGTATCCAGATGAACATCCAGGAGCTGTCCACCTGCATGCAGTACGACCTGCCGGTGAAGATCGTCAACCTGAACAACGGTGTGTTGGGCATGGTTCGCCAGTGGCAGGACATGGCCTACAGCGGCCGTCACTCGCACTCCTACGTGGAGTCGCTGCCTGACTTCGTCAAGCTGGTCGAGGCCTATGGTCACGTGGGTATCCGCATCACCAGCCTGAAGGATCTCAAGCCGAAGCTGGAAGAGGCCTTCGCGATGAAGGACCGCCTGGTGTTCATCGACATCGCGGTCGACAGGACCGAGCACGTCTATCCGATGCAGATCAAGGACGGCTCGATGCGTGACATGTGGCTGAGCAAGACGGAGCGTACCTGATATGCGGCACATCATTTCCCTGCTGTTGGAAAACGAACCCGGTGCCTTGTCTCGCGTGGTCGGCCTGTTCTCCCAGCGTAACTACAACATCGAAAGCCTGACCGTGGCGCCGACCGAGGATCCGACCCTGTCGCGCCTGACCCTGACGACCGTTGGTCATGACGAAGTGATCGAACAGATCACCAAGAACCTGAACAAGCTGGTCGAAGTGGTCAAACTCGTCGATCTGTCGGAAAGTGCTCACATCGAGCGCGAGCTGATGCTGGTCAAGGTCAAGGCCACCGGCGCCCAGCGCGCCGAGATCAAGCGCACCACGGATATCTTCCGTGGCCAGATCGTCGACGTCACCGCCAGCGTGTACACCGTGCAACTGAGCGGCACCAGCGACAAGCTGGACAGCTTCATCCAGGCCATCGGCACGGCGTCGATCCTGGAAACCGTGCGCAGCGGCGTTACCGGCATTGCCCGTGGCGACAAAGTGCTCAGTATCTGAATACGCATACAAGAATCAGTGATGGCTCCGTGGAGCCGAGATATAACAGGGGTATTTCATGAAAGTTTATTACGACAAAGACTGCGACCTTTCCATCATCCAGGGCAAGAAAGTCGCCATCATCGGTTATGGCTCCCAAGGCCACGCCCAGGCGTGCAACCTGAAGGACTCCGGTGTGGACGTTACCGTCGGTCTGCGTAAAGGTTCGGCCACCGTGGCCAAGGCAGAAGCCCACGGCCTGAAAGTGGCCGACGTGGCCACTGCCGTCGCTGCCGCCGACCTGGTCATGATCCTGACCCCGGACGAGTTCCAGGGCGCTCTGTACAAGAACGAGATCGAGCCGAACATCAAGAAGGGCGCTACCCTGGCCTTCTCCCACGGCTTCTCGATCCACTACAACCAGGTCGTTCCGCGTGCCGACCTCGACGTGATCATGATCGCGCCGAAGGCGCCGGGCCACACCGTGCGCTCCGAGTTCGTCAAGGGCGGCGGCATCCCTGACCTGATCGCTGTCTACCAGGACGCCTCCGGCAACGCCAAGAACGTTGCTCTGTCGTACGCCTCGGGTGTCGGCGGTGGCCGTACCGGCATCATCGAAACCACCTTCAAGGACGAGACCGAAACCGACCTGTTCGGCGAGCAGGCCGTTCTGTGCGGTGGTACCGTCGAGCTGGTCAAAGCCGGTTTCGAAACCCTGGTCGAAGCGGGCTATGCCCCGGAAATGGCCTACTTCGAGTGCCTGCACGAGCTGAAGCTGATCGTCGACCTCATGTACGAAGGCGGTATCGCCAACATGAACTACTCGATCTCCAACAACGCCGAGTACGGTGAGTACGTCACCGGTCCGGAAGTCATCAACGAAGAATCCCGCAAGGCCATGCGCAACGCTCTGAAGCGCATCCAGGACGGCGAATACGCGAAGATGTTCATCTCCGAAGGCGCCACCAACTACCCGTCCATGACTGCCAAGCGTCGCAACAACGCTGCCCATGGCATCGAAGTCATCGGCGAGCAGCTGCGTTCCATGATGCCGTGGATCGCTGCCAACAAGATCGTCGACAAGACCAAGAACTAAGGTCTGCTTCGATACATGAAAAAACGCGGCTTCGGCCGCGTTTTTTCATTTAGGCGGCCGGCTTCTGGTATAAAGCGACCAGTGGCTTGCCGTTAGAACCTGTTTAGCAGGCCCATGTCGAATTTTTTCCACTTCCGTTGCAAGGTATTTTTCATGAGCGAACGTCCCGAAGAGCCGAACAAGCCCTCCGACGCCGAAAGCCTGCTACCTGTCGATGAGCATATTGAAGAAGGGCATGACGCCGAAGGCCGCAAGGTCCGCCATCGTGGCATCTATCTGCTGCCCAACCTGTTCACGACCGCCAACCTGTTTGCCGGGTTCTACTCGATCGTCAGCTCCATCAGTGCTCACGGCTATCTCAGTGCGGGCGACCCGCGCGAAGCGAGCAAGTATTTCGCCTTCGCCGCAATCGCCATCTTCGTGGCCATGGTCCTCGACAGCCTGGACGGTCGCGTGGCACGCATGACCAACACCCAAAGCGCATTCGGCGCCGAATACGACTCGCTGTCGGATATGGCCGCCTTTGGCGTCGCACCTGCACTGCTGGCCTTTGTCTGGGCGTTGGGCGATATGGGCAAGGTCGGCTGGATGGTGGCGTTCATCTATGTCGCAGGTGCTGCACTGCGCCTGGCGCGTTTCAACACCCAGGTCGGCACCGCCGACAAGCGCTACTTCATCGGCCTGGCCAGCCCGGCCGCCGCAGGTGTGGTCGCCGGTACCGTATGGGCCTTCAGCGACTACGGTATCCAGGGCTCCAAGCTGTCGTTCCTGGTTGCCTTGTTGGTGGCGGCTGCGGGTATGCTGATGGTCAGCAACATCAAGTACAACAGCTTCAAGGAGCTTGACCTCAAGGGGCGTGTGCCGTTCGTTGCGATCCTGGCCGTAGTGCTGGTGTTCGCCGTGGTGTTCAGCGACCCGCCCCGTATCCTGCTGCTGATCTTCCTCGGTTATGCCGTGTCCGGCCCGGTGCAGTACCTGCTGCGTGGTCGCCGTCGCAAGACACCTCAATGAGTTAATGCTGGAATAACCCTCCGGCTCCATAGTCTTACAGGTACATCCGTTGCCTGTGCTATGGAGCCGTCATGCTTATCAAGTCTCCCAGATCGTCCGATTGCAAAGCATCGGAGATCACCCCTGAAACTATCTATCTTTCCCGGCGTACCTTGATCGGCGGCTCCCTTGCCGGCCTGGCGCTCAGTGCGCTGCCGGCAGCCGGTATGGCGGCTGAGCCGTCGCGCTATGCCGATGTCGCGCCAGGCGCGCCGCCACGTTGGTTCGGCGAAAAGCTCGCGGGTACACGTTGGCAGGCGGTCACGGTCAAAGATGAGGCGATCACGCCCTTCAAGGACGCCACGCACTACAACAACTTCTATGAGTTCGGGCCGGACAAAGGCGACCCAGCCGCCAATGCCGGCAGCCTGAAGACCGAACCCTGGAGTCTGGTGGTCGATGGCGAGGTGGCCAAGCCAGGTCGCTATGCCCTGGAGGACTTCGTCAAACCCTACCAGCTCGAGGAACGCATCTACCGCTTGCGCTGCGTCGAGGCATGGTCGATGGTCATTCCCTGGCTGGGCTTCCCCTTGGCCGAAGTACTCAAGCAGGTGCAGCCGACCTCGAAGGCGCGTTATGTGCGCTTCGAAACCCTGCAGGACCCCAAGTCCATGCCCGGCCAGCGTTCAGGCTTTGCCCTGATCGACTGGCCCTATGTAGAAGGGTTGCGCCTGGATGAGGCGATGAACCCGCTGGCAATCCTGGCAGTGGGGATGTATGGCCGTGAGCTGGCCAATCAGAATGGCGCACCGCTGCGCCTGGTGGTGCCTTGGAAGTACGGGTTCAAGAGCATCAAGTCGATCGTGCGTATGAGCCTGGTGGAAGAGCAGCCGCGCACGACTTGGCAGAGCCTGGCGCCCGAGGAGTACGGATTCTATGCCAACGTCAACCCGACGGTGGATCACCCGCGTTGGACTCAGGCCAGGGAGCGGCGCCTGCCTAGCGGGCTGTTCAGCCCCAATGTGCGCGATACCTTGATGTTCAATGGCTACGCCGATGAAGTGGCGTCGCTGTATACCGGGCTCGACCTGCGGAAGAACTATTGATGCGCTATCCCTGGTTTCGTCTGGCTATCTTCCTGGTGGGGTGCGTGCTCCCGGCCTGGTGGCTCTATGAGGCAGCTATGGGCTTGCTCGGGCCCGATCCTGGCAAGATCCTGGTGGATCGCCTGGGGTTGGGCGCGTTGACCTTTCTCCTGGTCACCCTGGGCATGACGCCGTTGCAACGGCTGACGGGGTGGTCGGGCTGGATTGTGGTGCGCCGACAGCTGGGGTTGTGGTGCTTTGCCTATATCATGCTGCACATGACGGCCTATATGGTGTTTATCCTGGGGCTGGATTGGGGGCAGTTGGGTGTCGAGCTGCGCAAGCGGCCGTACATCATCGTCGGTTTCCTGGGCTTCCTGGGCCTGCTCGCGCTGGCGGCCACTTCCAATCGATACAGTCAACGGCGGCTGGGTGCCCGGTGGAAGAAGTTGCACAGATTGGTATACGTCATCCTGGGGCTGGGGCTGCTGCACTTTCTCTGGATCGTGCGTTCGGACCTCAAGGAATGGGTGGTGTATGCCTCTATTGGTGCGCTGTTATTGGCCGTGCGATTGCCGCCGGTATGGCGCCGTGTCCCTCGCTTGGTGGGGCGGGGGAGGGCAGGTTGAAACTTTATTGAAATAACTGTTGACGCCCTTCTGAATCCCCTTATAATGCGCCCCACTTCCGACGCAGTCGAAACGCAAAACTCCTTGAGATTCAATGAGTTGAACGCTTCAGGTAGTATCGGAAGGCTTCGGTCTCACAGATCGACAGCGGTGAAAAAGGCAGTTGACAGCAGGTTTTAACGCTGTATGATTCGCCTCCCGCTACGAGAGATCGCAGCGCGTTAAGCGGTTGAAGTTGAACGAAAAACTTCAAAATAAACGCTTGACAGACTCTGAGGAAAGCGTAGAATGCGCGGCCTCGGTTGAGCAAAGCGCTTAACCAAATCGCTCTTTAACAATCGAATCAAGCAATTCGTGTGGGTGCTTGTGAGTACGGTCTGATAGTCGCCAAGATTATCAGCATCACAAGTGGCCATGCGAGAAATCACATAGTCATTTGAGATTGCTGAGCCAAGTTTAGGGTTTCTTAAAACCCAAGCAGTATTGAACTGAAGAGTTTGATCATGGCTCAGATTGAACGCTGGCGGCAGGCCTAACACATGCAAGTCGAGCGGATGACGGGAGCTTGCTCCTTGATTCAGCGGCGGACGGGTGAGTAATGCCTAGGAATCTGCCTGGTAGTGGGGGACAACGTTCCGAAAGGGGCGCTAATACCGCATACGTCCTACGGGAGAAAGTGGGGGATCTTCGGACCTCACGCTATCAGATGAGCCTAGGTCGGATTAGCTAGTTGGTGAGGTAATGGCTCACCAAGGCGACGATCCGTAACTGGTCTGAGAGGATGATCAGTCACACTGGAACTGAGACACGGTCCAGACTCCTACGGGAGGCAGCAGTGGGGAATATTGGACAATGGGCGAAAGCCTGATCCAGCCATGCCGCGTGTGTGAAGAAGGTCTTCGGATTGTAAAGCACTTTAAGTTGGGAGGAAGGGCAGTAAGTTAATACCTTGCTGTTTTGACGTTACCGACAGAATAAGCACCGGCTAACTCTGTGCCAGCAGCCGCGGTAATACAGAGGGTGCAAGCGTTAATCGGAATTACTGGGCGTAAAGCGCGCGTAGGTGGTTCGTTAAGTTGGATGTGAAAGCCCCGGGCTCAACCTGGGAACTGCATCCAAAACTGGCGAGCTAGAGTATGGTAGAGGGTGGTGGAATTTCCTGTGTAGCGGTGAAATGCGTAGATATAGGAAGGAACACCAGTGGCGAAGGCGACCACCTGGACTGATACTGACACTGAGGTGCGAAAGCGTGGGGAGCAAACAGGATTAGATACCCTGGTAGTCCACGCCGTAAACGATGTCAACTAGCCGTTGGAATCCTTGAGATTTTAGTGGCGCAGCTAACGCATTAAGTTGACCGCCTGGGGAGTACGGCCGCAAGGTTAAAACTCAAATGAATTGACGGGGGCCCGCACAAGCGGTGGAGCATGTGGTTTAATTCGAAGCAACGCGAAGAACCTTACCAGGCCTTGACATGCAGAGAACTTTCCAGAGATGGATTGGTGCCTTCGGGAACTCTGACACAGGTGCTGCATGGCTGTCGTCAGCTCGTGTCGTGAGATGTTGGGTTAAGTCCCGTAACGAGCGCAACCCTTGTCCTTAGTTACCAGCACGTCATGGTGGGCACTCTAAGGAGACTGCCGGTGACAAACCGGAGGAAGGTGGGGATGACGTCAAGTCATCATGGCCCTTACGGCCTGGGCTACACACGTGCTACAATGGTCGGTACAGAGGGTTGCCAAGCCGCGAGGTGGAGCTAATCTCACAAAACCGATCGTAGTCCGGATCGCAGTCTGCAACTCGACTGCGTGAAGTCGGAATCGCTAGTAATCGCGAATCAGAATGTCGCGGTGAATACGTTCCCGGGCCTTGTACACACCGCCCGTCACACCATGGGAGTGGGTTGCACCAGAAGTAGCTAGTCTAACCTTCGGGAGGACGGTTACCACGGTGTGATTCATGACTGGGGTGAAGTCGTAACAAGGTAGCCGTAGGGGAACCTGCGGCTGGATCACCTCCTTAATCGAAGACATCAGCCTGCTGATGAGCTCCCACACGAATTGCTTGATTCCTTGAAGAAGACGATGCTGTAACGCGACCCTGTTATAGGTCTGTAGCTCAGTTGGTTAGAGCGCACCCCTGATAAGGGTGAGGTCGGCAGTTCAAATCTGCCCAGACCTACCATTCGCTGGGTGCAGAGACGACGGGGCCATAGCTCAGCTGGGAGAGCGCCTGCCTTGCACGCAGGAGGTCAGCGGTTCGATCCCGCTTGGCTCCACCATTTGCTTTGCTGCACAGTTACCTGCAGAACTTAGAAATGAGCATTCCGCTGCGAATGTTGATTTCTGACTTTTGTCAGATCGTTCTTTAAAAATTCGGATATGTGATAGATAGACTGATGACCACTTTCACTGGTGGGCCATCAGGCTAAGGTAAAATTTGTGAGTTGCTCGCAAGAGCATCAATGCGAATTTTCGGCGAATGTCGTCTTCACAGTATAACCAGATTGCTTGGGGTTATATGGTCAAGTGAAGAAGCGCATACGGTGGATGCCTTGGCAGTCAGAGGCGATGAAAGACGTGGTAGCCTGCGATAAGCTTTGGGGAGTCGGCAAACAGACTGTGATCCAGAGATCTCTGAATGGGGGGAACCCACCTAGGATAACCTAGGTATCTTGCACTGAATACATAGGTGTAAGAGGCGAACCAGGGGAACTGAAACATCTAAGTACCCTGAGGAAAAGAAATCAACCGAGATTCCCTTAGTAGTGGCGAGCGAACGGGGACCAGCCCTTAAGCTGGCTTGAGATTAGTGGAACGCTCTGGAAAGTGCGGCCATAGTGGGTGATAGCCCCGTACACGAAAATCTCTTGCCAGTGAAATCGAGTAGGACGGAGCACGAGAAACTTTGTCTGAACATGGGGGGACCATCCTCCAAGGCTAAATACTACTGACTGACCGATAGTGAACCAGTACCGTGAGGGAAAGGCGAAAAGAACCCCGGAGAGGGGAGTGAAATAGAACCTGAAACCGTATGCGTACAAGCAGTGGGAGCCTACTTTGTTAGGTGACTGCGTACCTTTTGTATAATGGGTCAGCGACTTATATTCAGTGGCGAGCTTAACCGAATAGGGGAGGCGTAGCGAAAGCGAGTCTTAATAGGGCGTTTAGTCGCTGGGTATAGACCCGAAACCGGGCGATCTATCCATGGGCAGGTTGAAGGTTAGGTAACACTGACTGGAGGACCGAACCGACTACCGTTGAAAAGTTAGCGGATGACCTGTGGATCGGAGTGAAAGGCTAATCAAGCTCGGAGATAGCTGGTTCTCCTCGAAAGCTATTTAGGTAGCGCCTCATGTATCACTCCAGGGGGTAGAGCACTGTTTCGGCTAGGGGGTCATCCCGACTTACCAAACCGATGCAAACTCCGAATACCTGGAAGTGCCGAGCATGGGAGACACACGGCGGGTGCTAACGTCCGTCGTGAAAAGGGAAACAACCCAGACCGTCAGCTAAGGTCCCAAAGTCATGGTTAAGTGGGAAACGATGTGGGAAGGCTTAGACAGCTAGGAGGTTGGCTTAGAAGCAGCCATCCTTTAAAGAAAGCGTAATAGCTCACTAGTCGAGTCGGCCTGCGCGGAAGATGTAACGGGGCTCAAACCATGCACCGAAGCTACGGGTATCACCTTAGGGTGATGCGGTAGAGGAGCGTTCTGTAAGCCTGTGAAGGTGAGTTGAGAAGCTTGCTGGAGGTATCAGAAGTGCGAATGCTGACATGAGTAACGACAATGCGAGTGAAAAACTCGCACGCCGAAAGACCAAGGTTTCCTGCGCAACGTTAATCGACGCAGGGTTAGTCGGTCCCTAAGGCGAGGCTGAAAAGCGTAGTCGATGGAAAACAGGTTAATATTCCTGTACTTCCAGTTATTGCGATGGAGGGACGGAGAAGGCTAGGCCAGCTTGGCGTTGGTTGTCCAAGTTTAAGGTGGTAGGCTGAAATCTTAGGCAAATCCGGGATTTCAAGGCCGAGAGCTGATGACGAGTTGCCTTCAGGCGACGAAGTGGTTGATGCCATGCTTCCAAGAAAAGCTCCTAAGCTTCAGATAACTGGGAACCGTACCCCAAACCGACACAGGTGGTCGGGTAGAGAATACCAAGGCGCTTGAGAGAACTCGGGTGAAGGAACTAGGCAAAATGGCACCGTAACTTCGGGAGAAGGTGCGCCGGCGAGGGTGAAGGACTTGCTCCGTAAGCCCATGCCGGTCGAAGATACCAGGCCGCTGCGACTGTTTATTAAAAACACAGCACTCTGCAAACACGAAAGTGGACGTATAGGGTGTGACGCCTGCCCGGTGCCGGAAGGTTAATTGATGGGGTTAGCGCAAGCGAAGCTCTTGATCGAAGCCCCGGTAAACGGCGGCCGTAACTATAACGGTCCTAAGGTAGCGAAATTCCTTGTCGGGTAAGTTCCGACCTGCACGAATGGCGTAACGATGGCGGCGCTGTCTCCACCCGAGACTCAGTGAAATTGAAATCGCTGTGAAGATGCAGTGTATCCGCGGCTAGACGGAAAGACCCCGTGAACCTTTACTATAGCTTTGCACTGGACTTTGAGCTTGCTTGTGTAGGATAGGTGGGAGGCTTTGAAGTGGGGACGCCAGTTCTCATGGAGCCATCCTTGAAATACCACCCTGGCAACCTTGAGGTTCTAACTCAGGTCCGTGATCCGGATCGAGGACAGTGTATGGTGGGTAGTTTGACTGGGGCGGTCTCCTCCCAAAGAGTAACGGAGGAGTACGAAGGTGCGCTCAGACCGGTCGGAAATCGGTCGCAGAGTATAAAGGCAAAAGCGCGCTTGACTGCGAGACCCACACGTCGAGCAGGTACGAAAGTAGGTCTTAGTGATCCGGTGGTTCTGTATGGAAGGGCCATCGCTCAACGGATAAAAGGTACTCCGGGGATAACAGGCTGATACCGCCCAAGAGTTCATATCGACGGCGGTGTTTGGCACCTCGATGTCGGCTCATCACATCCTGGGGCTGAAGCCGGTCCCAAGGGTATGGCTGTTCGCCATTTAAAGTGGTACGCGAGCTGGGTTTAGAACGTCGTGAGACAGTTCGGTCCCTATCTGCCGTGGACGTTTGAGATTTGAGAGGGGCTGCTCCTAGTACGAGAGGACCGGAGTGGACGAACCTCTGGTGTTCCGGTTGTCACGCCAGTGGCATTGCCGGGTAGCTATGTTCGGAAGAGATAACCGCTGAAAGCATCTAAGCGGGAAACTTGCCTCAAGATGAGATCTCACTGGGATCTTGAATCCCCTGAAGGGCCGTCGAAGACTACGACGTTGATAGGTCGGGTGTGTAAGCGCTGTGAGGCGTTGAGCTAACCGATACTAATTGCCCGTGAGGCTTGACCATATAACACCCAAGCAATTTGCTGTTGCGAATTGCGGTGGTGAAGACGAACGAACCGAAAGTTTGCATCACAAATTCACATATCCGAATTGGCTGGCATGTCCATCTGGACGTTCTGGCAACAGAATTTCTTGACGACCATAGAGCATTGGAACCACCTGATCCCATCCCGAACTCAGCAGTGAAACGATGCATCGCCGATGGTAGTGTGGGGCTTCCCCATGTGAGAGTAGGTCATCGTCAAGATTCATTTCGCAAAACCCCTATCTGCGCGAGCAGGTAGGGGTTTTGTCTTTCCGCTCCCCGAAAGACGCGCGCCTCTCCCTGAGCGGCCTTATGCCGCGAATCGATCGCGCAGCGACCGCCAACCCTGCCACCCCGATCGTCTAGGCACACCGCGTCGCCTGGGCTTACGGCCGCTGCGCGCCCGCTTCGCGGCACAAGGCCGCTCCTACATAAAAGTGGGTTACCGTTATGGCTATCTCCCACAATTCGAGTCAGAACACTAGAATAGAGCCCATTCCTCCATTCAGACGTCTGATATGCCCAACCCCCCCGACCCCGAAGCGCTGGCTCAGTTGCCGCTGGAAGAGCTCGTCGCCTGCCATGAATGCGACCTGCTGATGCGCAAGCCAACGTTGCAGAATGACGAAAAGGCGCATTGCCCCCGCTGCGGTTACGAGCTCTATGCTCACCGCCATAACGTGGTCAACCGCAGCCTGGCTCTGGTGATCACTGCGCTGTTGCTTTATGTGCCCGCCAACTTCCTGCCCATCATGCAATTGCACCTGCTCGGCCAGACCTCAGACGACACTGTCTGGAGCGGTGTGCTGGGCCTGTACAACTCGCAGATGCGCGGTGTTTCCGTGGTGGTGTTCCTGTGCAGCATGGCGATTCCGTTGCTCAAGTTGCTCTGCCAGTTGCTGGTATTGCTGAGCATCCGCCTGGATATCGGACGCAGCCATGGCCTGCTTTTCTATCGTGTCTATCATCACCTGCGAGACTGGGGCATGCTCGAGGTGTATTTCATGGGGGTTCTGGTTGCGATCGTCAAACTGGTCGACCTGGCTGAACTGACCATAGGGCTTGGCCTGTTCTGTTTCATCAGCCTGTTGCTGGTTCAGGTCTGGCTGGAAGTCGTGATGTCGCCACACCAGATCTGGAGTGCATTATCGGGGGAGGATGAGCATGCGGGCGATTGATGCAGGCATCCTGGTCTGCAATGAATGCCATGAGCTCAACCGCCAGGAACCTGGTAGTGATTCGCAGACCTGCACCCGCTGTGGGGCGATCGTGCATGCGCGTCGGCCTAACAGCATCGTGCGTACCTGGGCGTTGCTCATCACGGCGACAATTCTCTACATCCCTGCCAACGTCTTGCCGATCATGACGGTGAGTGCGTTGGGGCAGGGCAGCCCGGACACGATCATGTCCGGCGTCATCACCCTGCTCAAGCACGGCATGCTGCCTATTGCTGCCGTGGTGTTCATCGCCAGTATCCTGGTGCCGACGTTCAAGTTGGTCGGCATCGGGCTGCTGCTTTATTCGGTGCAGCGGCACCAGCCCCTGTCGGCCCGGCAGAGGATATTGATGTACCGCTTCATCGAATTCATTGGGCGTTGGTCCATGCTGGATATTTTCGTCATTGCCATCCTGGTGGCAGTGGTGAATTTCGGCCGCATCGCCAGCGTCGAAGCCAACCTGGGCGCCGTCGCTTTCGCCTCTGTGGTGATTTTGACGATGCTCGCTGCTTTAACTTTCGATCCCCGACTGATCTGGGATAACACGGAGTCGGATGACGACCATGAGTGACATGCCTACGGCTAAAACCCGCCCAGCCTCGAACTGGTCGGCCATCTGGATCCTGCCGCTGATCGCGTTGGTGATCGGTGGCTGGCTGGCCTGGCAGGCCTACCGTGATTCGGGGGTGGATATCCAAGTGCGTTTCCTGTCCGGTGAAGGCATCGTCGCCAACAAGACCGAAGTCATCTACAAAGGCATGTCGGTCGGCAAGGTGAAGACCCTGGTGCTCGATGCGGAAGGCAGCAACACCGGTGTCATCGCCACCATCGAGATGAACAAGGCCGCCGAGCCACACCTGACCACCGGTACGCGCTTCTGGTTGGTCAAGCCAAGCGTCAGCCTGGCCGGTATCTCCGGCCTGGAAACCCTGGTCTCGGGTAACTACATCGCTGTCAGCCCTGGCGAGGGCGAGAAGACCAAGCGCTTCACCGCCTTGTCGGAAGCACCGCCTCTGTCTGACACCGAGCCGGGCCTGCACCTGACCCTCAAGGCGGATCGCCTGGGGTCGCTCAACCGCGACAGTCCTGTCTTCTACAAGCAGATCAAGGTCGGCCGGGTGAAGAGCTACCGCCTCTCCGAAGACCAGGATACCGTCGAGATCAAAGTGTTCATCGAGCCTGCTTACGCCAACCTGGTGCGCAAGCACACACGTTTCTGGAATGCCAGCGGCATCAGCATCGATGCCGACCTGTCGGGCGTGAAGCTGCGTAGCGAGTCCCTGGCCAGCATTGTGGCTGGCGGTATCGCCTTCGCGACCCCTGAGCATCGCAAGGACAGCCCGCCCACGGATCCGAGCCTGCCGTTCCGCCTGTACGAGGACTTCGATGCGGCCCAGGCCGGTATCCGCATCAAGGTCAAGCTGGCGGATTACGAGGGGCTGCAGGCAGGCCGTACGCCGGTCATGTACAAAGGTATCCAGGTCGGCTCGCTCAAGACCATGAAGATCGCCGACGACCTGAGCAGCGCCACGGCCGAGTTGACCCTGGACCCGTTGGCCGAAGACTACCTCGTCGAAGGCACGCAGTTCTGGGTGGTCAAGCCGTCCATTTCGCTGGCGGGTATCACTGGCCTGGAAGCCTTGGTCAAAGGTAACTACATTGCCATCCGCCCGGGCGAGAAGGGCGCCAAGCCCCTGCGTGAGTTCGAGGCACGTGCCAAGGCGCCACCGCTGGACCTCAAGGCGCCGGGCCTGCACATGGTGTTGTTCGCCGAGAACCTCGGCTCGCTCGAAGTCGGCAGCCCGGTGATGTATCGCCAGGTCAAGGTCGGTAGCGTGCAGAGCTACCAGTTCGCCCGCAACAGCAAGCGGATCCTGATCGGCGTGCACATCGAGAAGGAATACGCCAACCTGGTCAACGGCTCGTCACGGTTCTGGAACGCCAGCGGCATCACCCTCTCTGGTGACCTGTCAGGGATCAAGGTCAAGAGTGAGTCGTTGCAGACGCTCATGGCCGGTGGTATCGCCTTCGACACGCCGAAGCCGGATGTGCCCCTCAAACGCCATATTCCACGTTTCCGCCTGCACGAGAACCAGGAAGCCGCCGACCGTGCCGGTACCCTGATCACCATTCGCGTCGATCGCGCCGATGGCCTCAAGCCGGGCACGGCGATTCGCTTCCGCGGCCTGGATGTGGGCAGCATCGAGAGTGTCGACCTGACCGCAGACCTGCAGGCCGTGCTGCTGCGGGCGCGCATCACCCAGGCGCAGGCGCGCATCGCCCGTGCCGGCACCCAGTTCTGGGTGGTCAAGCCTGCCTTCGGCCTGGTACGTACGGAAAACCTCGACACCCTGGTGGGGGGGCAGTATCTGGAAGTCTTGCCAGCCATCAAGGACAAGGGGCCCCAGCATGACTTCATCGCCTTGCCCGAAGCCCCCGAAGTGGCCGGCCCGGTGGTCGGGCTACCGCTGACCCTCAGTGCGCCCCGGCGTGGCTCGATCAAGCCAGGCGTACCGGTGACCTATCGCGAGGTCACGGTCGGCAAGGTCACTGGCTTCGAGTTGGGGCAAACGGCAGACCGCGTGCTGATCCACATCCTCATCGAGCCTCGCTATGCGGCCCTGGTGCGCGGCGGCAGCCGTTTCTGGAACAGCAGTGGCTTCGGCTTCGACTGGGGCCTGTTCAAAGGCGCCACGGTGCGTACCGAGTCGCTGGAGACGTTGATCGATGGCGGTATCGCCTTCGCCACGCCGGAAGGCGAGCAGATGGGCAACCCGGCCCGGCCGCAGCAGACCTTCGCCTTGTTCGACAAGCCTGAGGATGAGTGGCTGAAGTGGGCGCCGAAGATCCAGGTCGGCAAGTAAGCGTAGAGGGCCGCTATGCGGCCCTTTTTGCCAGGAGGCGCTCTCCCTGTGTAGGAGCGGGCATGAATGCGGCCCCAAATCGCAGGCAATAAAAAACCGACCCTAGGGTCGGTTTTTCGACAAGCGCGTCGCTTAGGCAGCTGCAGCTTCTTTCAGCGCCTTGATGTGGCCATTCAGACGGCCTTTGTGGCGAGCAGCCTTGTTCTTGTGGATGATGCCCTTGTCGGCCATACGGTCGATTACAGGCACAGCCAGGATGTAGGCGGCTTGCGCTTTTTCGGCGTCTTTTGCGTCGATGGCCTTGACTACATTCTTGATGTAGGTGCGGACCATGGAACGCAGGCTGGCGTTGTGGCTGCGACGCTTCTCAGCCTGTTTTGCACGTTTCTTGGCGGAAGGTGTGTTGGCCACCGTCGAGCTCCTCGAAAGACTTTAGGTAAATAGCAAACAAAATAGGCCGCGAATCATGCCGATCAGTCGAACGGTTGTCAAGGCCACCTTGAGGGTTCCGCCGAGCGGTGCGCAAGCGAGAAGGAAGGATTTCTTTCTGCGCAGCGACCTGTAAACTCGGGAGTTTTGGCTTCCCCGTCAAAAGGCGCGGAAGTATCGCATATTCGGGCGCTTTCTGGCAGCGCCCTCCGTCTCAGGCGCGAATTTTTTCCATGAACCTGCTCAAATCCCTGGCCGCCGTCAGCTCCATCACCATGATTTCCCGGGTGCTCGGGTTCATACGCGATACTATCCTGGCCCGTGTATTCGGCGCCGGCATCGCCACCGATGCCTTCTTCATCGCCTTCAAGCTGCCCAACCTGCTGCGGCGCATCTTCGCCGAAGGGGCCTTCTCCCAGGCGTTCGTACCGATCCTGGCCGAGTACAAGACCCAGCAGGGCGAGGAGGCCACCCGGACCTTCATCGCTTACATCAGCGGGCTGCTGACCTTGGTCCTGGCCGTGGTCACGGCTCTGGGCATCCTCGCTGCGCCCTGGATCGTCTGGGTGACGGCCCCCGGTTTCGTCGATAGTGCCGAGCGCTACGAACTGACCACGGCTCTGCTGCGGGTGACCTTTCCTTATATATTGCTGATTTCGTTGTCTTCGCTGGTAGGCGCGATCCTCAACACCTGGAACCGCTTTTCCGTCCCCGCATTCACGCCCACCTTGCTGAACGTGGCGATGATCGCCTTCGCCGTGTTGCTCACGCCGTACTTCGACCCGCCGATCATGGCCCTGGCCTGGGGCGTGCTGGCCGGTGGCCTGGCACAGTTGCTGTACCAGCTGCCTGCTCTGAAGAAGATCGGCATGCTCGTACTGCCACGGGTGAGTTTGCGCGATACCGGCGTCTGGCGGGTGCTCAAGCAGATGCTGCCGGCGATTCTCGGCGTTTCCGTCAGTCAGATCTCGCTGATCATCAACACCATCTTCGCCTCGTTCCTGGTGGCAGGTTCGGTCTCGTGGATGTACTACGCCGACCGCCTCATGGAGCTGCCCTCGGGCGTGCTGGGCGTGGCCCTGGGCACCATCCTGCTGCCTACCCTGGCCAAGACCTACGCCAACCGTGACCGCCACGAGTATTCGCGGATCCTCGACTGGGGCCTGCGCCTGTGCTTCCTGCTCGTATTGCCTTGCACCCTGGCCCTGGCGATCCTCGCCGAACCGCTGACCGTGGCGTTGTTCCAGTACGGCAAGTTCACTGCGTTCGATGCGGCCATGACCCAGCGCGCGCTGATCGCCTACTCCGTCGGCCTGCTGGCGATCATCCTGGTCAAGGTACTGGCACCGGGCTTCTATGCGCAGCAGAATATCCGCACGCCCGTGAAGATCGCGATCTTCACCCTGGTCTGCACGCAATTGCTCAACCTGGCGCTCATCGGCCCGCTGCAGCATGCCGGGCTTGCCTTGGCCATCAGCCTCGGCGCCTGCCTCAATGCCGGCCTGTTGTACTGGAAGCTGCGCAGCCAGCAGCTGTTCAAGCCGCAGCCGGGCTGGACGATGTTCCTGCTCAAGCTGCTGCTGGCGGTTACGTTGATGTCCGGCGTGCTGCTGGCCGGCATGCATTACCTGCCAGCCTGGGAGCAGGGCGGTATGCCCGAGCGCTTCCTGCGTCTGGGCGCGTTGATCCTCGCAGGCGTGGTGACCTACTTCGGTTGCCTGTACCTGTGCGGCTTCCGCCCCCGGCATTTCGCCCGCAAGGCCTTGCACTGAGGGCAACGGCGGGTCAGGCGTCGGTTTTTCGCATTCCACGCCGCCCTGTGGCGCTGCTGCCTGTCACCGGCGCCCGGGTGTGGTTATAATCGGCCACTTTATGAGCAAGAAGCGCGTTATGCAGCTGGTTCGAGGTCTTCACAACCTGCGCCCCGAGCATCGGGGCTGTGTCGCCACCATTGGCAACTTCGACGGGGTTCACCGTGGCCACCAGGCAATCCTGGCGCGCCTGCGTGAGCGTGGGCAGGCGCTTGGCCTCCCGACTTGCGTAGTCATTTTCGAGCCACAGCCGCGCGAATACTTCGCCCCCGATACCGCGCCGGCCCGCCTGGCCCGGCTGCGCGACAAGGTCGAGCTGCTGGCCGCCGAAGGCATCGACCGGGTCCTGTGCCTGGCCTTCAACCAGCGCCTGAGCAAGCTCAGCGCTGACGAATTCGTCAAGACGATCCTGGTCGACGGCCTGGGCGTGCGCCACCTCGAGGTGGGGGATGACTTCCGTTTCGGCTGTGACCGCGCCGGCGACTTCGCCTTCCTGGTCGAGGCCGGCAAGCACTACGGTTTCTCGGTCGAGGCCGCCAACACCGTGATCCAGGACGGCCTGCGCGTTAGCAGCACCGAAGTGCGCAAGGCGCTGGCCGATGGCGACTTCGCGCTGGCCGAGCACCTGCTGGGCCGCCCATACCGTATTACCGGTCGCGTGCTGCACGGGCAGAAGCTGGCCCGCCAGCTCGGCACGCCGACTGCCAACATCCAGCTCAAGCGCCGCCGCGTGCCGCTGTCCGGGGTCTACCTGGCCAGCATCGAGATCGACGGCAAGGCCTGGCCGGGTGTCGGCAACATCGGTGTGCGCCCCACCGTCGCTGGCGACGGCCGGCCGCACCTCGAGATTCATCTACTGGACTATGCCGGCGATCTCTATGGCCGGCGCCTGACGGTGGAATTCCACCACAAGCTGCGCGAGGAGCAGCGTTTCGCCTCCCTGGAGGCGCTGAAGTCGGCGATCGACGCGGACATCGCCGCCGCACGTGCCCACTGGCACGCTCAACCGCTAACGAAGAGCCTGAAATGACCGACTACAAAGCCACGCTAAACCTTCCGGACACCGCCTTCCCGATGAAGGCCGGCCTGCCTCAGCGCGAACCGCAGATCCTGCAGCGCTGGGACAGCATTGGCCTGTACCAGAAGCTGCGCGAAATTGGCAAGGATCGTCCGAAGTTCGTCCTGCACGACGGCCCGCCCTACGCCAACGGCAAGATCCACATCGGTCATGCGCTGAACAAGATCCTCAAGGACATGATCGTCCGCTCCAAGACCCTGTCGGGCTTCGACGCGCCCTATGTACCGGGCTGGGACTGCCACGGCCTGCCGATCGAGCACAAGGTCGAGGTCAGCCACGGCAAGCACCTGACTGCCGACCGCACCCGCGAGCTGTGCCGCGAATATGCTGCCGAGCAGATCGAAGGGCAGAAGACCGAGTTCATCCGCCTGGGCGTGCTGGGTGATTGGAACAATCCCTACAAGACCATGGACTTCGCCAACGAGGCCGGTGAAATCCGCGCCCTGGCCGAAATGGTCAAGCAAGGCTTCGTGTTCAAGGGCCTCAAGCCTGTGAATTGGTGTTTCGACTGCGGATCGGCCCTGGCCGAGGCGGAGGTCGAGTACGCAGACAAACAATCCCAGACGCTTGACGTTGCCTTTCCGATTTCCGACTCCGATGCTGGCAAGCTAGCTGCCGCCTTCGGCCTGGACAGTCTGGCCAAACCAACGGCGATGGTTATCTGGACCACCACGCCATGGACGATTCCGGCCAATCAGGCGCTGAGTGTGCATGCCGATTTTAGCTATGCCCTGGTAGATACAGGTGATCGCTTCCTGGTTCTGGCAGAAGAATTGGTAGCATCCTGCCTCAAGCGGTATGGTCGCGAAGGGCAGGTGGTTGCCCGTGCGCCGGGCGCATCGCTGGAACTAATCAATTTCCGACACCCGTTTTACGATCGCAATTCGCCAGTTTACCTGGCTGATTACGTGGAACTCAGCGCCGGTACCGGCATCGTCCACACTTCGCCATCCTATGGCGAAGACGACTTCGTTACCTGCAAACGCTACGGCATGCACAATGACGAAATCCTCACCCCGGTGCAGAGCAACGGGGTGTACGTGCCATCATTGGAATTCTTCGGTGGCCAGTTCATTTTCAAGGCGGGCCCAGCCATCGTTGACAAGCTGAGTGAAGTCGGTGCGCTGATGCACACCGAGACCATCAGCCACAGCTACATGCACTGCTGGCGCCACAAGACCCCGCTGATCTACCGCGCCACCGCCCAATGGTTCGTCGGCATGGACAAGCAGCCCAACACCGGCGAGCCGCTGCGCGAGCGTGCCCTCAAGGCCATCGAGCAGACCAAGTTCGTCCCGTCCTGGGGCCAGGCGCGCCTGCACGCGATGATCGCCAACCGCCCAGACTGGTGCATCTCGCGCCAGCGCAACTGGGGTGTACCGATTCCGTTCTTCCTTGACAAGCAGACCGGCGAGCTGCACCCGCGCACCGTCGAGCTGATGGAAGAAGTGGCCAAGCGTGTCGAGAAGGAAGGCATCGAAGCCTGGTTCAAGCTCGACGCCGCCGAGCTGCTCGGTGACGAAGCTAGCCAGTACGACAAGATCAGCGACACTCTGGACGTGTGGTTCGACTCCGGCACCACCCACTGGCACGTGCTGCGTGGTTCCCACGACATCGGCCACGCCACCGGCCCGCGCGCCGACCTGTACCTGGAAGGTTCCGACCAGCATCGTGGCTGGTTCCATTCTTCCCTGCTGACCGGCTGCGCCATCGACAACCACGCGCCATACCGCGAGCTGCTGACCCACGGCTTCACCGTGGACGAGAGCGGCCGCAAGATGTCCAAGTCGCTGGGCAACACCATCGAGCCGCAGAAGGTCAACGACACCCTGGGTGCCGACATCCTGCGCCTGTGGGTCTCTGCCACCGACTATTCCGGCGAGATGGCCGTTTCCGAGCAGATTCTGCAGCGCAGCGCCGACGCCTACCGTCGTATCCGCAACACCGCGCGCTTCCTGCTGTCGAACCTGTCCGGCTTCGACCCGGCCCGCGACCTGCTGCCGGCCGACGACATGCTGGCCCTGGACCGCTGGGCCGTCGACCGCACCCTGCTGCTGCAGCGCGAGCTGGAGGAGCACTACAGCGAGTACCGTTTCTGGAACGTCTACTCCAAAGTGCACAACTTCTGCGTCCAGGAGCTGGGTGGTTTCTACCTCGACATCATCAAGGACCGCCAGTACACCACCGGCGCCAACAGCGTCGCCCGTCGTTCCTGCCAGACCGCGCTGTACCACATCAGTGAAGCGCTGGTGCGCTGGATCGCGCCGATCCTGGCGTTCACCGCCGACGAAATCTGGCAGTACCTGCCGGGCGAGCGTAACGAGTCGGTCATGCTCAACACCTGGTACCAGGGCCTGTCCGAGCTGCCTGAGGGCTTCGAGCTGGATCGCGCCTACTGGGACCGCGTCATGGCCGTCAAGGCCGCGGTCAACAAGGAACTGGAGAACCAGCGCGCCGCCAAGGCCATCGGTGGCAACCTGCAGGCCGAAGTTACCCTGTTCGCCGAAGAGGGCCTGAGCGCCGACCTGGCCAAGCTGGGTGACGAGCTGCGCTTCGTGCTGATCACCTCGGCGGCCAGTGTGGTGCCGTTCGTCCAGGCACCGGCCGATGCCGTGACAACCGAGGTCGAAGGCCTCAAGCTGAAGGTCGTCAAATCCGGCCATGCCAAGTGCGGCCGTTGCTGGCACTTCCGCGCCGACGTCGGCAGCCACCCGGAGCACCCGGAAATCTGCAGCCGCTGCGTAGACAACCTCAGCGGTACCGGCGAGGTGCGCCACTATGCCTAACCCTGCAGCGGGGCGCTTCGGGCGCCTTGCCTGGCTCTGGCTGAGCCTGGTGGTGCTGGTCCTTGACCAGGCCACCAAGGTCTACTTCGAGGGGGCCTTGAGCCTGTACCAGCAGATCGTGGTCATCCCCGACTACTTCAGCTGGACCCTGGCCTACAACACCGGCGCTGCGTTCAGCTTCCTCGCCGACAGCTCCGGCTGGCAGCGCTGGTTGTTCGCCCTGATCGCCCTGGTGGTCAGCGCCGTGCTGGTGGTCTGGCTCAAGCGCCTGGGGCGCGGTGAGACCTGGTTGGCCGTTGCCCTGGCCCTGGTGCTTGGCGGTGCGCTGGGCAACCTGTATGACCGTATCGTGCTGGGCCACGTGGTCGACTTCATCCTGGTGCACTGGCAGAACCGTTGGTATTTCCCGGCCTTCAACCTGGCCGACAGCGCAATCACCGTCGGTGCGGTGATGCTGGCGCTGGATATGTTCAAGAGCAAGAAGTCCGGAGAACCTGTCCATGACTGAGACCCGTATCGGCCAGAACACCGAAGTTACCCTGCACTTCGCGTTGCATCTGGAAAACGGCGACACCGTCGACAGCACCTTCGACAAGTCGCCGGCTACCTTCAAGGTCGGCGACGGCAACCTGTTGCCTGGTTTCGAGAATGCGCTGTTCGGCTTCAAGGCCGGCGACAAGCGCACCCTGACCATCGCCCCGGAGAACGCCTTCGGCCAGCCGAACCCGCAGAACGTGCAGGTCATGCCACGTTCGCAATTCACCGACATGGAATTGTCCGAAGGCCTGCTGGTGATCTTCAACGACGCCGCCAATGCCGAGTTGCCCGGCGTGGTCAAGGCATTCGACGATGACCAGGTGACCATCGACTTCAATCACCCACTGGCCGGCAAGACCCTGACCTTCGAGGTGGAAATCCTCGCGGTCAAGGCCCTGTGAGCCTGGAGCCGAGCATGCAAATCAAACTCGCCAACCCTCGCGGCTTTTGCGCCGGGGTGGACCGGGCGATCGAGATCGTCAACCGCGCCCTGGAAGTCTTCGGCCCGCCGATCTATGTGCGCCACGAAGTGGTGCACAACAAGTTCGTGGTCGAAGATCTGCGCAACCGTGGCGCCATCTTCGTCGAAGAGCTCGACCAGGTGCCGGACGACGTCATCGTCATCTTCAGCGCCCATGGCGTTTCCCAGGCCGTACGCCAGGAAGCTGCAGGCCGTGGCCTGAAGGTATTCGACGCCACCTGTCCGCTGGTGACCAAGGTGCACATCGAAGTGGCCAAGTACAGCCGCGACGGCAAGGAGTGCATCCTCATCGGCCATGCCGGGCACCCGGAAGTCGAAGGCACCATGGGCCAGTACGACGCCAGCAATGGCGGCGCCATCTACCTGGTGGAAGACGAGGAAGACGTTGCCAAGCTTGAGGTCCGCGACCCGCAGAACCTGGCCTTCGTCACCCAGACCACGCTGTCGATGGACGATACCAGCCGTGTCATCGATGCCCTGCGCGAGCGCTTCCCGAACATCGGCGGCCCGCGCAAGGACGACATCTGCTACGCCACCCAGAACCGCCAGGACGCGGTCAAGCAACTGGCCGGTGAGTGCGACGTGGTCCTGGTGGTCGGCAGCCCCAACAGCTCCAACTCCAACCGCCTGCGTGAGCTGGCCGAGCGCATGGGCACCCCGGCCTACCTGATCGACGGCGCCGAGGACATGCAGCAAGGCTGGTTCGACGGTGTCGCTCGCATCGGCATCACCGCTGGTGCTTCGGCCCCCGAGGTGCTGGTGCGTGGTGTCATCGAACAGCTGCGCGCCTGGGGCGCCACCGGTGCCGAAGAGCTCGATGGCCGCGAAGAGAACATCACGTTCTCCATGCCCAAGGAACTGCGGGTTCGCTCGCTGATCTGATCAGGCACCTGCGCACCGTGACGGCTCGTTCGACACGGTGCGCAGGTCGACCCTGCCGCTGGGGGCCAGCACTATCCAGTAACGGCTTGCCTGCGCCGTGCGGCGGCAAATCTCCAGTGTTCCGCCCAGGAACCCACCGTTGCCTCGCAGCGGTACGCCCAATCCACTGAACTTCACTTCCTTGCCCAGGTTGCTGGCGATACTCAACTTGCGCGCCAGGCGTTGCTCGCGCAGCGATTGGTTGTTGTGCGCCAAGCGCGTTCGCCATCCCTTGCCCCAATCACCCTCCAAGGGTTCAACCAACACCGTTTGTTGCTGCAGCAAAGCGTGGCTGCGTGCGCTGCGCAGGGCCTGTGCCAGGTCCCGGGCTGCAGAGGCGCGGTGTAGGTCATCACTGAGTTGGTTGTAGGCTGGTAGCCCCACGTTTGCCAGAAGGCCGGCCAATGCCAGCGCGCACATCATTTGTATCAGTGTTACGCCACGTTGCTTCACCGTGCATTCCTCCCTGGAAGTGCTTCGCTGTAGCTTCAAGGCCGGTGGGCGGAGCGTCCAGTCGGCCAGGTCGAAGTGAAGAGGCAGGAAATTTCCTGGAGGGATGAATGGACGCGAGGGAGCGCGGCATGACGCTGTTGGAAGTGGTGTTGACGATCATGGTGCTGGCGCTTGGCTTGTTTGCTGCGGCGGCCCAGCAAATGCGCGGTTTGCAGGCGCTCGATGACGCGCGGCGCGAGACCCAGGCAGTGTTCCTGGCGCAAGGGTTGTTGGAGCGGAGTAGGGCAGCGGGCACCTTGGCGCCGGGCGAGAGGGCCGCCTGGCAAGGTCGGCTCGTCCAGCGCCTGGGTGCTTCGGCGCAGGGGAGCGTAACGGAGGCCGGCCACGCCTTGGTGGTTGAGGTCCATCAAGCAGGCCAGTTATTAACCCGCCTGCAGGCCAGGGCATGGCCATGAGCCGCTGCCAGGCCGGCTTCGGGTTGCTCGAAGCCCTGCTGGCGCTGGCGATCGGGTTGATGTTGCTGGGGGCGGCGAGTCAGCTGTTCGTCTCGGCCTACCACGCCTGGCAAGTGCAGTCTGTCGCCGTACGATTGCAGGGCGATGCTCGTCTGGCACTGCAGCGGATGGCCCAGGACATCCGTATGGCCGGCATGTTCGGCTGCCTGCGCCAGGATGCCATCGTTTTTGAAAGCCAGGCCGCTGCCGAGGCGTTCGCCCAGCCATTGCAGATCACCCTGTCCGGGAATGGACGCCTCGAGAGCCTGGGGCTGGTTGGTGAGCAGTTGCCTGGTACCGGGCGGCAGCCCGACTGGGTGTTGCTCACGGACTGCCTGAGCTGGGCAGAGGTCAGGCATCGACCCCCACCGGGCAGCGGGGCGGAACTAGCGGTTCCTATCCAGCGCGTCACCTACCAATTGCATGGCGATACCTTGAGGCTTGGGCGCGCGGGCCAGGCGCAAGCCTTGATCGACCGGGTGCGTGACCTGCGCGTGGTCCTGGTGCCAACCCACCAAGGTGGCCGGGTCGATCTGCAGCTCACGCTGTTCGATCCGCAACACCAGGTCGAGCTGCGGCATGAGGTGAGCGTTGCCCTGCGTAACGGGGAGCCCGACGTATGAAGCGTCAACGTGGCATCGCTCTTTTGACGGGGCTGGTGCTCAGCCTGTTGGCCGGGTTGCTGGCCGCCTCGGCTCTGTGCGACGCCTTGGTGCAGGCCCACATGGCCGGGCAGTTACGGGCCGGTGCCCAGGCCCTGGAGCAGGCCGAAGCGGTGTTGCTGGAGGGCAGGGCGCGATTGTTGCTGGCACCACCAGGGCCGTGCCAGCCCTGTCGGCCACCTGCCGATGCCCATGACGTGCAGGGCGGGGAGCCTGGCTGGCAATCCGCTGAGCAAGGGTTCTTCCTGTTGCAGAACCTGGGCGAAAGCACCCTGGTCGCGTACCTGCCCGACGGCGCCCGGGCGCGCCTGTATCGAGTGACCGCCGTCAGCCGCCAGCAGCAGGCGCGGCACGTGCTGGAGGCGGTCTATGCCCTGCAGCCGGGGCCGAACGCCACACTTCGGCGCATCCTGTGGCGCCAACGTTTGAGGGAGCCATGACATGCAGCGCGGCCTGAGCCTGATCGAATTGTTGATTGTCGTGGCCGTCAGCGGCATTCTGGCAGCCATTGCCTACCCCAGTTACAGCGACCAGCTCAGGCGTGCCGCGCGAAGTGAAGTGGTCGGCCTGCTGCAGGACGCAGCCCTGCGCCTGGAGCGCCACCGTGCGCGCACGGGCCAATACGCAGGTGCCGACCCTCAGTTACCGCCATTGCCTGCCGGCACCCGCTACTACAGCGTGCAGGTGCAACACGATGACGACAGCTTCCGCCTGGTCGCCAGGCGCCAGCCCGATGGGCTGATGGCCGACGACCACTGCGGCGACTATCAGCTCGACCATGCCGGCGTGCGTGACAACCCAGGCGCAGGTGCGACGGCCGAAGGCTGCTGGGGTTATTGAAGGCCCGGTTTTTATTTCAGGTAGTGGAACGACAGATGAGCAAGCAAGTAGTGATTGTCGGCGGCGGCGTGATCGGCCTGTTGACTGCGTTCAACCTCGCGCTGAAGGTCGACCGGGTGGTGGTCTGCGACCAAGGCGAAGTAGGGCGCGAGTCGTCCTGGGCCGGCGGAGGTATCGTTTCGCCGCTCTACCCTTGGCGCTACAGCCCGGCGGTGACCGCGCTGGCGCACTGGTCCCAGGACTTCTACCCGCAGCTGGGTGAGCGGTTGTTCGCCACGACCGGGATCGATCCTGAAGTGCACACCACGGGCCTGTACTGGCTGGACCTGGACGACGAAGCCCAGGCCCTGGCCTGGGCCGAGCGCGAGCAGCGGCCGCTGAGCGCCGTGGACATCTCGGCGGCCTACGACGCCGTGCCGGCGCTCGGGCCCGGCTTCAAGCGCGCCATCTACATGGCGGGCGTGGCCAATGTGCGCAATCCGCGGCTGGTCAAATCGCTCAAGGCGGCCTTGCAGGCCCTGCCCAACGTGACCCTGCGCGAGCACTGCGCGGTCACCGGGTTCCGGCAGGAGCAGGGGCGTGTCACCGGTGTGCAGACCGCCCAAGGTGTGCTGGAAGCCGACGACGTGGTTCTCAGCGCTGGCGCCTGGAGCGGCGACTTGCTCAAGACCCTGGGGTTGGCGTTGCCAGTCGAGCCGGTCAAGGGTCAGATGATCCTGTTCAAATGCGCCGAAGACTTCCTGCCGAGCATGGTATTGGCCAAGGGACGCTACGCCATTCCGCGTCGCGACGGGTATATCCTCGTCGGCAGCACCCTGGAGCATGCCGGCTATGACAAGACGCCTACCGGTGAGGCGCTGGAAAGCCTCAAGGCATCCGCGGTGGAGCTTTTGCCCGAGCTGGCTGATGCCACGGTAGTGGCGCACTGGGCAGGCCTGCGCCCAGGTTCACCCGAGGGCATCCCCTATATCGGGCGCGTGCCGGGGCACGATGGGCTGTGGTTGAACTGCGGGCATTACCGCAACGGGCTGGTGCTGGCGCCGGCATCATGCCAGCTATTCACCGACCTGCTGAACGGCTGCGAGCCGATCATCGACCCGGCGCCTTATGCGCCAGGTCCGCGTCTGGGCGCGTGATGTGAGAGCGGTTAAACCCGCGCCCACACAACAACCTGTGGGTGCGGCCATCCCCCGAAACTTCACCGCTGCGAGCCGGGCCCTTGCTCCAGGTGCGCCTGGCTGCAATACCAGTCGTTGCCCAGCCGCAGGGCGCGGTCATTGGGCAGGTGCACGCCGCAGTGGGCGCAACGCACCATCTTCAGCGGGTCGTCGAGCTTGGGCTCGGCAGGAGAGTGTTGGCTGGCCTTGAACTTGCGCCACAGCCAGAACGCAGCGGCGATCAGGGCGATCCAGAAAAGTAGACGAACCATGGTGTCCAGCTTGTCGAGAATGAAGAGCGACAGTCTAGGGCGGCGCCAATAAAAAAGGGAGACCTCGAGTCTCCCTTTCTCCTGCTGCGGTCGATCAGTCGAACAGACCGAAGGTCATGTAGCTGAACCACGAACGGTCCTTCTCGGCTTCCTTCGGGCCTTCAGGGCGGATCGCATCACCGTCTTCGTCCTTGGGCAGCAGTTCTTCAGGCATTTCTGCACGAGCATCCTGGAACTGCTTGACCACGTCCTGGTTGGCGCGGGTCTCACCGGGCGGCAGCGGGGTGTCGGTTTCGATCAGGCCCAGGGTCGCCTTGGACAGCCACGAGCGGTTGTCGGCTTCGTCCTGCTTGGGCTCGAACTGGCCATCGACCAGGCTTGGGTGGTCTGGGTAGTTGAGCTTGAGGGTTTCCAGGCTGGTGGCGGCCAGCTCGTCCAGGTGCAGGCGCTGGTAGGCCTCGACCATCACGGCCAGGCCGTCGCCGACCGATGGAGTCTCCTGGAAGTTCTCGACCACGTAGCGGCCACGGTTGGCCGCGGCCACGTAGGCCTGGCGGCTCAGGTAATAGTCGGCCACGTGGATCTCGTAGGCCGCCAGCAGGTTGCGCAGGTAGATCATGCGCTGCTTGGCGTCCGGCGCGTAGCGGCTGTTGGGGAAGCGGCTGGTGAGCTGGGCGAACTCGTTGTAGGAGTCGCGGGCGGCGCCCGGGTCACGCTTGGTCATGTCCAGCGGCAGGAAGCGCGCCACCAGGCCACGGTCCTGGTCGAACGAGGTCAGGCCCTTGAGGTAGTAGGCGTAGTCGACGTTCGGGTGCTGCGGGTGCAGGCGGATGAAGCGCTCGGCGGCGGACTTGGCGGCTTCCGGCTCGGCGTTCTTGTAGTTGGCGTAGATCAGCTCCAACTGGGCCTGGTCGGCGTAGCGGCCGAACGGGTAGCGCGACTCCAGGGCCTTGAGCTTGCTCACGGCGCTGGTATAGCTGTGGTTGTCCAGGTCGGCCTGCGCCTGCTGGTACAGCTCGGCCTCGCTGAGGTTCTCGTCGACGACTTCCTTGTTGGAGGAACAGGCAGCGGTGAGCCCGAGGATGGCGATCAGCAGCAGGTGTTTCACTTGCATGGCGGCTTGCGTCCCTTTGACGGCCGCTGTCTTGGGCGGTGCCGTCCTGTTATGATGAGCGCCCCCGGCCGAACCCGGGGCAAAAGAAGTCGTATTTAACCACAAGCGTGCAGCCGAAACCAAAGGCTGTGCGCCCGCCGAATCGAGCATGTCCGAGATCATTCAACTTAGCGCAGAGGTCCCGTCCGAACTGGGCGGTCAACGCCTCGACCAGGTCGCCGCCCAACTCTTCTCCGAGTACTCGCGCTCGCGCCTGGCCTCGTGGATCAAGGACGGTCGCCTGACGGTCGACGGCGCGGTGCTGCGCCCGCGCGACACCGTCCACAGTGGCTCCATCCTGGCCCTGGAGGCCGAGCAGGAGGCCCAGGGCGAATGGGTAGCCCAGGACATCGAGCTGGACATCGTCTACGAAGACGACCAGATCCTGGTGATCAACAAGCCCGCCGGGCTGGTCGTGCACCCGGCGGCGGGCCATGCCGACGGCACCTTGCTCAATGCCCTGCTGCACCACGTGCCAGACATCGTCAACGTACCGCGCGCTGGTATCGTGCACCGCCTGGACAAGGACACCACCGGCCTGATGGTGGTGGCCAAGACCCTGCAGGCCCAGACCAACCTGGTCGACCAGCTGCAGAAGCGTTCGGTCAGCCGCATCTATGAATGCATCGTGGTTGGTGTGGTGACCGCCGGTGGCAAGATCGACGCGCCCATCGGTCGCCATGGTGGCATGCGCCAGCGCATGGCGGTGACCGACGGCGGCAAGCCTGCGGTCAGCCATTACCGTGTCCTCAAGCGTTTCCGCTCGCACACCCATGTACGGGTCAAGCTGGAAACCGGCCGTACCCACCAGATTCGCGTGCATATGGCGCATGTGGGTTTCCCGCTGGTCGGCGACCAGACGTACGGCGGCCGTTTCCGCATCCCGCCAGCGGCCAGCGTGGCCATGGTCGAGGCGGTCAAGAACTTCCCGCGCCAGGCCCTGCATGCGCGCTTCCTGGCACTGGACCACCCGACTACCGGCGAGCGCATGGAATGGGCCTCGCCGCTGCCGGATGATTTCGTCTGGCTGCTGTCGCTGCTCAACCAGGACCGCGAGAGCTTCATCGGATGAGCGGCCTGACGCAGTCGCTGCTGTTCCCCGACTGGCCGGCCCCGGCCTCGGTACGCGCCTGCGTCACCACCCGTCAGGGCGGCGTCAGCCTGCCGCCCTACGACACCTTCAACCTCGGTGATCACGTCGGCGACGACCCGGTCGCGGTCGCCGAGAACCGTCGCCGCCTGAGCGACGAATTCGGCATTCGCCCGGCCTGGCTCAAGCAGGTCCATGGCGTGGTCGTGGCCGACGCTGACCCGGCATGTGTGGCCGAGGCCGACGCCAGCTTCACCGACCAGCCCAACATCGCTTGCACCGTGATGACCGCCGACTGTCTGCCCGCGCTGTTCTGCGATCGCGCCGGCACCCGCGTGGCCGCGGCCCATGCCGGCTGGCGCGGGCTGGCGGGCGGTGTGCTCGAAGCCACCCTCGACCGCCTTGGCGTGCCCGCCGAGGAAGTACTGGTATGGCTTGGCCCGGCCATTGGCCCCCAGGCCTTCGAAGTCGGCGTGGAAGTGCGCGATGCCTTCACCGCCCAACATCCTGAAGCGGTCCAAGCCTTCGTCCCGGGCGAGCGCCCGGGCAAGCTGATGGCCGATATCTACCAGCTCGCCCGCATCCGCCTGGCGGCCCGTGGCGTCACCGCCGTGTATGGCGGCGGCCTGTGCACGGTCAACGACCCGCGCTTCTTCTCCTATCGCCGCACGCCGCAAGGCGGGCGCTTCGCCTCCCTGGTCTGGCTGCAAGCCTGAGCCACATTTCCTTGTAGGGGAGCTAGTGCTGCCTCTGTGGGCGGGCTTGTCCCGCGATCAAGCGCGCAGCCCTTGCCTGGCAGCAGGGATACCGGGGCGGACCTGATCGCGGGACAAGCCCGCTCCTACAGGGTCTGGGGAGCCGGGTTGCCGGCGATTGGGCTGCAAAGCAGTCCAGTCACAACTCAACCTGCTGACCCGTGTCAACCCCGCTACGCTTGAATCTTTCAGAATCACCCTTATCTATTGGTCATCTCAGGCAGGTTTCTTCATTACAGGTGCTATCCATCGCTCCGCCTGCCCTTATAGGAAGGTATCCCCATGCGAATAGACCGTTTGACCAGTAAGCTGCAACTGGCGTTATCCGATTCCCAATCCCTGGCCGTGGGTATGGACCACCCGGCCATCGAGCCCGTGCACCTGATGCAGGCGCTTATCGACCAGCAGGGCGGCTCCATCAAGCCACTGCTGATGCAGGTCGGCTTCGATGTCAATGGCCTGCGCCAGGCCTTGGCGAAGGAGATGGACCATCTGCCGAAGATCCAGAACCCTACCGGCGATGTGAACATGTCCCAGGACCTGGCGCGCCTGCTCAACCAGGCTGACCGCCTGGCCCAGCAGAAGGGCGACCAGTTCATCTCCAGCGAGCTGGTGCTGCTGGCTGCCATGGACGAGAACAGCAAGCTCGGCAAGCTGTTGCTCAGCCAGGGCGTGAGCAAGAAAGCCCTGGAGAACGCCATCAACAACCTGCGCGGCGGCGCGGCGGTCAACGACCCCAACGCCGAGGAGTCGCGCCAGGCCCTGGACAAGTACACCGTCGACCTGACCAAGCGTGCCGAGGAAGGCAAGCTCGACCCGGTCATCGGCCGTGATGACGAGATCCGTCGTACCGTGCAGGTGCTGCAGCGCCGTACCAAGAACAACCCCGTGCTGATCGGCGAGCCTGGCGTCGGCAAGACCGCCATCGCCGAAGGTCTGGCCCAGCGCATCATCAACGGTGAAGTACCCGACGGCCTCAAGGGCAAGCGCCTGCTGGCGCTGGACATGGGCGCGCTGATCGCCGGTGCCAAGTACCGCGGCGAGTTCGAGGAGCGCCTGAAGGCCCTGCTCAACGAGCTGTCCAAGCAGGAAGGCCAGATCATCCTGTTCATCGACGAACTGCACACCATGGTCGGCGCCGGTAAAGGCGAGGGCGCCATGGACGCCGGCAACATGCTCAAGCCGGCTCTGGCCCGCGGTGAGTTGCACTGCGTTGGCGCCACCACGCTGAACGAGTACCGCCAGTTCATCGAGAAGGACGCCGCCCTCGAGCGCCGTTTCCAGAAGGTGCTGGTCGACGAGCCGAGCGAGGAAGACACCATTGCCATCCTGCGCGGCCTGAAAGAGCGCTATGAGGTGCACCACAAGGTGGCCATCACCGACGGTGCGATCATCGCCGCGGCCAAGCTCAGCCACCGCTACATCACCGACCGCCAGCTGCCGGACAAGGCCATCGACCTGATCGACGAAGCGGCCAGCCGCATTCGTATGGAGATCGACTCCAAGCCGGAAGTGCTCGACCGTCTCGACCGTCGCCTGATCCAGCTGAAGGTGGAGTCCCAGGCCCTGAAGAAGGAAGAGGACGAAGCGGCCAAGAAGCGCCTGGAGAAACTCACCGAGGAAATCCAGCGCCTTGAGCGCGAATATTCCGACCTGGAGGAAATCTGGGCGTCGGAAAAAGCCGAGGTGCAGGGTTCGGCGCAGATCCAGCAAAAGATCGAGCAGGCGCGCCAGGAACTCGAGGCCGCCCGCCGCAAGGGCGACCTGAGCCGCATGGCCGAGCTGCAGTACGGGGTGATCCCGGACCTGGAGCGCAGCCTGCAGATGGTCGACCAGCATGGCAAGAGCGAGAACCAGCTGCTGCGCAACAAGGTGACCGAGGAAGAAATCGCCGAAGTGGTGTCCAAGTGGACCGGCATCCCAGTGGCCAAGATGCTCGAAGGCGAGCGTGAGAAGCTGCTGAAGATGGAAGAGCTGCTGCACCAGCGCGTCATCGGCCAGAACGAAGCCGTTACCGCCGTGGCCAACGCCGTGCGCCGCTCCCGGGCTGGCCTGGCCGACCCGAACCGGCCGAGTGGCTCGTTCCTGTTCCTTGGCCCTACCGGCGTGGGCAAGACCGAGCTGTGCAAGGCGTTGGCCGAATTCCTGTTCGACACCGAAGAGGCCATGGTGCGTATCGACATGTCCGAATTCATGGAGAAACACTCCGTGGCTCGGCTGATCGGTGCTCCGCCCGGGTACGTGGGCTACGAGGAGGGCGGCTACCTGACCGAGGCCGTGCGGCGCAAACCCTACTCGGTGGTGCTGCTCGACGAGGTGGAGAAGGCGCACCCGGATGTGTTCAACGTGCTGCTGCAGGTGCTCGAGGATGGCCGCCTGACCGACAGCCATGGCCGTACCGTGGATTTCCGCAACACAGTGATCGTGATGACCTCCAACCTGGGCTCGGCGCAGATCCAGGAACTGGTCGGTGATCGCGAGGCCCAGCGGGCGGCGGTGATGGATGCGGTGAGCTCGCACTTCCGTCCGGAGTTCATCAACCGGATCGACGAAGTGGTGGTGTTCGAGCCGCTGGGCCGCGACCAGATCGCCGGCATCACCGAGATCCAGCTCGGCCGCCTGCGCAGCCGTCTGGCCGAGCGCGAGCTGTCGCTGAGCCTGAGCCCGGAGGCCTTGGACAAGCTGATCGCCGTCGGCTACGACCCGGTGTATGGCGCGCGTCCGCTCAAGCGTGCGATCCAGCGCTGGATCGAAAACCCGCTGGCGCAGTTGATCCTCAGCGGGCAGTTCCTGCCTGGCGCGGCGATCACCGCCAAGGTCGAAGGCGACGAAATCGTCTTCGCCTGAGCCCGGCAATAAAGAAAGAGCCCCGCATTGGCGGGGCTCTTTCGTATCGGCTTCCTGGTATTGGGCCTGCCGACGCAGTTGCGGGACAACGCAACCCCCTGATTTTTCTGGACCCGATCTAACTTGCTGAAAATTTTGAAAAAAATACTTGCACGGAAAATCGAGTGCCCCTAATATACGCCCCGCTGTCAGGCACTACACAGATCACCGGCGGTACAAGGGATCTGAAAACAATTTGCAAATCAGTAACTTGAAAGCAAATTGGGGGTTGACAAGCAAAACGAAGAATGTAGAATAGCCGGCCTCAGCAGCGACAACGCTGAAGAGTTCGAAGCTAACACAGCCTTCGAAGTTGTACGAAGTTCAGTTCCGCGATAGCTCAGTCGGTAGAGCAAATGACTGTTAATCATTGGGTCCCTGGTTCGAGTCCAGGTCGCGGAGCCAATTTCGGGGTGTAGCGCAGTCCGGTAGCGCGCCTGCTTTGGGAGCAGGATGTCAGGAGTTCGAATCCCCTCACCCCGACCATTTTCCGGGTCGTTAGCTCAGTTGGTAGAGCAGTTGGCTTTTAACCAATTGGTCGTAGGTTCGAATCCTACACGACCCACCATGTAAAAAGGGCATCTCGAATGAGATGCCCTTTTTCTTTGCCTCGAATTTGATACGCCTGCGATTTTGGGCCTGCCTTGCAGGCCTTCGCGGCACAAGGCTGCACCTACAGGAAAACGCGATCCTGTGTAGGAGCGGCCTTGCGCCGCGAAAGGGGCGCCAAGCGCCCCCAGCGATCGTCAGTGCAACTTCAACCGCGGCTCGGTGCCGCGTCCAATCTTGCTCCCGAGCATCATCATCGCCGTGCGGAAGAACCCGTACAGCGCCATCTGGTGCATCCGGTACAGCGATACATAGAACATCCGCGCCAGCCAGCCCTCCAGCTTCACGCTGCCCATCAGGTTACCCATCAGGTTGCCCACCGCCGAGAAGCGCGACAGCGACACCAGCGAGCCATAGTCCTTGTATTCGTAGCTCGGCAGCGGCTTGTTCTCCAGGCGCGCCTTGAGGCTCTTGGCCAGCATCGAAGCCTGCTGATGCGCCGCCTGCGCCCGTGGTGGCACATTGCGGTCGCTGCCCGGTTGCGGGCAGGCGGCGCAGTCGCCGAAGGCGAAGATGTCATCGTCGCGGGTGGTCTGCAGGGTGGGGCGTACCACCAACTGGTTGATACGGTTGGTCTCCAGCCCATCGATGTCCTTGAGGAAGCCCGGCGCACGGATGCCCGCCGCCCACACCTTCAGGCTGGCCTGGATCACTTCGCCGGAAGCCGTCTTCAGCCCATCCTCGGTCACCTCACTGACCGCCGCATGGGTCATCACCGTCACCCCGAGCTTTTCCAGGGTCTTGTGCACCGGCACGCTGATGCGCTCGGGCAAGGCAGGCAGCACGCGCGGGCCGGCTTCGATCAGAGTGATGTGCATGTCCTTGGGCTGGATGCGGTCCAGGCCATAGGCCGCCAGTTCATGGGCCGCATGGTGCAGCTCGGCCGCCAGTTCTACGCCTGTTGCGCCGGCGCCGACGATGGCCACGCTGATCTTCTCGCTGGCCACATCACCCGCATGGGCGCGCAGGTAATGGTTGAGCAGCTGCTGATGGAAGCGCTCCGCCTGCTTGCGGGTGTCCAGGAACAAGCAGTGCTGCGCCGCACCCAGGGTGCCGAAGTCGTTGGTGTTGCTGCCGACGGCGATCACCAGCGTGTCGTAGCCCAGGGTGCGCGCAGGCAACAACTCGCGGCCCTCTTCATCGAGGGTCGCGGCCAGTTGGATCTGCTTGGTTTCCCGGTCCAGCCCGCTCATGCGTCCCAGCTGGAAATTGAAATGGTTCCACTTGGCCTGGGCCACGTAGTTCAGTTCGTCTTCCGAGGAGTTCAGCGAGCCTGCGGCCACTTCGTGCAGCAAAGGTTTCCAGATGTGCGTCAGGTTGGCGTCGACCAGGGTGATCTCGGCCTGCTTGCGCTTGCCCAGGCTTTTACCCAGGCGGGTCGCCAGTTCCAGGCCGCCGGCGCCGCCGCCGACAATCACGATGCGATGAGTCATTGGGATATCTCACAAGTTTTACGGAATTCGTGGCCATGTCGGCCGGCCGCGGCTTGCAGGAGGGGAGGGCGAGCGCGAGGCAGCTCATAGCACCAGTCCACTCAGCAGGCGGCTCAACAGGCCCAGACCGATGGTCACCGCGACCACCAGCACAAGGAGCAGCAACGGCCGGAAGGGCCTGCGCTCGACTCGATGCTGGGGGGCACGCAGATACTCATCGACGCGACGCTGATCTTCAGGATTCAGGCGGCTGGTCATGGTGGGCCTCGTCAGATAGACGTTTGTGACTGCGCGCACGCCACAGCGTTCACGCAAGCGCTTGAAACAAATGATAATGCGTTCTATCGCTGGCGCCGAGTGTACGCCATCGCAAAGACTCTCGGCACTGGATCAAAGACTGATGCCCACGTCGAAGACGATGCTGCGCCCCAGGTTGCCACGCAGGAAATCCGGCGCATCGGGGTGAGCGAACAACACCCGGGCGAACGTCGGCCCCACCAGCGACAACGACCGCCAACCCTGGCGCAGGTATTCGGTCGGGGGTGGGAAATGGCTGTTGAGGTCCAGCACTTCGCGCTTGAGGCTGGCGAAGGCGATGATGTCCAGTTCACCCAGGTCCAGCCCCCGCTCCTGATAGTTATGCGCCTTCTTGCGCAGCGTCGGCGCCAGGCGCCCGAGCAGCTCCTGGGCACTGATCCGCCGTGGCCTGGCCTCGCGGCGCACCAGCTGGCTCAGGGAAAACGCGCTGCGCCGGCGCTGCAGCTCCTCGCGCCACTCGTCATTGAGCCGGCGCCCTTCATCGAGCACAAAGAACACCTCGAACGCCGCATCGCGAAACAATACGTCTGGCGGCTCCTGGCCGGCCGGGGTGAAATCCTCGCTGCGGTAGGGAATATTCAGCCCTTGCAGCAGGCGTTGGCACACCCAACGCTCGCGTTCCCATTTGCGGGCATTGGACAGAAACGCATTCGCTTGTTCGGCCTGGATGGTGAGCAGGCGCAGGTAGTCTGAGTCATCCATGGGAACAAGCTTAGTCGCTATCGATGACGGTAAGATGCTGTTTGTGCGCAAGAATCGCCCTTCGCCCAACCCGTCCCGGCCGGCGCTGGCAACGATAGGGTGTAGACTCGGCCTATTCGGCACTGCAGAAGGAGCGAACTGGTGATCAGCGCGCAGGTCCTGTCCACCACCAGCCTCACCCTGGGTTGGCTCGGCTACGTGCCCCTGCTCATCTGGGCCCTGGGCCGCACCCGCTGGGTGGAACTGTTCAGCGACAGCCGCCGCCAGCACCTGCTGTTCGGCACCGTATTCGGCCTGTTCATCCTGTGGTTGGTGCGACGCGACTTCGACACGGGCGTGTCCTACCACTTCATCGGCATGACCGCCGTGACCCTTCTGCTCGACTGGCCATTGGCGATTGTCGGTGGCGCCCTGGCCCAGCTCGGCCTGCTCGCCTTGGGGCGCCTGGACCTGGCCGCGCTGGGCGTCAACGGCCTATTGATCATCGGCCTGCCGGTGCTGGTGACGGAGGTGTGCGCCATCCTGGTCGAACGCGCCCAGCCGCGTAACCTGTTCGTCTATATCTTCTCGGGGTTCTTCGCTGCGGCATTGTCGGCGCTGCTCTGCCTGCTCGCTGCGCTGGGCCTGCTATGGCTCGATGGGCGTTTTGCCATGCCAGAGTGGCTGTCGGACTTCATTGGTTACCTATGGCTGATCATTTTCCCCGAGGCCTTCATCAACGGCACGGTGATCAGCGCGCTGGTGGTGTTCTGCCCGGAATGGCTGGAAACGTTCAACCGCACCCGATACCTGCAGGCACCTTGGAACGACGAAGATCGCTGAGGCCGTGTCGCAGCCAATAAGGCGCGGCCGCTGCGCAGCCCTGTGGGAGCGGGTTGTCCCGCGATCAAGGGCGAAGCCCTTGCCATGCCGCCGCATCCACCGAGCCAGGCTAACTTCAAAACTCCGAGCCCCTCCCTGTAGGAGCGGGCTTGCCCCGCGATGGGCCGCGCAGCGGCCCCGTCCGCCCCCGCTCCTTTGGCATTTCCAGAAACAATTTCCTAACTATATAAATCAGCTCTTCCTTATTGTTCGTAGTCCCTTTCCGATTTGCCATTTTACCGCCTTCTCTCCATTGCAGCGCCCATCTCCAGCGCCTAGCCTCGCTCTGCACGACCCATTGCGAGGTCTGTCTCTCTTAATAATGACCAAGGAGAAGGTACGTATGTCGTTCGACGCATTCATTCAAATCGATGGAATTCCAGGCGAAGCGCTGGATGAGAAGTACAGCAAGTGGATTGAAATCACTGGTTATCAATTCGGCGTCGCTCAAAGTACTTCTGCAACTGCAAGCTCGGCAGGTGGTGCAACATCGGGGCGCACCAGCTTGACCAATTTTACGTTCACCAAGTACCTAGATAGTGCCAGCTGCAAATTGATGGAGGCTAGCTGTTCCGGCCTGCACCTGAAAGAAGTAAAGCTAGCACTTTGCCGAGCAGGCGGCGAAAAGCTCAAATATTACGAGGTCATTCTCGAAGAGGTAATCATTGCTGATTATGCGCAACAGGTGAATGCCGGTGTGCCGACCGAAATTGTACAGCTCAATTACGGGCGTATCAAAACAACCTATGTTCAGCAGAAGCGCGAAGATGGCACGGGTGGCGGCAATGTGACGGGCGGTTGGGACCGAATTGGTAACAAGAAATACGCGTGAGGTATTCATATGTCTCAAACCCGGTCGTTCATTAACCCTAAAACCCAGACTTATGAAACGCTAAAGAGTAGCTTGTCGCTTTCAGGTTATTCGGCGGCTAAGTTTGATATTCTGAATGCACATATCTTTAACAGTGTTGTCTCGGAAGGTGAATTGGTCATTCTGGGCGACTTTTCTACGCCGTCCTGCACCAGTCATGAGGCTTTTTTGATGGCTGAAGCCAGTAGCATTCATGCTACGTTGGTGCTGAATGGTGTCGGCCCAGATGGGTTCTTTCTGGAGAATTTTGATTTCTTAAAAAGTTTGCTTGGCTATGCATCATTGGGAGTGGGGGTGGTTAGTGATGCTTGGAGTAAACATATGAAAGAAATAAAAAACACACTTATGCATATAGAGAATGCCTATCAGGAGTATTTCCATGATAAAGCTCCCGAGGCTCGCAATAGATTCTATATGAAACGTGCCGATTTGTTCTCGACACTTCGAAAACAATTAAAGAATATAGCTGCATACGGTTCTGGATTGCGACGTGATGCTTCGGTGAAAAGGTTATTAAATATTTCCACCAAGCGATATCTCCATGCGGGAGAAATAAAGGGGTACGCTGATAAAGTCGATGGAGTTGCAAAGGCAACAAAGTTTCTCAAAAAAGGTTTTTATGTTGGCGTGTCGTTTGATGTGATGTCCACAGCTTTATCGATTAATAAAGCCTGCACGCTTGGTCGTGAGGGCGAATGCAATAAGGCTACTTATGTGGAGGGTGGTGCGTTAATAGGTGGTATAAGCGGGGCGTCGATCGGTGGGATGATGGGCAGCACAGCTGGCAAGGCGGCTTGCATAGCCATTGGAGTTTCGTCCCTTGGCACAGGGGCATTGGCTTGTAGCATTATTGGTGCAGCGGGAGGGGCAATTCTCGCGGGTGAGATTGGTAATGACTATGGTGGAAAAATTGGCCTGCGGTTATATGATGATTTTTTGAATTGATAGGGTGGTGTCAGCTTGATTGGGATAGTTGTATTTATAACTATGGTCTTGACTGCTTGCTCTTTGGCTTATCTGTCGGGTCGATACTTGGACTACGTGGAATCATTGTTGCAAAATAGTGCTTTGGTCATGAGTGGTCGAACTGGACCAGGTAGTGCGGGGGTGCTAGGCAGAATGTCACGTCTTTACTCAATCGCATTGATATTGGCGTTTCCAAGGTTTTTTATACGGCGAGGGCTGCTTGACTTAAATGATTATGAGCGTTTCCCTTTACCTGCGCGACTGTGGTTGGTGTTTGTTTTCTATTTTTGCTTTTTTATAATTGGGGCGCTAGCTTTCTGTGATTTGAAGGATGTTTGTTAAATGCATTTAGCATGAGGTCGATACTTTAAGAGTAAGCGGGGAGCGAAAAACACTTCAAGGAATTTTGCAGAACTGGGTACGCCTATTGGTATTTCGCTTGATGTTACGATGACGGGAGTGTCCGGGAAGCGAAATATGTCGAAGGGGGAGCGCTCGTAGGGAGAGTTGGGGAAGGATTTTTGTTGGGGACTGTAGGCTCTATCGCTGCGAGCTAATTGTGCGTGGCGCTGGGTTTTTCGACGTATGGATTAGGGGCCTTTTTTTTGGAATTGCAGGTGGGGCTGTAGGGGGAATGGTTGGAGGAGCATTAGGAAGCAATCATGGGGAATTTGTTGGGAAATACTTGTACGAACGTGTAGGTGATTGATGAGTACTCCCCCGGCACTGTTGGTGTTGTTATTATTTTTATTGGCGATTAGTGGGTTTTTAGTGTTTTGTTACGTAGCAGCCCGTTATGTGGACTATATGGAGTCATATCTGCCTACCAGCCATTATATGAGGGGTAATAAGTTATATTTTTCAGAGATGGGGCTGCTTGGTAAGGTTTTGCGTGCAGGTGCGATAGCAGTGGCTTTGACGGCACCAAAACTATTTGCTCGTAAGGGGGCGGTAAATCTCAAAGAGATAGAAGATTTTCCTTTGCGAATGAAGTGGTTTCTAATATTTCTATGGAATGGGTGGGTGGCTCTATTGCTTGTATTGTTGGGGGTTGGTTTTTTCATTGGAATATAACGGGGCTCGGATTTTGTTGTAGCTAGGTGTAGTGCTGCCGGAGGGATAATTGGCGGTGCGGTTGGCGGCGGTGTTGGATCTGCGCTAGGTACCTTAGGTTGTGCTGTGGTGCTAGGAGTTCCATCTGCTGGAACGGGAGCTTTTGCCTGTTCAATAATTGGTGGTTTTTAGGTGGCATAGTGGCAGGGAATGGCATCGGTGCGTTGGGCGAAAAGATAGGTGTATATCTATATGGCGAAATAGAACGGTGACGAAATGGAAGTTAATGGATTTTGGTTGGGGGTTTTTTTAGCGCTCGTTCTGGTTTTTTATGGTTTTTTTAATCGCGGCTGAGATGTTTTTTGCTTACTCGATAGATGCCTAATTTAAGTTTATACCGGCAATCGATAGGTGCTAGTCATGAACTGTTGAGCGGGCTTGCCCCGCGACGGGCCGCGTTATATTTTCCGAGCCTGCATGCTTTTGTCGTAGGGACGCTTGGTTATAGGAAGCTTTGGCTATACCTGTCGAAGCGGGCGGTTATTTCCGTATGTGGATGGCGATGAGTTAAGCGTTTTTGGGGGTAGCGTGGCAGATATTGATTTACGTTTGGCTCTCTTGTGTCTATTTGTAATAATGATTCTTAATTTTTCAGTCTTGGTGTATATCGCTCATCGCCATGCTGAATATATAGAGTCATTAATGGAGGATGTGTTTCTGGATCAGGGGGAAAATCTTTTCTTTGGGTTTGGGCTTGTAGGTAAAGTTATGTATACGGGGGTTGTTGCTGGGGTCTTGACTGTTCCTAAACTTTACGCGCTTAGGGGAGCTATTGATACGGCTGCGTTAAGGAAGTTCCCTGCTGGCATGAGGTGGGTTTTAGTCTCGACGTGGAACCTTAATTCAATATTTTGTGTGCTGTTATTTATATTGGCCCCTTTTTGAAATGCTGCTGAGTATAAGCGTCTGAGAAGATATAAAATAGTTGTGTTCTTGGGGGTGAAGTATGTTATTGGTCTTGATTCATAATTTTTCGTTTGGTTGCAGGGGGTAAAGAGGTAAATGCATCTGGTTGGGTTTTTAATTATGTGGTGATCTTGGCTTGGTAGAAATTTTTTTATTTGTAGCGATGATTTTGATCCCGTGCTCAAGACTGTAGAAGAATGAGTATTCATCTTGGGTTGCTAGCGTTTATTGTATATGTCCCCATGATTAGCGGTTTTTTAGTCTTTTGTTATGTCTCGGCACGTTGTGTCGACTACTTAGAGTCGCTATTGCCGACCAGTGACTTTATGTTGGCAAATAAGAAAAATTTTTCGGCGATGGGGCTGATTGGTAAGGTGCATAGGGTCGGGGTGATTGCTCTGGTTTTGGCTTTCCCAAAATTTTTCGCTCGTAGGGGATTAATCAATATCAAGGAGGTTGAGGAGTTTCCTGTACGTACGAGATGGTTATTAGTCGCGCTTTGGGGGTTTTGGAATGTCATGTTTCTTTTGTTTGGTGGGCTGAGTTTTTTGTAAATAAATTCTGTGGAGCTTTTTAATACATGGAAGCTCGCGGTTAATGCTTAGCTGCGCTTGTGGATAACGGCGATAATTTAAAATTTTTATAAAATGTTCAGCGGGCTACGACTACTGGCCGCTAAGATCGCGGAAACTTCAAAAACCGAGCTTTCGGGGGCGCTCGTACAGCCGGTGATGGGCCGCGTAGCGGCCCCAATTACACAAGTGACTGGAGGGCGCCTCAATGCCGAGGCTCAAGATCCCCAGAATAAAGCTCATCTTCCGACTCATCCGCCCCCGGAATCTTATGTTCCTCAGCCGCCCAGGCCCCCAGGTCGATCAGTTTGCAACGGTCAGAACAAAACGGCCGAAACGGGCTCTTTTCGCTCCATTCCACAGGTGCACCGCACGTCGGGCAGTCCACAGTCAACGGCTGGCTCATGGCTGGCCTCCTCGTAACGTCAGGTAAAAGTGGTGCAGACGGTCGATCTGCTCATGCAACCAGCCAAGGTCACGGTCATTGACCACCACGTCATCGGCATGGCGCAACCGTTCCTCGCGGGCCGCCTGGGCCTTGAGGATCGCCTGCACCTGCTCGGGGCTGGTGTTGTCCCGCGCCAGGGTGCGCTGGATCTGTAGCGCCTGCGGTGCATCGATCACCAATACCCGCTGGGTCTTCTCGATCTGGCCAGACTCCACCAACAGCGGCGAGACATAGATCGCATAGGGCGACTCGGCCTTGGCCAGGTAGCTGAAGATCTCCTGCCCGATCAACGGATGCAGCAGTTCCTCCAGCCAGCGGCGTTGGGTGGGGTCGGCAAAGATCAGCTGGCGCAGGGCCGCGCGGTCAAGCTGCCCGTCATCCTGCAGCACGCCAGGCCCGAAGCGCTCGACGATGCTCGCCAATGCCGGCCGGCCAGGCTCCACGACCCAACGCGCCGCCTGGTCGGCATCGACCAGGTGCACACCCAGCTCCACGAAACGCGCTGCCGCGGCGCTCTTGCCGCTGCCGATGCCGCCGGTGAGCCCGAGAATCCAGGGGGTAAATGCCGCAGTGGTCATCAGTTTCCAAGCAGTTGCATGTAAGAGACATATATTTCATCACCCCAGAGCATTGCGATCCAGCCCGCAATGGCCAAGTACGGCCCAAAAGGCATGGTCGAGCCCATCGACGCCTTGCGCAGGCGCAACAGGCACACGCCGATCACTGCCCCCACCACCGACGACAACAACAGCGTCAGCGGCAACACTTGCCAGCCGCCCCAGGCGCCGATCAGTGCCAGCAGCTTGAAATCGCCATAGCCTAGCCCCTCCTTGCCTGTGACCAGCTTGAACAGCCAGTACACCGCCCAAAGGCTCAGGTAACCGATGATCGCCCCCCACACGGCTTCAGGCAGCGGCACGAACACGCCGAAGGTGTTGCAGGCCAGCCCCAGCCACAGCACCGGCTTGACCAGCGCATCGGGTAATAGCTGGTGATCGCTGTCGATCAGGCTCAGGCTCAGCAGGCTCCAGGTCAGCACCAGACCAAGCAGCGCCTGTAGCGTCGGCCCGAATTGCCAAGCCACCACCACCGAAAGCACAGCGCACCCCAGCTCCACCAGTGGGTAGCGGATGCCGATGGAGGCCTTGCACGCCGAGCACCGCCCACGCAGGGCCAGGTAACTGAGCACCGGGATATTCTCCCAGGCACGAATACGATGCCCGCAATGGGAACAATGCGATGCCGGCAGGCACAGGTCGAAGCGTTCGTGCTCCTGCACAGGCAGGCCAAGCACCTCCTGCGCCTCGCGCTGCCATTGGCGCTCGAGCATGATCGGCAGCCGATACGCCACCACATTGATGAAGCTCCCGACCAGCAGACCCAGCAGGCCTGCAAAAGTCAAAAACAATGCCGGCTGGCCGGCGAGAAAAGTCCAGAGATTCATGTCAGACCAAGTTACCCAACTGGAAGATCGGCAAGTACATGGCGACCACCAGGCCACCCACCACCACGCCGAGGACCAGCACGATGGCGGGCTCCAGCAGGCTGGTCAACTGGTCGAGGGCCTGGCTGACTTGTTCTTCGTAGTGCGTGGCGGCTTTTTTCAGCATCTGGTCGAGCGTGCCGCTGGATTCACCGATCGCTGCCAACTGCACTAGCAGAGGCGGGAACAGCGGGTCCGCCCCCATCGCCTGGTGCAACCCCTGGCCGTTGCCCATGGCCTGGCGCAGGCGCAAGACCGCCTGCTCATGCACCTGCCCACCACACACCGTCGCCACTGTACCCAGTGCATCGAGCAATGGCACCCCAGCCCCATAGGCCGTGGCCAGGCCCCGTGCAAAGCGTGCCAACGCCGCCTGCCCCAGCAGCTTGCCCAGCACCGGCACCCGCAACGCCTGGCGTGTTATCCACAGGCGAGCCGGCGCATGACGTCGGTGAAGCTCGCGCACGCCCACCATCAACAACATAACCACCGCCACCAACCAAGGCGCATAACGGCCAAGCCCTGTGGACAAGTCGATCACCCACTGCGTGAACGCCGGCAGCGCCGAATCGAAGCTGGCGAACAACCCCTGGAATCGCGGCACCACCTCCAGCAGCAACAGCGCCGACACTCCCAGCCCGGTCAGCAACAGCAGCAACGGATAGAGCATCGCCTTGCGTACCCGGCGCTGTAGCGCCTGGCGCTGCTCCAGCATGCCCGCCAGTTGCTCGAGCTGCTCATCCAGCGTGCCGGACTGCTCACCCATCCGCACCAGATTGCAGTACAGCCGGTCGAACCACAGCGGGTGGCGTTGCAGCGCCTCGGCCAGGCCCAGCCCCGCGCCAACATCCTGTTGCAATTGCGCCAGCAACCGACCCAGGTGCTCATCGCCCCCGCTGCGCCCCATCACCTCGAATGCCTGCAGCAGCGGCACGCCCGCCTTGAGCAAAGTCGCCAGCTGCCGACTGAACCCCGCCGCATCCGCCTTGCCACGCCCTGCTGGCCAGCGCCATTGCACGCGGCTCGCAGGCCGCACCCGCCCCACGCGGATACCCTGGCGCTGCAGGTCGGCCCGCACGTATGCCAGGCTGCGCCCTTCGGTGCGGCCGTTGATTCTGTTGCCGTTGATAGTGGTGCCTTCCCAGGCGTACACGCGTGTCGAATGGCTCATGCAAAAGTCCTTTATTGCAATGCCGACAAGCCCCGTAACAGCTTGCCGTGCCCATGGCCGGGCGGGTTTCCCTGTTGGTCACTAGAGTAGTCCAGCGAGCCCGGCATCCAGGCGGGCAGGGGTGACAAAAGGTGTCGGTTCGGCTCTACTGCGCGCCTGTCTGTCCTAGGTGTCCGAGATTGGATCCAAGGCATAGCCGTATCAACAAGGAAAAGCGTTCATGAAAGGGCAACGGGGCATCACCCTGATCGAGCTGATGATTGTCGTGGCGATCATCGGCATCGTGGCGACCATCGCCATTCCCATGTACACCAACCAGCAAGCCCGCGCCAAAGCCAGCGCCGGCCTTGCGGAAATCTCCGCACTCAAGACCGCCATGGAACTGCGCCTGAACGAAGGCAAGGACGTCGCCGACGTCACCGCCCTCGGCGGCCAGCCCACCACCGCCCACTGCGCCATCACCGCGCGTGGTACCGCAGCCGACGGCACCGCGGCAATCACCTGTACCCTCGCCGATGCACCGGCCAACGTACTCGGCAAGACCCTGACCTTGACCCGCACCACCACCGGCTGGCGCTGCACCACCACGGTGGAAGAAGACCTCGCGCCGAACGGCTGCAAGGGCGCCTGAGGCTGGCGCCAGGGGAGGAGGAATAAGCGAGGGGAAACAGGGGTTTGCGTAACGCCCGCGGCAGTGGTAGCGTTGCGCTCACGCCGGTGTAGCTCAGTCGGTAGAGCAGCGCACTCGTAACGCGAAGGTCGCAGGTTCGATTCCTGTCTCCGGCACCATCCAGCTGTTCCGATACGTCTCTCCTTGTACACGGAACTCCCTGAAAAGCCCGCCAAGTGCGGGCTTTCTTGTTTCTGCCTGTCTCGTTCTATCTCTAGGCATATACCGATTTTAGGTATACGTTAGGGTATACGCCGGTTCGACGAGAAAACGTATACCTATGGCACGCACCGTTACGCCCCTGTCAGACCCCAAATGCGAGGCTGCTAAACCACGGGACAAGGACTACACCCTATTCGATGGCCAAGGCCTGTTCCTGCTGGTCAAGAAGAATGGCAGCAAGATTTGGCGCATGAAGTTCAAGCGACCGGATGGCAGGGAGGGGCTGGCCACCTTCGGTAGCTACCCCGCGTTGTCTCTCAAGGCTGCCCGAGAAAGGCGGGCCGAAGCGCTGGAGCTGCTGGCGCATGGCAAAGACCCGATTGAGAACGCCAAACAGGAGAAATTCGAGGCAGCGAATGCCAGGGCCAATACCTTCGGCGTGCTGGCCAAGGACTGGCACGACGCCTGCTCTAAAAAATGGTCGCCAGGCCATGCCGCGACGGTGTGGCGGCGCATTGAAACGTACCTGCTGCCAACCCTGGGCCAGCGTCCGGTGGCTGAGCTGAAAACGCGCGACCTACTGGCGCCGCTAAAAGCAGTGGAGAAACGTGAAGTTCTGGATACTGCCGGACGGCTACGGCAGTACATGACCGGCATCATGCGCATGGCTGTACAGCATGGTCACATAGACACCAACCCAGCGGTGGACCTACAGGGCGCAACCGCCACACGCAAGACCGTTCACCGGCCTGCGCTGGCGCTGGATCGGCTGCCCGAGCTGATGCAAAGAATCGACAGCGACACCGGCCGGCCGCTGACCCGGCTGGCCACCCAGCTCACCCTGCTGGTCTTCATCCGGTCCAGTGAGCTGCGGTTTGCTCGCTGGCCAGAGATCGACACCGGCCGTTCCATGTGGGAGATCCCCGGCGAGCGCCAGCAGATCGAGGGCGTGAAGAACTCGCATCGCGGCTCCAAGATGAGCACACCCCACTTGGTGCCTCTGAGTCGCCAGGCTCTGGCCACGCTCGAGCAGGTGCGCCAGCTCACCGGGCGCTTTGACCTGGTATTCGCGGGTGACAGCAACCACTGGAAGCCCATGAGCGAGAACACGGTGAACAAGGCGCTTCGGCGCATGGGCTACGACACCAAGACTGAGGTGTGCGGCCACGGGTTCAGGGCTATGGCTTGTTCCGCGCTGGTCGAGTCGGGTCTGTGGAGCAAGGACGCGGTAGAGCGCCAGATGAGCCACCAAGAACGCAACAGCGTGCGAGCGGCGTACATCCACAAAGCCGAGTACATCGAGGAGCGCCGGCTGATGGTTCAGTGGTGGGCGGATTACCTCGATGCGAACCGCGAGAAGCACGTTACCCCATACGACTATGCGCATCGTGCTGAGCAGAATGGCAATGTAGTGTCGATCAAGAGGGCCTGATGCGGGCCTTCCATTGTTCGCGTAGACAGATATAGACTGAATGCCATTACTGTTCGGATAGCCAGTATTCGAGCAGGCAACGGTTTTCGGCTGGCCTAGCTCGACGGAGCGAAAAGCGGACTTCCCATCCGCCTGACCAGCCGATCTATTCGAGATTGGGAGCGCCTGGGAGGGCGTATGTCAGACAAGATATATCCGCTGCTCAACTGGCTGGATATGAGCCAGGCTATTGATTGGTTGCAAGGGCTAACAGAGTCGCCCGTCACACAACATGATCTAATCAGCTTGTGCGCTGCCAAACAATGTTCCGTCTACATCAAGCTCAATCGCCACCTCAGTGGTACTGATGAAGAAACATGGTTTCAAACCGTTTCGGGCTATGGCATCCAAGAAGTAAGAACGCCGTCAGGCCTTCATGAATGCGGCAGGATGGCAGATAGCCATCTAGTGCTTTTTGGTGAAGCAACATGGACCGATGACAAAGGTGTTTTTTACAGAGAGAAGATCGAGTGGGCAGCTTCGGTTGTAATGATTGACGTGTTCCCGATCTTCAAACCGGCTGATATTCAGGCATTGGCGCACAAGATGAATGGAGCAGCCAATCAGCCCACCTCCGAAGACATGGACGAACTGCGCGAGCAGCTGAAAAAGGCCACCGAGGCCAAAGAGAACGCTTGGTATCTGACAGACAAGTACAAGGCGGAGCTGGAAACGTTGCGCGAAACAGCCGAGCAAGACCGATCATCTCGGGAAGCGGCATGGCTTCGAGCAGAGCAAGCTGAAAAGCTGGCCGAAGAACTCGCAGACCGGTTTGACCGAATGGAGGCGAAGGCCGACTTCTACCAAGATGCTTTGGAATCAAGCAAGGCCTCGGTGGCTGAATTGAATGGCGCTGTGGAGCATGAGCAACTAGCGCGAAAGTATGCAGAGAGCCTGGCTATGGAGCTACGCGACGAGCTGGAAGATGAGCACAATGCTCGACTGGCTGAGAGAATGGAGCGGGCGGAAAGCTGCCGTTGCGCGTGCGCGCAAGACAACGAAGATTCGCCGCTGTCAGCGGGGATCACTTTCCCCTATGCGACAAAGGAGCTGGAAGCAATGTGCGCTGCCGCCTTGAAGCATTGGGCGAACTACACGCCGGACAAGCGCCAGCCGACCCAGAAGAAAATCGGCATCGAGCTAGGGGAGCTATTGGGGCTGGAGCGGCAAGCCAATGGTGAACCGGCACGTAAGGCCATTGTGCTGGCCACTGCCATCAGGCCGAACCTGCAAGCGGACACCTGACAGGTCGAGGTGACAGTATGACCTGACACTATGTCACCCCTATCTGACACATAGCCTGGAGTCTCAATCTGATCCCGCCACCATCTACAACGGGATACAGACATGAGCAAGATCAGCCCAATCCAGGCCACCAGTGCTCCGCAGTTCGACCCTGCCAACACCATCATCCGATTTCCCGAGGTCGAGGCCATCACCGGCTTGGCCCGCGCCACCGTCTACAAGCGCCTCAAGGATGATCCGACCTTTCCCAAGCCGGTATCGCTGAGCAACAGCAAGTCGCGTGGCTCGCCCGTGGGATTCGTTTTGGCTGAGATTCAGACCTGGGTTCGCCAGCGCATCGCATTGCGCGAGGTGGCGTAAATGAAAAAGGCCACGATCCCCGAAGAGAAACGCAGCCAGTCGCAAGGCGATATTACCACCAGCGCCAGCCCCGCCCAACTGCTGGAAACTGCCCCAACCAAGATCGCCCGCGTCCTGGTGTACGTCCGCCACTTCGGCACCCTCAACCGGTTCGAGGCGCCGCGCTGGGTAGGTGATACCTGCCTGAACTCGACCATTCCCGTGCTTGAGAGCAGTTACGGCCTGGTGTTCGAGCACATCCCCGAGAAGTCGCCCAACAACTGGGGCGCCCCCTGCGACTGTACCCGTTACCGCCTGCTGGAAAGCTCGCATGAGCACGCGGACAAGGTGCTGGCGCTGATGTTCAACCGTGCGGCAAAACGCCAGAAGGTGGCCGCATGAGCGCTCGTATCGTTCCACTCGACTACGAAGGCCAGGCCGTGCGGTTCAACGGTGACGGCTGGCTTCATGCAACCGAGATTGCTGACCGTTTCGGCAAGCGGCCAAACGATTGGCTTAGCCTCCCCTCGACCTTCGAATACCTGGAAGCACTCAACCGTCGCACCGTTACCGGATCATCTGGTAACGCCTGGTCGATGACCAAGCGCGGCGGTAAAAACCAAGGCACCTGGCTTCACCCGAAATTGGCCGTGGCTTTTGCCCGGTGGCTTTCGGTGGACTTCGCTGTTTGGTGCGATGAGCAGGTAGACGCCCTGCTACGCGGTGACATGAAGTCCTGGGCCAGCGCCCGGCGTGAGGCCGCCATCGGTCACAAGGCCGTGTGTGACGCCATCGCGCTCAACTGCGAGGCCCAAGGCAAGACTCCTCAGAAACACCACTTCATCAACGAGTCGCGGCTCATCAATCAGGTTATCACCGGCTCGTTTGCAGGCCGGGACCGTGACCAGTTAAACGCTGCCGAGCTTGAGATTGTCACCCTTGCCGAGCTGCGCGATTCGGGGCTGATCTGCGCGGGTATGACCTATGCCGAGCGCAAGACCAACCTGCTGGCCTACGTCCGTAAATTGCAGGACAAGCACCAGCGGAGGATTGCCGCATGAATTCCGCGATCCGCGAAGCAGAGCCATTGTCCAATCTGAAACAGGGGGTTGCATCCACTTCCACCCGCATGTATTGTCGGCCCGTCGCTGCAAATTCAGCGACCGGGTTTGGCGACCCGAGCAACTTGGCGCACAAGCGCCCCATCACGACTGTAGGCGTTTTTTTGTGCCCGCAGTTCCGTGTTATGGCGGCTGTGCGTGGGAGACCTTCGGGTCTGCCGGGTTCCAAGTTCCCGGTTCGCCAACCTGCGCACAGCTGCCACCATTCGTTTGGCGACGATTCGTGGCAGCTCCATACCAAACTTGGAGTTGTACCCGTGCAAGACGCTATCGCTGTATCCGTAATCCGTATCCGCGCCGCTGCCCACCGTGCTATGGCCATCGCCGCACTCCATGCCGACAGCTCGCTGAGCGTTCGCCTCAAGCGCTACAACGCCGCTATGGCGAAAGCCCGCGCCCTGGAAGCGCAAGGTGGTGCCCAATGAACCACTTCCCAAGCGTTGCGCCCCTTGAAGGCGAGGTGCTGTCTGAGGCGGTGCTCGACGCCCGCGCCATGTGCTCGATGAACTTTGCCAGGGATGAATTCAACAAGCTTTACGAGCTGCTCTACCCCATGTGTTCGAGCCATACGGAAGGGCCGATGTGCGACATTGCACGGCACCTGGAGCAGGTCCGAATTTTCAGCCGTAATTTCTGCTGGGCTCATCGCCACCTGGGAGCCTCGTATGGCGTTGTAGGCGAGCGTGCCGGAATGGATGATGAGGTGATCGTATGACCTCCATCATCCACATGGCTGACGACACCCAAGACGACCTGCGCGACGTACAAGGCGTGCTAGTTCTGCTGAGCATGGCGCTCGCTGTGATCGCCTCACCGGCTACGCCAATCATCGTCGCCCGCGTCACCGCCGTAATGGCGCAGCACACCGCCATTGCCTGGGCTGAGATGCTGGACGGCGTGATTGCTGAGCAAGGGGGTGAGCTGTGAGCGCCGCTAACGATTGCCTAGTCCGGCTTGATCCTGCTCAACGTGAAGCCATTGCGGCTTTGCTCGACGCAGAACGGAAACACGTATCGAGCTGGTGGGCGTGCCTCAACGAATTGCGCCTTCACAAGGAATTGCCGGAATGGGCCAGTTCCGGGCCATTCGGTAAGCACGCTGATTACGACGCCTGGGCGGAGGATCGAAAGGCACTGAATCGAGCCTTGTTCGGTCGGGACCTCATCCAGGGCCAACAGCCCGCGCCTATCGACTTCGACGGGGAGTAACCCATGGAAAATCAAAACAGTGCGCAAGCGCTGACGGGATCGGCTTGCCCGAAGAAAGCCACCGAGCTGTTTTACGTGAGCCATCCGAAGGCCGAGCGGGCCTTGCTGGGGCCGTTCTTGAGCCAGGCCGATGCCGAGTGTGGGCGTGTAGTTTTGCGTAGTGCTGAGGCCGTAGTGACGGCCTGCCTCGTCGAATCGCTGGACGATCTGACCTACTGGCACGCGGTGAACAATGGCCATGTCTGCCGGGCCTTCGCTGGTGCTGATCGCCAAGGGGGTGGCCATGAGTAAGGTCACGCCCATTCGTCGCAAGGGTGCCGGTGGCCCACCGACCGCTGGTGCCTACATCGACAGCGCCAGCTATGCCCTGCTGGTGGAAACCCTGGTGGGCTTCCTCGAACTGCGCATTGCCGAGGGTGACGCTGGTCGTCACTGCCCTGAGCTGGAGCGCCTGACCAACCAACTGGACCGGCTGGCCAAGCGCTTCACGCCGCCGCTGGGGGCCGCATGACCGACGCGACGATCCTTTTCCATGACGTGCTCCAGTCGGCCTATGGGCCGCTCGACTGGCTGCCCTTGGACGATGGCGACATTCACCGCTTCCACGTCCCCGGCGACAAGCCCGGCACGCTCAATGGCTGGTACTGCCTATTTTCCGATGGCATCGCCTCGGGTGCGTTCGGGAGCTGGAAGACGGGCGGCACCAGCACCTGGTGTAGCCGTGAGCCGGTAGACGCCCGCGAATCTGAGCAGGTGCGCCAGCGCATCGAGCAGGCCCGGCGCCAGCGCGAAGCCGAACGGCAACGGCGCCAGCTCAAAGCGGCTGGCCAGGCTCAACGCTGGTGGCGTGACGCTCGCCGTGCTGACCCGGCCCACCCTTACCTGGCCGCCAAGGGCATTCGTGCCCACGGCCTGCGCCAGCGTGGTGACGATCTGCTGGTGCCGCTGTATGCCGGGAGCGTGCTGGTCAACCTGCAACGGATCGCCCCGGACGGTGACAAGCGCTTTCTGTATGGCGGGCGGATCAATGGCGTCTACTCGCCGCTGGGGCGCATCACGCCGGGCAAGCCACTGTGCATTTGTGAGGGGTGGGCCACGGGCGCCACGCTTCACGAGAGCGGCTATACCGTCGCCTGCGCGATGAATGCCGGAAACCTGAAACCGGTGGCGCTGGCGCTACGGGCCGACTACCCCGACACCGAAATCATCGTCGCGGGTGATGACGACCGCCAGACCGAAGCCGAAGGCAAGGGCAATCCGGGGCGTACCGCTGCCCATGACGCCGCTGTCGCGTGTGGTGGCCTTGTGACCTTCCCCGAGTGGCCCGCCGATGCGCCGCTGACCCTTTCCGACTTCAACGACCTAGCCGCCTGGAGGTGCCACCATGCGCCCGCCTGAAACCAACGTCATCAATCTGCGCCCCGAGGCGCCCAGGGTTGAGCCTGACCGCCCGTGCTGGGGTGTGTATGAGCACTGGGTAACGAATGAGAAGGGCCGCAGGCTCAAGCCCGGCGTGTACTGGCACGGCTTCAAGCGCAGCGCTGGCGACGATGACAGCGACGACGACAAGGCCGACCGCCCGATCACTGACGAATGGATCGCCACCCCCGTGACCGTGGCCGCTCGCACCACCAACAGCGACGATGGCAGCGAAGGCCGGTATCTGCGCCTGCTCACCGACAGCGGCCCCAAGGACTGGATTATCCCCATGGAGGTGTTCGGCGGGAGTGGTGAAGACGCCAGGCGGACGCTGTTCGGGATGGGCGTCATCATCGCCTTGAAGAAGCGCGGCCAGTTCATGGAGTACCTGCTGGACCAGCGCCCCGCCGAAGTGTTCGCCACCACCTGCCGCCCCGGCTGGCATGAGTCGGGCGCGTTTGTGCTGCCTGGCCGCACCATTGGCAGTGACAAGGTGCGGTATCAGGCCAGCGGCAAGGGGCAGAACCTGTTCAGCGTGCGCGGGAGCCTGGACGGCTGGAAGGCCGAAGTTGCGGCCAAGTGCGAGGGCAATCCGGTACTCACCCTTGCCATTGGCTGCGCCCTTGCTGGCCCGTTGCTGAGCCTGGTGGGCGTGCTGGGTGGCGGTGTTCACCTGGTGGGCGACAGCTCCAGCGGCAAGTCACTGGCGCAATTGATCGGCTCATCCGTATGGGGCGACCCCGGCATATTCGCCGCATCGTGGGATATGACCAAGGGCGGTCTGGAAATCGAGGCATCGAGCCGCAACGACACCATGCTGCCCCTGGACGAAATCAAACGGGCTGACCCCAAGCGCGTACAGGAAATGGCCTATTCGCTCGCCAACGGCCAGGGCAAGGGCACCATGACCCGTGACCGGGAGGCACGCGGCAAACTGAGCTGGCGCTTGCTGGCACTCTCCAGCGGTGAGCGTTCCCTGTCTGAACACGCGGCCATCAGCGGCAACGCCGCCCACGCTGGCGCTGAGCTGCGCATGGTGGACGTGAACGCCGGTACGCGTACACACCGCGCCTTCGACGAATTGCACGGCCTGGAGGGAGCCGACTTCCACCGCCAGCTCACCGTGGCTGTGGGAGCGAACCACGGGCACATCGGCCCGGCATTCGTGGAGAAGCTGCTGGCCAGCGACGACCGCCCCGGCCTGCTAGAAGACTTCGCCGGTATCCGCGCCCAGTTTGTTGAAGACAACGCCCAAGCCGGACGGGTGGCGGATCGCTTCGCAGTGATCGCGCTGGCGGGGGAAATGGCCATCGCCTATGACTTGCTGCCCTGGACGCCGGGTAGCGCTCTGGCCGATTGCCAGTTGCTGTATGGCGAATGGCTGAGCCGGGTGGGCGGTGGCAATGCCGAGGATCGCCAGATACTGGCGGGCATCCTCGATTTCATCGACAAGCACGGCAGTAGCCGGTTTTCGGACGTGAATGACCAGACGCCTGACGCCAAGGTGTTCAACCGGGCCGGGTACTGGAAAGTCTCAGGCGGCAAGCAACTGTACCTGTTCAACAAGTCGGCATTGATCGAGGCAGCGCATGGGTACGGGCTGAGCCGCATCGTGAAAGCGCTGGATGGCGCCAGCGCGATTGCTGAGCGTGGAGCGGATCGGAAGCGGCACGCCAAGAAGTACCGCGTACCGGGTGGCGGTTCACCTTGGCTGTATGTGATCGACCCCGAAGCCCTGGACAGTGAAGGTGGTGCTGTATGACCACCAACGCCACTAGCCGAGATTGCCCATATTCACAGGAACCTAGATTCGGTGGGAACAGTGGGAACAGTGGGAACAGCCTTGAAATCCGGGGCTTCCAGCCGTTCCCACCTAATAAAAAGAGTGGGAACAAGTGGGAACACACAATCGCTTTCCAATATAAGGGCGCGGCCAGTCTGCCTTGTTTGGTTATCACAGTTCCCACTAAAAACGGGGTGGGAACAAACTGGGAACAGAAAAACACCCCTGGAGGCCTCGAATTTACTGGGGCGTTCCCACTGTTCCCACTGTTCCCACACTTTTTGAATTCACAGGAACATTTGATTAGCAGCTATCAGGGCATGGTGACGCCATGAGCCTCCTTTCCGACCTGCTCAATCACATGCCGCCGAACGGTGCTGGCGCTGGCAAACCATCCATGGCGAAACGCATCCCGGATCGCCCTCGCCTGGTGCTGGTCGAGCCTGCGCCATTGCCGCCCAGCCCGTACACCAACGCTGCCAATGCCACCCCTGAATGGCGCCAGGCCCGCGACCAGTACATCAGCCATGTAATGACCTGCCGGGGCTGCTATGCGCCTGGTGGCCGCTATTGCCCGATTGGTGCCGAGCTGCGCACCACCTACGACAACACGCCCATGGAGGCCAACCCATGACGCCCACTCCGACCATGCGCCTGTGCGATATCGCCTCAAAGCCCGGTATCAGCGCCAGCACGCAACTCATCACCACCCGGCGCATCTGCCGCAACATCAGCCGCAACCTCGATACGGTCCACTCTGAGCGACGTGCCATGCGCCGCCAGGCGGGCAAGCTGAAAGCGTTCTTGCCGTTCACCCGCCAGGCCATTGCCGATCTGGAGCAACAGGCACAGGCGCACCGAGAGGATGAGCGCAGCAAGGCTGTGGCCGCGCTGGCCGGATTCGGCCAATCACTGCTGTTCGACCATAACGGGTTGGCTGCTGCTCTGGGGTTCGAGCGCATGTGCGATCTGCTGAGCGTGAACACCGTTGAGCGCGAGCAGGCCAGGCGGGAGGGCGTCACTAGCCTGGAAGACCTGGTGTTCGCTCATGCGCTGGAGGACAGCGCAGAACGCCGGGGGCAAGAGTGGAATGACGCGCCGCTGTTCAACGCCTGCCATGCGGCGATGGCGGACTTCATCAGGGATTGCCCCGATGGAGTGTTGCCTGACCCGTTCGCCCCTGGGGCGCCACTCGGGCCGAAGCTGCCACCGAAACTGAGGGTGGTGTAAGCCATGGTCATGCTGAAACAGGCTGATTCAGCCGAAAAAATGAGACACCGGGTTTCAGATGAGCAGCGCCAGCAGGTACTGGACCTGCGCCGCCGTCACTCGCTGCGTGAGGTGGCCGAGATTACCGGCCTGCCACTGGGGACGGTGAAGACCCTGGTTTCACGCTCAGGGGCGTTCCGCGACAACGAGCAGCATCGCGCCATGTTCACCCTGCCGCCGATCAGCGCCAGCACCGAGACCCTGCCGAGCGTGCCTGAGCTGCCGCCGCAGAAGGTGGTCACCGGGGATAAGGAGGTGGATGCGGTGCTGTGGCTGCGCTCGATCATCAGCACCGGTCAGGTCGCCCTGATTGAGCGGGCCATGGAGGGCGCCAAGAAGATCAGGACGCCGCTCGATGTGCTGGAGAAGCGGTACCGGGATTACCTGGTGGCCACCAACCCCGGCCACCCATTCGCCGCCATGTCGTCGTTCGGCTTCGCTGACCTGGAGGCGCTGGCCACTCGGGCCATTGAGCAGCACCGGCTGAGGCTGGAAGGTGCCGCTCGCTTCGGTGATGCCCTGCTGGCCGACACCGAGGCGGAATCGTTCTGTATCGAGGCGCTGAGGGGCCTGGAGCAAAGCGGCCCCCTGCTCGACTTCGACAAGGGCCAGGTAGCCGCCCGGTTCAACGCCCACCCTGAGCTGCTGCCGCACACCCTGGCGGATTGCCTGTACGAGCTGGGGTATTGGGATCAGCTTTACCGCCTTCGCAACGCCGCAGACCGTGACGCCAGCGACGGACCGCCCGAAGCCACGGCGCGGGATTGGTTTGTGTTCGGCCTGCTGGCGCAGATACGACCCCGTGACAAGGCCGAAGCGCTGGCGGTGTTCCGCTACCTGGTCGCCAGCCAACGCGACGACATGGCGGAGTCAGAGGCAATTCTTTGCAACTTGATCGGTTGACCAGCCCGATCAATCGCACCACTGGGCAGTTGCCCACAACAAGCGCCAGCGGCGCATCAAGGAGTTTACTCATGGCAGCTACAGCAGCTCACTACACCCCAAGGACCAAAATCCGCTTACTTGGCTTCCTTCGGAAAAAATACTTCAAGGAGCAGAGTTTTCTGCTGGACCGGGGCGACACAAGGGAGGCGGTAAAAGCAATCGATGTGAACTATCCGGGCTTCGCCCAAGACGTGGCCGATGCTGAAAGTCGAGGGCTGCGGTTCGCGATTTTCAAAAATGGCAAAAACATCGGACAGGATGAACTAGACCTGGGTGGCGCTCGGGAGCTTTGGTTCGTGCCAGTGATCCAGGGCAGCAAGCGGGCAGGAGTTCTGCAAACCATCATCGGGGTAGCGCTGATCGTCGCGTCGTTTTTTGTCGCGCCAGGGTCTCAGCCGGCCTTCCTTGCCGCAGGTATTGGATCAACAGCGGGTGGCGTAATCCAAATGCTTAGCCCGCAGGCTGGTGGCCTCTCTCAGAGCGGAGCACCGGAAAACCTTCCTAGTTACGCGTTCGGCAGCGCCAAGAATACTGTGGCGAGTGGAAACCCCGTGCCAATCTGCATCGGCCATCGACGTTGGGGCGGAGCGATCATTTCTGCCTCAATCGTTGCGGAGGACAAGGTATGAACGTACCTGAAAGGATCAGCCTCACAATCAAAGCTATCGCTCAAAAAGATTACGTCCAGGTCCGACAGTTGATAGACAGCTGCCCCACAGAGCATGTGGAAGTCACAAGCCTGGAGTTCCTCAATACGACGAGAATGCTATGTCGTGTGGCTCAGCTATTCGAGTGCGAGATGCGCGGCCTAGCATTGAACTTCACTAGTTCAGCTACGGATGGCGCCGCTAAGCTGGAGTGTCTCGATCAGATCGCCGCAGCGAACCAAGCTTTTGCAGATTTCTGCAACGACCATGGCGTGGATACGCAAGATCTGATTAGCACCGTGGGTGGTCATCATCCCGCGGTCGTCTATCTGACAGGGTTGTCTCCAACGGCCAAGGGCGGCCTTGTGGAGTACTGGCGGCATTCGTTCGCTGTTGCGGCTGGCGCAGAGATGCTCGGAGAGCGTAGCCACTGATTGGGCTTTAGTCGGTCGCATGTTAGCTTTTCCGTTTCCTGAGTAACGGATGACTGAACCATGCGCTCTACCGGCCTAGCCATAATCGCAACTCTTGCCCTCAGTGTCGCGGGCTGCTACTCACCCGGTGAACTGATCCAGAAGGGCCCGACCTATTCTGCTCAGACAGCCAAGCAGCCCAAGGCATACGCTCTGTGCGTCTTCCCTCAGTGGCAGGAGAGTCGCCCAGGGGCTACGTTGACTGAAACCGAAAGCGGTTACCGCCTGCTCAGTGGTGACGATATGGGCACCAACGAGATTTTGCAGATCACCAAATCGGCCAGTGGCAGCGATGTTAAGTTCTATCAGCGCTGGTACATGGATTTTGGGGCTGGCAGGGCGAAGGCGCTGGAATCGACAAAGAACTGCCTGTGACTGTTGCCGCGCCACGAAATGCGATCTCACGAAATCGTGGCGCGAGACAGACCAAACCGTCTCACTGGGACCATATCGTCTGTCTCGCCGACCTGGCGCGCGCCAGGCAGTTGCCTGTTATATTGCCCGCTGGCAATTGGCCGCACACCCTGCTCTGAACAAGGAACGTGAAATTGAAAGCACCTGCCATTTTGCTGCTCGCGCTTGCGTTGAGCGGTTGCGCAACTGGTCAACGGCCATCAGTCGAGTGGATTACAGTCCGTGACACCGACCAGTTCACCGACAAATCTACCTGTGGCGTTACCGTGGGCAGCTTCTACACCGGCGGAGGCGTGTATACCGTTTCCAACCACTACTACCCATACATCGAATCGGCGAATGGAGAGTTGCGAGTAGGAATTCGGAGCGGTGGACGCTTCAAGATTCCAGTAGGGGATGTGCAAATCAGGATCGACCAAAATCCAGCTTGGACCATCGCAACAGGTGAAACGCCAGTCGACTATGTTCCCGAGGGGCAGTTGAAAGCCATGCAGGCCTATGGTGGGGACGCGAAGCAGCAAGAAATGCTGGAGAAGACCTACAAGACTGCCTTGCAGGCTTCGGCTCAAGCTATGTCACCCTTCACTGCCGCCACCGGGGAGAAGGCCCAGCAGATCCTGTCGCAGATGAAGACCGGGAAAGTGCTGATCTATCGGACACTGGGCCTGAACCAGGCTGCCAGCACCACCGGTGAATACGCCCTCGACCAGTCGCTCAACAAGGCGCTAGCTGAATGCGGTATCAAATGAAGGATTGATCGTTAGCCAGTCGCATCGAGGACTGGCCAGCCCCGTCAGGCACTAACATTTGCTAACAGGGCAGGCGCTCGGATGGCGGCGCCGGGCCGTTCTGATGTCAACATTTGTCAACGTCTGGCCGGGGCGCTGGCGCGGAACCGATCACTCGGTATCCACCCTGGTATCCACGAAATAGCAGCTCCAGCAGGCAGTGCCCTGGCCTGGTTCGCGCAGCGCTTCACGCTCGATCGTCACGCAGTCGGAGTGCGCAACCCTGCGACGGTGCGCAGCCAGGTACGCACTGTTAGTACGCATTCTGGCGCTGGCGCTGCGCCAGTTCGCACCGGTGGTTCGCACACAGGTTCGCAACCCCCATAGCGCGAACCTTCCGTGCGAACCTGGGCGACCTGCCTGTTATCAAAAGTTATGGTTTCCAGGTGGAGGTTTCCACTGTGGTTTCCACGGTATTGCGGCTTCCGGTGACCACCATGCCGCAGTGAATGACCACATGAAAACCACAATGCTCGCTGCCCAGCGCCAGCCGATCCGATCTCAGGTTTTCTCAGGTTCCACCGTGTAGGAGACGACACACTGTGTTGGAATCAACACGGCAGGCTGGCCGCTTAGATTTACCGGGCCTTTACCGAATGTGAGACAGGCATGAGACGGAACCCGCACCGGGTGGGCGTTAGAGGCCCGGCCTATGCGGGAGGTCGTCAAAGTCGAGGCTCTGGCCGTCTCATACCCCTGACAGACCCCTGACGGATTTTGGACCGCTTTGGACGGATCGGCGCAGGCTTTGCGTGGTGGTGCTGGCGCTATGGCGCGTAATGGCCGGGCTGCCAGGCTGGTGGTGGTCTGCTCAGGCCATACGCTCCTCCAGAATCGCCGGAGGGAACTAGACCGGCACTAGACGGCAATAGACGGTGGCCTGTGGCCCCATTCGCTGGCTCACCTGCCGGGCCTGGCCTGGGCCAATGCGTGATGGGCTGGCGCGGACAGTCCCGTCTAATGCCGAAGCCCGAATTCTGGACAGGCTCTGGACGGATCAGCGCCAGCACCAGCAGGTGGAATGCCGTAGGAGCGGTGAATTTCCTGATGCGCGGGAGGCTGTCCACCATCGACCGGCGTCTACTCGTCCAGAATGGCCAGGGGCGGCGAAATTCTTGACAGGCCTTGACGGAATCCTTGACAGGGCCTTGACGGATTCAGCCGCTGGCGCTTGAGCAGGATTGGCTGTAAGCCTTGCTGTGCAAGGTCTGGCGCTGTATCCGATTGACCTGTGGGAGCGGAAACCGTCAAGAATTTCCAAGTGTGCCCGTCAAGAGAAATCGGGCGGTTCAGAACCTGACAAAACCTGACATGCCGGGCCTGTGAAGGGGGCGACCAAAGTGATGTACCCCTGATATCAGCCTGGGGCAAACCAGCGGCCAAGGATGCGGAAAACCAGCAGGCTTGCATGGGGAAACCCCGCAGGCAAATCAGGGAAACCCTGAGCGCCGAAATTACCAATTCCGGCAGTCTCGACTGATATTGGTAGGCTCGTGGCACCATGGCGGGTAACGCCAGCAGCGTTACCTACATATACGGATGACATGCGCGAAAATTTAAAACCCTGACAGCAGGCCGTGACAGGTGGCCGGTAGCCGTGGGCAAACTACCCGGATGCTGGGTAGTTATCAGATAATCAGGCGCCACCATATCGAGGGCCGCACCATGTCCGTTATCGACTGCGACTACCTACCCGACCCGGAGCCGATCACCTTCCCGCCTGAGCTGGCGCTACTGATCGTAAGAAAGGCCGCCGCCATGGCCGAGGCATTCGAGAGCAAGGCGCTCGACCAGATGACCATGGACGCCAGCCGGGCGCTTCGCAATGGAATGGAACCGCGCAGGATCATCAGGCAGATGGGGCTGTAATTACGGGGCTTCCCGTAAATGCATGGGCAAGGGGCTGCTGTCATAGCAACGCCCGGCATCCCGATCTTGGACAACGTGTGCGTCTGGCTGGGTGAACGATCCGTTCACCCGGCAGCCTTGCTATGACCTTGATGCGAACTTGACGTGATTGGTGCCGCCCACTACCCCGGAGCGGGGTGGTGGATGGAGTCGCATACCAAGGGCGGAAGTGGAGGTACTTTTCGTTTTAGGTATATGTTTAGGTATACAGTGGTGGCTTGAGGCTATCTATAAGCCCTATTTTATTGGGCCAAAGGTGCCTGATTCGATTCCTGTCTCCGCACCATACAGGTTGGCCAGTGACAACTTTTGCTATCTGGCGCCAAGAAAGAAACCCGCCTGGTGCATGCACGTTTGGGCAACCTCCCTATTTTCATGACAGCGAGGATTAATCGCATAATCGCTCAGCCGCCTTGCGGTAAACTTGCTCTCGCTCGCGTTTATTCACAGCGACGACAAATACTACGACCTCCCTCTCAATGACCTGATAAACCAGTCGGAAGCCACTGCTACGTAATTTAATCTTGTAGCAGTCCGGCAGACTGTGCAGCCGATTTGCCTCAACCCGAGGGTTGAGCAAAACCGAAGCTAGCTTTTTCTTGAATTGTTGGCGAACGGTGTCGCCTAGTTTTTGCCATTCTTTCAGTGCCCGAGCATCGAATTCGAGGTTATAGGTCATCCAGCGAAACCTTTACCCGTTGAGGGGCGGCGATGCGTTCGCGAACCGTGGCGAGCAGGGCTTCATCCTCTTCAGTCAGGAGTACCGGTTTGAAAGGTAGTTGCCCGCGCTCTGCCACATATTGCAACGCTTGCCGCATCAGCTCAGATGGCGTTACGCCCAATTTTTCGAGCTCGCGATAGGCGCGGATTTTGAGATCGTCGTCGATACGAACATTGATGGACGCCATGATATCGGCCTCTTTGTAATGACATTGGTCTTTACAATGACCTGAAATGGCTTACCGAGCAAGCCGGTACATGATTTTGCCGACGGATGCCGCTTTGATGTGTCTTAAGAGAGGCGATTCGTTCTGCACGCCCCTTTCCTACAAAAGGAAGCGCCATATTGAAGGCGTGCGAGTCTTGCGCTGGACAGTGCACAGGGATAAATTGCCCATGTCGTCGACACATCGGCGACGCGACCTTGGCCGGTCGGAATCGAAAGGCGCAACAGCGCCCAGTCTTCATCGCAGGCGCTTTTTTTGTGCTCGCGATGTTGCGTCATGGCGGTGGTGCGCGGGACACCTTCGGGTGTGCCGGGCCCCTTTCGTCCCGGTCGGCCAACCTGCGTACTGCTGCCACCTCAACTTGCTTGGCCGCGAGCGGTGGCAGTTCTACAACGAAAGGAACTCATGCATGACCACTGGAAGTCCATTAAGGATCCTCGCATCCGCTCTCCGCCGCCTAACCTCGCCAGCGCCTGAACCCCACCGTTTCTACCCCATCCATACCCAGGGCAACCCAACGCCTGCGCGAAGGCAGGTGCCCCATGACTGATCACGAACGCATTGCCACCCTCCAGAGCTATGTCTGGACCCTCGAACTGCTCGGCGAATCGCTGGTGCATCACGACGAGCGATTGGAGTGTGATCACCAGCCGCAACTGAGTTTCCGCGCCACGGCGGGGATTCATCAGGCGATCAAGATCATTAGCCGTTTGGCGGGTGAGCAGTGCGGGAAGCTGCTGGGTGAGGAGCAGGTAGGGGGCGGGGTGTAGGTGTTGGCGCTGAAATAGTGGGTTTGGCGGAGATGGGGCCGCTGTGCGGCCCATCGCGGGACAAGCCCGCTCCTACAGGGGGCAGCGGTGTTTTTGGGGAGGGGTTGGTGCTCCAGCTCGGTCGCTGGGGTGGCTGGCTGGGTTGGCGATTTGGGTTCGGCCTGAGGGCCTGATCGGGGGGGCAGCCCGCTCCTGCATGGGGGCGGCAGCGGCCGGAGCTTCGAACCAGGTTGGCCAGGAGCTGCGATGGCGGGTGCCTTCTTCGATGCAGGGGATGAGGCGTTCGGTGAGCACGGCGGTTTGTTGCACGGCTTTGGCGGTGCGGTATTTCACGCTGTGCACGCACTCGCGGTCGCCGAACTCGCAGCGGTTGAGCGTGGTTCCGCCGCAGGGGCCGTTGGCCAGGCCTTTGGGGCAGCTTTCGGGGCAGATGTAGAGGGTGTCTTCCAGGCGGCAGCGGCCGCAGGTGTCGCAACCCAGCAATGGCCTTTTCACGCTGCGTTCCAGGCGATGGAGCACGCGGGCGCCGGTGGGCGTGCCCCAGAAGGGGCGTTGCACGGCCCAGCCGAAGGCTTGACTCAGCCAGTTGGTGCGGCTGAACAGCAGTGAATGCGCGCCGTGCAACAGGTGGTAACGCGCTGTTTCCTTGGGCGAGGCGGTGACCTGGGACTCACCCAGGCGCCAGTTGGCGCCGGGTGGGTGGAAGGTGACGGCGGGCAGGCCGGGCATTTGCCAGCAGGCATGCCAGGCGGGGGCCCATTGTTCGAGTGAATGGAGGCGGGTCTGCCAGTCGTTGATGGCGTTTTCCAGGGCCTGTAGTTGCTCCAGGTCGTGGATGCCGGAAAGGTGGATGCCGGCATAGCCCATCAGGCGCAGGCCGATGATCTGCAGGGCCAGGCGCTCGAGGCTGCGGGCCTGGGCGTGGGCCTTGGAGACGGCGGCTTCGGCGGCGAGCAGGTCGTGCATGGAGGGGGTGACGACGATGCCGGCGACGTGCTCGAAGATCTTCGCGCGGCCCAGGGTCAGGCCCATCACGCAGGCCATCAGGGGCTTGGGGTTGGGCTGGCGCTGCATCCACTGGAGGGCTTCGAGGTGCTTGCTGGCGTCGAAGCCTAGCTGCAGGGCGAGGAAGTCCGCACCGGCAGCGAGTTTCTTTTCGGCCTTGAAGTACTGGGCGCCGCCTTCTTCCTCGCGGTACTTGAACGGGTGCATGCCGGCACCCAGCAGCCAGTCGGGGCGAGCCTGGCGGACGATCTGCAGGGCGGAGACGGACTCGAGATAGCGCACCGGGCGCTGGCCGGGGACGTGCCCGGGCAGGCGGTCGCCGGTGAGCAGCAGGAGCTGGTCGAGGCCGGCGGCATCCATTTGTTGCAACTGGTCGAGCAGGTGATGGCGTTCGCGGTCCTTGCCGGAGAAGTGCAGCAGGGTGGGGTGGGGCTGCTGGAAGCTGCTGTAGGCGTCCAGCGGCGACATTTCGAAGGGGCTGCCGACGCGGTCGGCGATGGCCACGGTCATGGGCCAGCCGCACAGGTGCTTGCGCGCCATGAGGGCCTCGATGCTGGCGAAACGCTCGCTGGAGGATTTGGGGACGAACTCCATGACGCAGACGAAGGTTTTGTCGTGCAGCGCCGTTTTCAGCTGGCTCATGGGCGGTCGGGTATCTGGTTTGGGCACCGTGGCATTGTGGGGCAGGGCGGAGGTTGAAGGATGTCCGGATGCGTAGGGAATTGCTTTGAATGAGACATGGGGGCCTTGAGGGCCCATCGAGGGTTTGGTCGACATCATGAGGAAATCTTGAGTTGCTCTCAAATGAAATGAGTTTGTCTCACGCTGATGTACCTAGGAAAATTCCCTCATTCATTTTCACGTTTCTGAGGGGCAAGACATGGCACTGGCGCACAACCTGGGCTTTCCGCGTATCGGTCGCGACCGCGAGCTGAAGAAGGCCCTGGAGGCCTTCTGGAAGGGCGAGCTGGACGAAGCCGGCCTGCGCGCGGTGGGCCGCGAGCTGCGCGCCGCGCACTGGCAGGTGCAGAAGGACGCGGGTATCGAGCTGCTGCCGGTCGGCGACTTTGCCTGGTACGACCAGGTGCTCACCCATTCGCTGACTTTCGGCGTGATCCCGGCACGTTTTCGCGCAGAACAGGATGCCAAGCCCACCCTGCACACCCTCTTCGCCATGGCCCGGGGTGTCAGCGATACTTGCTGCGGTGCTCATGCCCAGGAAATGACCAAGTGGTTTGATACCAACTACCACTACCTGGTCCCGGAATTCACCGCTGACCAGGCCTTCACCCTGGGCTGGGAACAGTTGTTCGAAGAGGTGGACGAGGCCAAGGCCCTGGGTCATGCGGTCAAGCCGGTGGTGATCGGCCCACTGACCTACCTGTGGCTGGGCAAGGCCAAGGGCGCCGAGTTCGACAAGCTGGAGCTGGTCGATCGCCTGCTGCCGCTGTACGACACCATCTTCAACCGCTTGGCCGTCCAAGGCGTGGAGTGGGTGCAGATCGATGAGCCGATCCTGGCGCTGGACCTGCCTCAGGACTGGAAGAATGCCTACGAGCGCGTCTACAACATTCTGCAGCGCGCGCCGCTGAAGAAGCTGGTCGCCACCTATTTCGGCGGCCTGGAAGACAACCTAGGTCTGGCCGCCAACCTGCCGGTCGATGGCTTGCACATCGACCTGGTGCGCGCGCCGGAGCAGTTCCCGACAATTCTCGATCGCCTGCCGGCCTACAAGGTCCTGTCCCTGGGTGTGGTCAATGGCCGCAACGTGTGGCGCTGCGACCTGGAAAAGGCCCTGGACGTGCTGCGTCATGCGGCTGAGCGTCTGGGCGACAGACTGTGGGTCGCGCCGTCCTGCTCGCTGCTGCACAGCCCGGTGGATGTGGCCCGTGAAGACCAGCTCGACGCCGAGCTGCAAAGCTGGCTGGCCTTCGCCGTGCAGAAGTGCCAGGAAGTGGCCGTGCTGGCCAAGGCCATCGATGCGCCGCAGGCCCCCGAGGTGCTCGTCGCCCTGGCGCAAAGCCGCGCCGTGCAGGCCAGCCGCGCTGCCTCGCCACGTATCCACAAGCCGGCCGTGCAGGCCCGGGTGGCGGCGATCCAGCCGGCGGACAGCCAGCGCCAGTCACCCTTCGCCCTGCGTATCGTCAAGCAGCGTGCTGGGCTGAATTTGCCCGCGTTTCCGACCACGACGATCGGCTCCTTCCCACAAACCTCGGCGATCCGCCTGGCGCGGCAGGCGTTCAAGCAAGGCACGCTGGCCGAGGCTGACTACATCGAGGCGATGCAGAACGAAATCCGCCAGGCGGTGCAGATCCAGGAGCAGCTGGGCCTGGATGTGCTGGTGCATGGCGAGGCCGAGCGCAACGACATGGTCGAATACTTCGCCGAGCAGCTCGACGGCTATGCCTTCACGCGTTTCGGTTGGGTGCAGAGCTACGGTTCGCGCTGCGTGAAGCCGGCGGTGATCGTCGGTGACCTGAGCCGCCCGAAGGCCATGACCGTGGGCTGGAGCACCTATGCCCAGGGCCTGACCGACAAGCCGATGAAGGGCATGCTGACAGGCCCGGTGACCATGCTGATGTGGTCCTTCCCGCGTGAGGACGTGAGCCGCGAGACCCAGGCCCGGCAACTGGCGTTGGCCATTCGTGACGAAGTGCTGGACCTCGAGGCGGCGGGCATCCGCATCGTGCAGATCGACGAAGCCGCCTTCCGCGAAGGCCTGCCCCTGCGGCGCAGCGGCTGGCCGCACTACCTGGACTGGGCCACCGAGGCCTTCCGCCTGTGCGCCTCGGGTGTGCGCGATGAAACCCAGGTGCACACCCATATGTGCTACAGCGAGTTCAACGATGTGATCGAGTCGATCGCGGCGATGGACGCCGATGTGATCACTATCGAGACTTCACGCTCGGACATGGAACTGTTGGCGGCCTTCGAGCGTTTCAACTACCCCAACGAGATCGGCCCTGGGGTGTACGACATCCACTCGCCACGGGTGCCGGGCAAGGCGGCGATGGTGGGGTTGTTGCGCAAGGCGGCCCTGCGTATTCCGGCCGAGCGGCTGTGGGTCAACCCGGATTGCGGGTTGAAGACCCGCGGCTGGCCGGAGACCGAAGCGGCGTTGGTGAACATGGTGGCTGCGGCTCGGGAGCTGCGTGGTGCTGGCTTGGTTGAGGGGGCGAAGGGGTAAGGCGGGCGGAGTTGCCTGTTCTGGCCCAATCGCGGGCTTGTCCCGCGATTGGGCCTTGAGATCAGCGCTCGATCGCCAGCGCTACACCCTGCCCACCACCAATGCACAGCGTCGCCAGCCCTTTCTTGGCATCACGCTTGATCATCTCGTGCAACAAGGTCACCAGCACGCGGCATCCGGAGGCGCCGATGGGATGGCCAAGGGCGATGGCGCCGCCGTTGACGTTGACGCGCGCGGCGTCCCATTCCAGCGCCTTGCCCACCGCCAGGGCCTGGGCGGCGAAGGCTTCGTTGGCTTCGATCAGGTCCACATCCGCCAGTTGCCAGCCGGCCTTGTCCAGGCAGCGCTGAGTGGCGGACACTGGGCCGATGCCCATGATCGCCGGGTCCACGCCCGCGCTGGCATAGGACGCGATCTTCGCCAGTACCGGCAAGCCCAGGGCCTTGGCCTTGCTGGCGCTCATCAGCAGCACGGCGGCGGCGCCGTCGTTCAGGCTCGAGGCGTTGCCGGCGGTGACGCTGCCATCTTTCTTGAAGGCTGCGCGCAGCTTGCCCAGGGCCTCGGCGGTGGTGCCGGGGCGTGGCTGTTCGTCGGTGTCGAACACCAGCGGCTCGCCTTTTTTCTGCGGCATCACGATCGGGGTGATTTCATCCTTGAAGCGGCCGGCCTCGATAGCGGCCACGGCCTTGCGCTGGGATTCGGCGGCGAAGGCATCCTGCTGTTCGCGGGTGAGGGCGTACTTTTCCACCAGGTTTTCGGCGGTGATGCCCATGTGGTAGTCGTTGAAGGCGTCCCACAGGCCGTCGCTGATCATGGTGTCGACCATCTGGCCATGGCCCATGCGCTGGCCGGTGCGGGCCGAGGGCAGCACGTAGGGGGCCAGGCTCATGTTCTCCTGGCCGCCGGCGATCACCACCTCGGCGTCGCCGCAGCGGATGGCCTGGGCCGCCAGGTGCAGGGCCTTCAGGCCCGAGCCGCAGACCTTGTTCAGGGTCAGGGCAGGCACGCTGTAGGGCAGGCCGGCCTTGATCGCGGCCTGGCGCGCCGGGTTCTGGCCGGCACCTGCGGTCAGCACCTGGCCGAGGATCACTTCGTCGACCTGGGCCGGGTCCAGCTGGGTCTGCTCCAGCAGGCGCTTGATGACCGCAGCGCCCAGGTCCACGGCCGGCACATTGGCCAGGGCCCCCTGGAAGCTGCCGATGGCGGTACGGGTTGCGGCGACGATGACCACGTCGTTCATCTTGTTGTTCTCCGTGCAAGGGGTGGGCGCCAGGTCGGCGGATTGCACCAGCATCGGCGGGTTGGGTTCATTTGTTAAGTTTGTTTTTCTTTGCGATTGATCCGAAAAGCAAATGAATGGCCGGTGGGCGTGGAGAATGCCAAGGCCCTCGGGCAAATGCACCGCGGCTGGCTAAGCTTGTTCTGTTCATTTCTTTCCACGGGAGCCAACCACCATGCGGACCCTGATCGCCGTCGGCCTGCTGCTCGCAAGCAGCGCCGCCTTCGCCACCACCGAATGCACCACGGCCGACAAAAGCACCTGGCAAGACCAGGAGAAATTCCAGGCCCAGCTCAAGGAGCAGGGCTATCGCATCAACAAGTTCAAGGTCACCAAGGGCAACTGCTACGAGATCTACGGCTTCGACAAGGACGGCCGCAAGGTCGAGATCTACCACGACCCGGTGACTGGCAAGGCGGTCAAGACCGAGATCCATGACTGATGGCCAGCGTGCGGCTCTGGGACCCGTTGCTCAGGTGCTGCCACTGGTCCCTGGCCTTGGTGTTCTTCGCCAATTCCTTCTTCAACGAAGAGGGTGACGACTGGCATCAGTGGCTGGGCTACTACGCCCTGGGCTGCGTGGCCGTGCGCCTGGTCTGGGGCTTCGTCGGGCCGCCCAGCGCGCGCTGGGCGGACTTCTGGCCGACGCCGTCGCGCCTGGCGGCCCATGCCAAGGCGCTGGTGACGGGCGAGCCTTATCATCGTCTCGGCCATTCGCCGATCGGCGCGCTGGTGATGCTGTTGATGCTTGCCTGCGTCGTCGGGTTGGGCGTGACCGGTTGGCTGTCCCAGGAGGTCGATGCCCTGTGGGGCGTCGACTGGCCCACGGACCTGCACAGTGTTCTGGCCAACACTTTGCTGGCGTTGGTCTGCGTGCACCTGTTGGCCGCGGTGGTGGAGAGCGTGCGCCTGCGGGAGAACCTGCCACTATCGATGCTCACGGGCCGTCGCCGCCTGCCGGACGACCAGCGCTGACCCCCAGCTTGTTTTGAATCGCGCCAATCACCTCCGTAATATGTGTCGGATAACCTGCGGGGGTAGTCTCACCCTCTGATCAAACGGAATCGTCCCCAGCGGCGCGCTTCCTCGGCACAAACCTGAAGAGGTACAGACATTGGCCATCATTCATCCCAAGGTTCGCGGTTTCATCTGCACCACGACTCACCCGAAGGGCTGCGAGCTCAACGTCCGTGACCAGATCGAAGCCACCCGCAAGCAGGGTGTGCGCGAAGATGGTCCGAAGAAAGTCCTGGTGATCGGTGCTTCCAGCGGCTACGGCCTGGCGGCGCGCATCACCGCAGCCTTCGGCTTCAAGGCCGACACCCTGGGCGTGTTCTTCGAAAAGCCGGGCACCGAGACCAAGGCCGGTACCGCCGGCTGGTACAACGCTGCTGCCTTCGACAAGTTCGCCAAGGAAGCCGGCCTGTACAGCAAGTCGATCAACGGTGACGCCTTCTCCGACGAAGCCCGCGCCAAGGTCATCGAGCTGATCAAGAACGAAATGGGCGGCAAGGTCGACCTGGTGGTCTACTCCCTGGCCTCGCCGGTGCGCAAGCTGCCGCAGACTGGCGAACTGGTGCGCTCGGCGCTCAAGCCGATCGGCCAGCCGTACAAGTCGACCGCTATCGACACCAACAAGGACACCATCATCGAGGCCAGCATCGAGCCGGCCACCGAGCAGGAAATCAAAGATACCGTCACCGTCATGGGCGGCCAGGACTGGCAGCTGTGGATCGACGCCCTGGCCGGCGCCGGTGTGCTGGCCGAAGGCGCGCGTACCGTGGCCTTCAGCTACATCGGCACGGAAATCACCTGGCCGATCTACTGGCACGGTGCCCTGGGCCAGGCCAAGCAAGACCTGGACGAAACCGCCCTGCGCCTGGACAAGAAACTGGCCGCCGAGGTCAAGGGTGGCGCCAACGTGGCGGTGCTCAAGTCTGTGGTCACCCAGGCCAGCTCGGCCATCCCGGTGATGCCGCTGTACCTGTCGATGGTCTTCAAGATCATGCAGGAGAAGGGCGTGCACGAAGGCACCCAGGACCAGCTGGACCGCATGTTCCGCGACCGCATGTACCGCGCCGATGGCGCTGCCATGCCGGTGGACGAGAAGGCCCGCCTGCGCCTGGACGACTGGGAACTGCGCGATGACGTACAGGACGCCTGCAAGGCCCTGTGGCCGCAGGTGACCACCGAGAACCTGTTCCAGCTGACCGACTATGCCGGTTACAAGAAGCAGTTCCTCAACCTGTTCGGCTTCGAGCGCGCTGACGTCAACTACGACGAAGACGTGGCCACCGACGTGAAGTTCGACTGCATCGAGCTGTGACGCCGGCCGCACTGTCCCTGTAGGAGCGGGCTTGTCCCGCGATTGGGCCGCCCCTGCCCACGCGATTGCATGGCAAGGGCTTCGCCCTTGATCGCGGGGCAAGCCCGCTCCCACAGGTGAAGTGCAGCCGTACCCTTGATCGTGTGGGGCGGCCCGAAAAGCCCCACACGAGCCGCTTGTTTTTGCTAGCGTTGGCGCACCAGCACAGGAAGCGCGCCATGAGCAGCCTCATCCAACCCGCCACCGCTTTTCACCACACCGCTGCCGACGGCTACACCCTCGGCGGTTTCTGCTGGCGCCATGCCGAACCCGACGCCCAGCGCCCGCTGGTGATCATCAACGCCGCCACCTCGGTGCGCTGCCGCTACTACGCGCGCTTTGCCGACTACCTCTTCGCCCAGGGCTTCGATGTGCTGACCTACGACTACCGGGGCATCGGCGAATCACGCCCGGCGTCGCTGCGCGGCTTCCAGGCGTCCTGGAGCGACTGGGGGCGGCTGGACTTCGAAGCCATGCTGCACCTGGCCGCTGAAACCTTCCCCGGCCAGCCGGTGGATGTGGTAGGCCACAGTTTCGGCGGCTGTGCGGTGGGCCTGGCGCCGTCCGGCAGCCGGCTGCGGCGGGTGGTGATGGTGGGCGCGCAGTTCGCCTATTGGCGCGACTACGCAGCCGACCAGCGTTGGCGCCTGCTCGGCAAATGGCACTTGGTGATGCCGCTGCTGACTCGCTTGTGCGGCTACTTCCCCGGCAAGCGCCTGGGCTGGATGGAAGACACCCCGGCTGGGGTGGTGCACGACTGGACCACCCGCACGCCGCGCTACGAGCATCGCCCCAGTGGCCGGGCGTTGGCCGAGCTGCCGTTCGCCAGAGTGCGCGCGGCGACCCTGGCGATCAGCCTGACCGACGACCCGTTCGGCACCGTGGCCGCCACCGAGCGTCTGTTGGGGTACCTGCAAGGTGCTGAGCGTCGGCACCTGCGCCTGGCGCCCGGGGATATCTCGGCGGGTGAGATCGGCCATTTCGCATTCTTCCACGACCGTTTCCGCGAAAGCCTGTGGCCGATTGCCTTGGCCTGGTTGCAGCAGGGTGGGCTGCCCGATCAGGTGCCGGGACGAGTCATCGGTTGAGGTTGCCTGATCCGGCCCAATCGCGGGATAAGCCCGCTCCCACGAGGCCCGTGGTTGCTTGCGGCATTTTCGGCGTTGCTGCGGCCCCTGTGGGAGCGGGCTTGTCCCGCGATTGGGCCGGCCCTGCTGACTTCAAACGTGATACCCATACAGCGTCGCCAGCAACCCCGCCAGCGCACAAGCGATCAACACCTCCAGCACCCCGCGGCGGAACAGCAGCAACCCCACCGCCGCCAGCACCGCAATCAGCAACGCCAGCCAATCGACCCCCGCGCCGAACCCATGGGGCCAGAACACGTGGTAGCCGAAGAACAGCGCCAGGTTGACGATCACCCCCACCACCGCCGCGCTGATCGCCGTCAGCGGCGCGGTGAAACGCAGCTGCCGCCGTGTGCTTTCCACCAGTGGCGCGCCGATCAGGATGAACAGGAACGAAGGCAGGAAGGTGAACCAGGTCACCAGGCACGCCGCCAGGGCGCCGGCGAGGAACGCCTGGTCGGCGCCGAACTGCGCCTGCACGTAGCCGCCCACGAAGCCGACGAAGGCCACCAGCATGATCAAAGGCCCCGGCGTGCTTTCGCCCAAGGCCAGCCCATCGATCATCTGCGTCGGCGTCAGCCAGCCGTAGTAGGTCACCGCCCCCTGATACACATACGGCAACACCGCATAGGCGCCACCAAAGGTCAGCAAGGCGGCCTTGGTGAAGAACCAGGCCATCTGCGTGAAGGTACCCTCCCAGCCGAACAGCAACGTCAGCGCGGCCATCGGTAGGCACCACAGCGCGGCGCCACAGGCCACCAGCCACAGCAGGCGTGGCCAGCGGAAGCGGGTGTGCTCCGGCTGCTGCGAAGGTTCTTCGGCCACCGATTGCTGCCCGGCGCTGGTGCGCACGGTCTGGAACAGCTGGGGTTGCCAGCGCCCACCCAGGTAGCCGAGCACCCCGGCACCGATGACGATCACCGGGAACGGCAGGCCCACGCCGAACAAGGCCACGAACGCCGCCAGGGCGATGGCCCACAGCGCGGCGTTGTGCAGCACACGCGAGCCGATGCGCCACGCGGCCTGCAGCACGATGGCGGTGATCGCGGGCTTGAGCCCGTAGAACAGGCCGGCCACCACCGGCTGCTGGCCGTGGACGACATAGATCCACGACAGGCCGATGAGGATGAACAGCGACGGCAGGACGAACAACCCGCCAGCGACGATGCCGCCCCAGGTGCGGTGCATCAGCCAGCCGAGGTACGTGGCCAACTGCTGGGCTTCGGGGCCGGGCAGCAACATGCAGTAGTTGAGGGCGTGGAGGAAGCGCGACTCGCTGAGCCAGCGGCGTCGCTCGACGATCTCGCGGTGCATCAGGGCGATCTGCCCGGCGGGGCCACCGAAGCCGATGAAGCCCAGCTTGAGCCAGAACAGCATGGCCTGGCGGAAGGGGATAGGGTGCTCGGTCTGCATGCAGGTCTATCCAGGGGCAGGGGAGGGCTGTGCCCTCCCGATCGCCGGCAAGCCGGCTCCCTCACGGCCAGTGGGAGCCGGCTTGCCGGCCATCGGGCGGTGATGTCAGGCGTTACGGGTCAGTGGCTGCGCCGCGAACTTCACCCCGGCCAGCCCATGCTTGATCAGCGCACGGATATTGGCATGGTCGCTCCCTTCAGGGGTGGCCAGCACACTGCGGTAGTGCTCGCCAAACGCCAGCAACGCTTCCTGGTCGCTCAACCCTTCGAGCAAGGCCAGGCCCAGGGTCTTGCACGACCCTTCGTTCTGCCCGGCGGCGTTGGCCACGCCGCCATTGTCGAAGGCCTGTGGCTGGTAGCTGTAGTGGGCGGCGACGAACGCCAGGGTATCGGCAAATACATGCTCGCCGCTGGCGAGGCTGGCGCGCAGGGTGGTCAGATCAGTCACGGGGCTTTCCTTTTTCGAACGTAGCTTGTTGCTCGGCGCTGGCTTCTTTCTGGTACTGGGCCTTCCAGTCGGCGTAGGGCATGCCGTACACGCGCTCGCGGGCGTCATCCAGGCTCACCTCGATCTGACGTTCGTCGGCGGCGGCCTTGTACCACTTGGACAAGCAGTTGCGGCAGAAACCTGAGAGGTTCATCAGGTCGATGTTTTGCACATCGGTGCGTTTTTGCAGGTGTTCGACCAGGCGCCGGAACGCGGCGGCTTCGAGTTCGAGCTGTTGTTGCGGGGTCATGGGGCTTCCCTCAGGTCATGCGGTTCTTCAGGTGGCGGCCACCGTTGATGACCACCTGGCTGCCGGTGCTGTACTGGCTTTCGAGCAGGAACATCACCGCCTCGATCAGCGGGCGGGCGCCGGGCTCGAATTCCAGCAGGGCTTTCTTCAGGGTCTGCTGGCGATAGGCGTCGTCGCCGCCTTCCTTGAGGATCAGCAGGCCAGGAAGGATACCGTTGACGCGCACCTTCGGCGCGTATTTTTCAGCGAACGACAGCACCATGTTCTGCAGTGCGGCCTTGGTCGCGGCGTAGCCGATATGGCTCTTGCTGCCTCGCGAGGAGGTTTCGTCGCAAATGTGGATGATATCGGCCTTTTCCACCTTGGCCAGCAGCTCGCCGAGGGCCAGGTTGAGGTGGTAAGGCGCCTCGACGTGCAGGCGGAACATGGTCTGCAGGTTGTCCAGGCCATCGTCGAGCCACAGCGATGCGTTGTGGATGATCGCCCGCAGGCCGTCGTGGTTGGCCTGCAGGTAGTCGATCAGGGCCTGGCGGTCGGCCTCCTGGCAAAGGTCGGCCCGGAACTGGACGATGTTCGGGTGTGGTGTGTGCGAGTGGATGCTGCGGCTGGCACTGACCACCGTGTGGCCGGCCTGTGCCAGTTCGAGGGCCAGGGCCAGCCCGACGCGCTGGCTGGCGCCGGTAACGAGGATTGGGCTGTTCATGTTCGAGGCAGTCAACTTGTCTGTCCGTGCATTGATGGCCCCAGCATACCCGAACTGTTTCCCTCTTGTGCGCTCGCGCCCGGAACCAGGGCGGCCGCATCACGTGCGCGCAACTTTTATGAACGAATCAGGCAGCGCTTGCCTCTGAGCGTGGTCCGCTGACCGTCCACCGGCGGGCGGGCTGTGCTGGACCTCGACCCAAGCCATCGTAGAATGCGTTCAATCATCAGGATACAGGGTGCCCGTGCACATGATCAGTCAGCTTCAAACGCCCCTGGGCGTCGCGGGCCTGGAGCACCAGGAGCTGTTTCCAATTCGCGAGGTGGCCCGCCTGACGGGCGTCAATCCCGTGACCTTGCGAGCATGGGAGCGTCGCTACGGCCTGATCCAGCCGACGCGCACCGACAGCGGCCATCGGCTGTATTCCCAGGCCGACATCGACAATATCCGCAGCATCCTTGGCTGGTTGGAGCGCGGCGTGGCGGTGAGCAAGGTCGGCAGCATCCTGGCGCGCGACCAGGCGCTGGCGCAGGAGGCCCAGGGCTCCGGTAGTGAACATGAGCGGGCGCGCTGGCGCATGCAGGTGCAGGAGGCCGCCCAGCGCTTCGATGGCGCAGCGCTGGAGCGATTGTTCGACCAGGTGTTCGCCAATTACGCCCTGGACCAGGTGTTCGGTGAGGTGTTCATGCCGGCCTGGCAGGCCTTGCGCGCGGGGCAGAACGGTTTCGGGCGCGCCAGCCAATGGCTGTTCCTCGACCAGTTCCTGCGGGCCCGGGTGCTGTTGCGCCTGCAACTGGCCCGGGAACCCTGGAGTCGACGCGTGGTGCTGGCGCCCTTGTCAGGCCAATGCCAGGAACTGGAGCTGTTGGTGGCGGGGCTGCTGCTGGGCAGCGAGGAAGTGGGCGTCACGGTGTTGCCGGCCGGGCAGCCCTTGGAGGAGCTGGCGTTGGTCTGCGAGCGCCTGGCGCCCCACGCCCTGGTGGTGTTTTCCAACCAGCAGCCCACGGCGCAAGTGGGCAAGTGCCTGGCAAAGCTGAACCAGGGCGTTGGGTGCCCGGTGATGTTGGCGGGGGAGGCGGCGGAACTGGCCCAGGACAGCCTGGTGGGCAGCCCGGTGGCCTGCCTGGGGGCGGAGGGTAGCCTGATGCGCAGGCGCCTGCGACAGTACCTGGCCGGTCAGTTGGATACGTGAACGTGCAGTTCCGGGTGCGCCTGGCGGTGTGCCTGGAGAATGTATTCGCGCAGGCGTTCGATCTCTTCCTGCGGGCTGTTGCCCAGGTCGTAGGCGGCCAGATCCGGGCCGATGCGCCGGCGCAACGTGCCGTGCAGATGGATGGCCGGGATGCCCTCGGGGGCGAAGCGCAGGTCGAAGTCAGCGGGAGTCGTGGGCAGGTCGCGGATCTGCACCAGCACGCCCTTGGAAGAAATTTCCCGCACCCACAGGCCGCTGGCTTGGTCGTGTGCATCCAGAAGGGCTGCCGGTTGTTCCAGGGTCATGCGCCATGGGCGTGGCTTGGGGCCGTTCTCGTAGATTTCCGGTGAGCCCAGCTGCAGGTGCAGGGCATGGAATTCATCTTCGACCAATTGCAGCGGGAAGCTGATCTGCTGGTTGTTGAATTGCGCCTGGAGCTGGACCTGCTCGTTGGCCACCAGGCGGGTCAGCAATGCCTGGATTCGACGGTCGCCATTGACCAGCAGGCTCGACATGGGGTCGGCCAGGTTCAACTGGGGCGAATACTGCATGTCCTGGATGAAGTCCAGTTCGTCCTGGGTCAGGAGGGCGTCGGCTTGCATGATCGGGCTCGAAGGTGATGATTTCTTCAAGGTGATGGACAGCGTCCAAGGCGCTTCGTTCAGCTACGTTCGTCGGGTTCCTGCCGGCCCAGTCGCGCCCGGGCCTCGGCCAGTTCCCGTTCCAGCTCGACCTGGCGGCTGACGTCCTTCTGGATCCCGATGAAATAGGTGCGTTGGTCGGCGGCGTTGTAGACCGGGGTGATCGACAGCTCGTTCCAGAACGCGCTGCCATCCTTGCGGTAGTTGCGCAGCACTTCCCGGCACGGCAGGCCTTCGGCAAGTGCCCGGCGGATCCGGGCGCGGCCGAGCTGGTCGCGGTCGTCGCCCTGGAGGAAGCGGCAGTCCTGGTAGAGGATGTCGTCGCGGGTGTAGCCGGTGAGCCGTTCGAAGGCTGCGTTCACGTAGATCAGGATGGTGTCGTCGCCTTCCCGTTCGGTGACCACGATACCGTCGTTCGAGGCATCGACCATCGATTGCAGCAGTTGCGCGTTGATCATGTCCGGGCCATTGGCGTGAGGGGACTTTGGTGGAAGGCGGCCTTTTGCCACTGGTGAATGCTAGTATCCTACGTTTTCACTCAGTTTCGGAATCCTCTGCCCGATGAAAGTCGCCATTATTTCCGGCTCCGTGTACGGCACCGCTGAAGAAGTCGCCCGTCACGCCGAGTCGCTGCTCAAGGCTGCCGGTTTCCAAGCCTGGCACGCTGCCCGCGCCACCTTGCAGGATCTGCAGGGCTTCGCCCCGGAGGCATTGTTGGCCGTGACCTCGACCACCGGCATGGGCGAGCTGCCCGACAACCTGATGCCGCTGTACAGCAGCCTTCGCGATACCCTGCCGGCCGCCTGGCGTGGCTTGCCGGGGGCGGTGATCGGGCTGGGCGATTCCAGCTATGGCGACACCTTCTGCGGCGGCGGCGAGCAGATGCGCGAGCTGTTCGCTGAGCTGGGCGTGCGGGAAGTGCAGCCGATGCTGCGCCTGGATGCCAGCGAGACCGTGACGCCCGAGGCCGATGCCGAGCCTTGGCTGGCAGACTTCATGGCTGCACTCAAAGCCTGACCCCAGCCATCGCACGCCTGGCCTACACCGCCTTCCCTGTAGGAGCGGCCTCGTGCCGCGATCGGCTGCGCAGCAGCCGTAGAACCTGCCATCTTGATGAGTCAGGTAAATCTCCGGTTTGCGGCTGCTGAGCAGCCGATCGCGGCACGAGGCCGCTCAAGGGGGCGGCGATGTTCCAGCGCCTAGGCTAGTCACTGATCGCCGGATGCTCGCGCACCAACTGCAACCACGCCTGCGCCGCACGCGACAGGTACGCGCCACGCCGCCAGATGAACGCAATATCCCAGCGCAAATGGCTCGGCTCGCCCAGCGCTACCCGTACCACCCCGGGCCGCTCCAGGCCCCGGGCCACCACCCTGGGCAACAGCACCACCCCTTGCCCGGCGGCCACCAGCGCCGCCAGGAAATCCGCCTGCCCACTACGCCCCCCTTCCTTCGGGGTGAACCCCAACTGCTGGCACGCGCTCAGCAGCCGATCATTGAGCACGAAGCTGCGCTGGTACAGCAGAAACGGCGTATCGGCCAGTTGCTGCAGCTCGACCTGCGCAGCCCCTGCCAAGGCATGCCCCTGGGGCAGCAGCGCATCCAGCGGCTCGTTGCAGAACGGCTGGTAGTCGAACGCCGTGTCGCTGGGCGTCAGGCTGCCGCCCAGCTCCAGTTCGCCGCTTTTCACCGCCTGCTCCACGGTACGGCTGCCGCCTTCGAGTAGCTGGATCGCAATATTCGGGTGCCGGCGGCGGTACTCGGCGAACAGCCCTGCGAACAACGCATCGCTGCCCAGCAAGGGCAGGCCCAGGCGCAGCTCGCCGCGGGCCATGTGGCTGAGGTCGTCGAGTTCGCTCTGCAGTTCCTGACGCTGGCGCAACAAGGCTTCCCCTCGCTCCAGGACGATGCGCCCGGCCGCGGTCAGGTGCAATTGCGAGCCCTGGCGCTCCAACAAGGGCTGGCCGATGTCCTGTTCGAGCTGGGCGACCTGCTTGCTCACGGCAGACTGGCTGATGTGCAGGGTCGTTGCCGCCTGGGTGAAGCCGCCGCGGTGGACCACTTCGATGAAACTGCGCAGCTGTTTGAATTCCATGATCGAATTCCATTTTGGAATGGATGCAAGTCTAACAATTCGCTTCTGGCCTGGACAGCGCAAATCTAGAATAGGAGCCTCTCGAGGACCTGCCTGATGAACCCTGCGTTACTGAAAAAAAGCCTGCGCCTGTTCGCCGAACTGGCGGTGTTGCTGGCCTTGTTCCTGCTCGGCGGCCAGCTGTCCACCTGGCTCGGCTGGCCCATTCCCGGTGGGGTGATGGGGCTGGCGCTGCTGTTGCTGTTGTTCGCCTTCGGCGTGCTCAAGCCGTCCATGCTCCAGCTGGGTGCCGGCTGGCTGATGGCGGAGATGCTGTTGTTCTTCATTCCCGCCCTGATGAGCCTGCTCGACTACGGCAGCCTGCTGCGCAGCGAGGGCTGGCGCATCCTGCTGGTGATCGCCATGAGCACCGTGCTGGTGATGGTGGTCACGGCCGTCACGGTGGAGCTGGTATGCCGCTGGAGGTTGCGTCATGAGCCTTGAACCCATGCCGCTGTTCTGGCTCGCCCTGACACTGCTTGCCTACCTCGGCAGCCGTTGGTTGTATCGCCGCAGCGGGCGCTACGTATTGTCACCGCTGATCTTGGTGCCGGCTGTGCTGTTGGCCGTCGCTGTGCCGTTGCACACCGCCTACGCCGAGTACGCCCGTAACACCCACTGGCTGATGGGGGTGCTAGGCCCGGCGACCGTGGCCTTCGCCGTGCCGATCTGGCAGCAACGGGCAATGCTGGCGCGCCATTGGCCGGCGTTGCTGGTCGGTATGCTCGCCGGCAGCCTGGCCTCTATCGGCAGCTCCTGGAGCCTGGCGCACCTATTGGCGCTGGACGATGCGGTCAGCCTGTCGTTGGTGCCGCGCTCGATCACCACGCCTTTCGCCATGCCGTTGGCCCAGGACTTAGGCGGTGTACCTGAGCTGACGGCCGTGTTCGTCATGTTCACCGGTGTGCTGGGTGCGATGTTCGGCGGCATCCTGCTGCGTGTGCTGCCGCTGCGCACGCCCCTGGCCCGGGGGGCGCTGTTTGGCGTGGGGGCCCATGGCGCAGGCGTCAGCCGGGCCCAGGAGGTAGGGCGCGAGGAAGGCTCGGTCGCCGGCCTGGTCATGGTCCTGACCGGCCTGCTCAACCTGTTCGCCGCCCCATTGCTGGCCATGCTGCTCTGACCGTTCGTACCCCTGACCCGCAAAGCCAGCAAGCTGGCTGCCAACGCAAGTTCCGCCACCCGGTGGTCTGACTAGACTGAGCCTCTACATAGAGCGCACATCCAAGTGCCCAAGGGCGGGCCGCGAACGCCGCCCGCCTTTTCGCCAACACGTAACCACCGGGACAATTCTGATGCCACTGGCAGAGATACCTTTGTGCGTCTGGCGTACCCGAGCCCAGAATTTTGCCTTTCGGGGCCAGACCATCCGCTATTGGACTGCAGGGCAAGGAGAGCCACTGCTGCTACTACACGGTTTCCCCACGGCCAGCTGGGATTGGCACTACCTGTGGACGCCCTTGACCCAACGTTTTCGCGTGATCGCCTGCGACATGCTCGGCTTCGGCGATTCCGCCAAGCCCCTGGACCATGACTACAGCCTCATGGAGCAGGCCGACCTGCAACAGGCACTGCTCGCCTACTTGGACGTCGACCAGCCCGTGCACCTGCTGGCCCACGATTATGGCGGCAGCGTCGCCCAGGAGCTGCTGGCGCGGCACTGCGAGCTGCGCATCGAAATCGCCAGTTGCGCGTTCCTCAACAGCGGCCTGTTCCCGGAGTGCTACCAGGTGCTGCTGGTGCAGAAACTGCTGCTCAGCCCGTTGGGCTGGCTGGTGGGCCGCAGCTTCGGGCGCGACGACCTGGTGCGCAATGTCAGCCATATCTATGGCCCCTGCACCCACCCCAGCGAAAGCGCCTTGGACGATTACTGGAGCCTGATCGTCGCCAACCAGGGCACGCGCATCCTGCACAAGCTGATCGGCTATCTGCCCGAGCGCAGGCAGCACCGCGAGCGTTGGGTCGGCGCGTTGCTGCGCCGCTGTGTGCCGCTGCGCTTCATCAACGGTGTGGCCGACCCGATCTCCGGCGCGCGCATGCTCGAGCGCTACCGGCAACTGGTGCCGGCGGCAGACACCGTAGCATTGCCGGGTATCGGGCATTACCCGCATACCGAGGCACCACACCAGGTGTTGCGGCACTACCTGGCGTTTCGCGAGCAGCCTGTGAGCTATGCCCCGCAGAAGGTCGCCTGGTCGTAGCGGGGTGATTCTTGCAGGCATAAAAAAAGGCCGCTGCAGATGCAGCGGCCAATCGAGACGTTAGATCAAGGAGCTTCAAAATCAACGTCGGTGAACCTTGCAGGCGCGAAAGGCAGGGGGTAGAGCCCTTCGTGCCAGCCAGTGAGATCAGAATAAGCGCTTGATGGCGTAGGAAAAATAGCCGCTTCCGACATTCACCTTTACGTTTTGAGTAAAAGTGCCCCTGTAGGAGCGGGCTTGCCCCGCGATCGGCTGCGTAGCAGCCGCAAACGCCGCCGCCTCGGTCTGCCTGTTGTATCGGGGGGGCTGATTTTACGGCTGCTACGCAGCCGATCGCGGGGCAAGCCCGCTCCTACAAGGGGCAGTGTCGGCCGACTTTCTAGGGCGCATAGCCCATCCGCCAGCTGGTGGCCTGGGTCGCCGCCAGCAGCCGCTTGGCCGCTGGGCCGTGTTCATCGGCATGGAAGATCGAGGTCGGGCCGACCACGGTCATCACCGCTGCAATTTGCCCCATGGCGTTGAACACCGGCGCCGACAAGGCATCCACGCCCGGCATCAGCAGGCCATGCACGTGGTGCAGGCCGCGCTCGCGAATCTGCGCCAGCAACGGCGCGTAGTCGCCATACACCTGGTTCATCGCCGCCAATTCCTGCTCGCGCAGCTCCACCGTCTCCCGCTCCGGCAAGTGGGCCGCGAATACCAGGCCGGTGGACGAGCTCAGCAACGGCAGCACCGAGCCGATCTGGGTCACCACCGTCACCGCCCGCACCGCCGGCTCGATGGTCACGACCGTTGCTCCCTGGTTGCCCCACACAGCGATGAAGCAGCTTTCGTTGAGCTCGTCGCGCAGTTGCGACAGCGGCAGTGCCGCTACCTTCAGTACGTCGATGCTGCCCAGTGCGGCCATGCCCACCCGCAGCGCCTCACGGCCCAGGCCGTAGTGATTGGTGGCCGGGTCCTGCTCGGCGAAGCCGCTGGCGATCAAGGCCTGTAAATAGCGGTGCACCTTGCTCGCCGGCATCCCCACATGTTCGGCCAGGCGTGACAGCGAGGTGGACGGGGAGAGCTCGGCAAGCGCCTTGAGTATGTCGGTGCCGACTTCCGCCGAGCGAACCTTCTGCTTGCCGTTGTCGGCAGGGGAGCTGGCTTTGGCCATGGTGCGGGTATCCAGGGAGACAGGTGGGCGTCTTTATAGCTTGACGCCTTTCGGCAATCAAATTACGTTATTCGTAATCTGATTACGATAAAAACAATGCAGACGCGCTGCCATGCCTGGATCGCTCGCTCGAATGCGCAGCAGCAGGCCCACAGCCAGCTGCCCACAACGGCTCCCATCGAGCCCGGAGGCACCGATGACCCGCGACTCTTCCCCAGACCTTCAGTACCTGAGCGGCTTCGGCAACGAATTCGCCAGTGAGGCGCTGCCCGGCGCGCTGCCGGTCGGGCAGAATTCCCCGCAAAAAGCGCCCTACGGCCTGTACGCCGAACTGCTTTCGGGCACCGCGTTCACCATGGCCCGCAGCGAACAGCGTCGTACCTGGCTGTACCGCATCCGCCCCTCTGCGCTGCACCCGCGCTTCGAGCGCCTCGAGCGCCAGCCACTGGCCGGCCCGCTGGGCGCCTCCACGCCCAACCGCCTGCGCTGGAGCCCGCAGCCGATTCCGACCGAGCCCACCGATTTCATCGACGGCTGGCTGCCCATGGTGGCCAACTCGGCCGCCGATAAGCCGGCCGGCGTGAGCATTTACATCTATCGCGCCAACCGCTCCATGGAGCGGGTGTTCTTCAACGCTGACGGCGAGCTGCTGCTGGTGCCGGAACACGGCCGCCTGCGCATCGCCACCGAGCTTGGCGTGATGCAGGTCGAGCCGCTGGAGATCGCAGTGATCCCGCGTGGCATGAAGTTCCGGGTCGAGCTGCTCGACAGCCAGGCCCGCGGCTACATCGCCGAGAACCATGGCGCACCGCTGCGCCTCCCGGACCTGGGCCCGATCGGCAGCAACGGCCTGGCCAACCCGCGCGACTTCCTCACCCCGGCAGCGCATTACGAAGAGGCCACAGGGCCCGTGCAGCTGGTGCAGAAGTTCCTTGGCGAGCACTGGGCTTGTGAGCTGCAGCATTCGCCGCTGGACGTGGTCGCCTGGCATGGCAACAACGTGCCCTACAAGTACGACCTGCGCCGCTTCAACACCATCGGCACGGTCAGCTTCGACCACCCGGACCCGTCCATCTTCACCGTGCTGACCTCGCCGACCAGCGTCCACGGCCTGGCCAACATGGACTTCGTGATCTTCCCGCCACGCTGGATGGTGGCCGAGAACACTTTCCGTCCACCGTGGTTCCACCGCAACCTGATGAACGAGTTCATGGGCCTGATCCAGGGTGCCTACGATGCCAAGGCAGAAGGTTTCCTGCCCGGTGGTGCCTCGCTGCACGGCGTGATGAGCGCCCACGGGCCGGATGCGGAAACCTGTGAGAAGGCCATCGCCGCCGACCTGGCGCCGCACAAGATCGACAACACCATGGCCTTCATGTTCGAGACCAGCCAGGTGCTGCGTCCGAGCCTGCACGCCCTCGAGTGCCCGCAGTTGCAGGCCGACTACGATAGTTGCTGGGCCACCTTGCCGAGCACCTTCAACCCGAATCGGAGATAACCCATGAACCAGACCGCCATCGCCCGTAGCTGGGTCGAGCACGCCAATGGGCACAGCGACTTCCCGCTGCAGAACCTGCCCCTGGGCATCTTCAGCCGCCCGGGCCAGGCACCGCGTTGCGGTGTGGCCATCGGCGACGCCATCCTCGACCTGGAAGCGGTGCTGGCTGCCGGCCTGTTCGACGGCCAGGCCAAGGCTGCCGTGGAGGCCACCCGTGGCGGCGCGCTGAACGCCTTCTTCGCCCTCGGCCGCCCAGCCCGTGTGGCCTTGCGCGAACGCCTGCTGGCCCTGCTCGGCGAGCACAGCGAACACCAGGACGCGCTGAAGGCTGCGCTGCATCCGGCCAGCGAATGCCAGTTGCACCTGCCGGCGAAGATCGGCGACTACACCGACTTCTACGTGGGCATCGAGCACGCCAAGAACGTCGGCAAGCTGTTCCGCCCCGACAACCCGTTGCTGCCGAACTACAAGTACGTGCCTATCGGCTACCACGGCCGCGCCTCGACCATCCGCCCCAGCGGCGCCGACGTGCGTCGCCCCAAGGGCCAGACCCTGCCGGCCGGGCAGGCCGAGCCGAACTTCGGCCCGTGCGCGCGTCTGGACTACGAACTGGAGCTGGGTATCTGGATCGGCCAGGGCAACGACATGGGCCAGTCCATCCCGGTAGGCGACGCCGCCGAGCACGTGGCTGGCTACTGCCTGCTCAACGACTGGTCGGCGCGCGACATCCAGGCCTGGGAATACCAGCCGCTGGGCCCGTTCCTGTCCAAGAGCTTCATCACCACTATCTCGCCCTGGGTGGTTACCGCCGAGGCCTTGGAGCCGTTCCGCTGTGCCCAGGCCCAGCGCCCGGAAGGCGACCCCCAACCGCTGCCTTACCTGCTGGATGAGCGTGACCAGGCCGCTGGCGCCTTCGACATCGAACTGGAAGTGCTGCTGCTCACCGAGCGCATGCGCGAGCAGGGCCTGCCGGCCCATCGCCTGACCCTGAGCAACACCCGCAGCATGTACTGGACCGTGGCGCAGATGGTCGCCCACCACAGCGTCAACGGCTGCCAGCTGCAGCCAGGCGACCTGTTCGGCTCGGGCACCTTGTCCGGCGCGGCGCCGGGTTCGTTCGGCAGCCTGCTGGAGATCACCGAGGGCGGCAAGCACCCGGTGGAGCTGGCCAGCGGCGAGGTGCGCAAGTTCCTCGAAGACGGCGACGAAGTCATCCTGCGCGCTCGCTGCACCCGTGACGGTGTGGCGAGCATCGGCTTCGGCGAGTGCCGCGGCAAAGTCATCTCGGCCAATTGAGGGGCAGGGCGTATGGAGCTGTTCACCTATTTCCGTTCCACGTCGTCGTACCGGGTACGCATCGCCCTGGCGCTCAAAGGCCTGGACTACCAGGCCCTGCCAGTCAACCTGCTCAAGGGCGAACAGCGCGGCGCAGGCTACCTGGCACTCAACCCGCAAGGGCGCGTGCCGGCCCTGCGCACCGACGAGGGCGCGCTGCTGGTGCAGTCGCCGGCGATCATCGAGTACCTGGAGGAGGCCTATCCACAGGTGCCATTGTTGCCCACGACGGCCGAGGCGCGGGCCAAGGTACGTGGCGTGGCAGCGATCATCGGTTGCGATGTCCACCCGCTGCACAACGTCAGCGTGCTCAACCAGCTACGCCAGCTGGGGCATGACGAAACCCAGGTCAACCAATGGATCGCCCATTGGGTCGGCCAGGGCCTTGCCGCAGTGGAGCAACTGATCGGTGACGAGGGCTTCTGCTTCGGCGACCAGCCGGGCCTGGCGGATGTGTACCTGATCCCGCAGCTATACGCCGCCGAGCGCTTCAACGTCGACCTCGCGGGCTACCCGCGGATTCGTCGCGTGAAGGCCTTGGCCGAGGCGCACCCGGCCTTTGCCAAGGCGCACCCTTCCCGCCAGCCGGACACGCCGGCTCAGTGAATCGAACGCTTGGCCGATGGCAGTTGGCCAAGGCGTTCGCTCAGTTTCAGGCGCTGTACCGGGTCGTCGGTCAGTAGCAGGGCATGCTCCAGGTCGTAGCGTTCGGCCTGGGGGCAGTCCAGTTGCTGATAGAGCGTGGCCCGGGCCAAATAGTCGCTGACCAGCACAGGGCCCAGCTGCATCACCCGTTCGGCGTCGACCAGCGCGGCCAGGGCATTGTCGTTGCTACCGTGCAGGTGGCGCAGGTTGCGCGACAGGCGTTGGAGCATCTGCGCCGGGGTGGCGCTGCGCATGTGTTCGGCGGTCAGCGGCATGTGCGGGCCGAACTGGCGGGCCAGCAGCTGGCGGCAGTCCGCCGGATACAGGCGCCGGCCGCCGCAGGGGTCGAGCAGGTGGTCGGCACCGGGCACCCGGAGCAGGAAATGGCCCGGGAAGTTCACCCCTTCCAAGGGTATCGAAAGGCGTCGCGCCAGCTCCAGGGCGAGGATGGCCAGGGTCAGCGGCTGGCCGCGACGACGTTGCAGGACCTTGTCCATCAACGCCACCTGAGGTCGCAAGGGGTGGTACTCGTCCTGTTGGAAGCCCAGGGCGCTGAGTTGACGCAGCAGCGGCTGGGCCAGCTCGTGCAGGGGCAGGAGCGGCAATTGCGTGCTGATCTCCCGTTGCAGGTCCTGCAGCTGGGCGAGGCTCGCCGCCGGGTCCAGCGTCCGGTCGTGTTCGGCGGCTATCCACAGCGTGGCTTCCAGCAGGGCGACAGGTTCGCGATCCAGGCAGGCCAGGCAGGCTTGGCGTGGGTTCATGGGCATCTCCACATACGCTTATCTTTTAGCCCTGGCGGGTGCTTTCGTCCAGTGGTCCGCCGGGGGATCGGGCCTTGGCGGGCTGCCTATACTGGTAGGAGCACCTCTCTGGGGAGCCCGTTGATGTTCGCGCTCATGCAAAGCACCCGTACCCAGTCGCTGCACCTGTGCATCGACCCGCCCACGGGCCTGAAGGCCGTGGTGGTGATTCACAGTGAGCAACTGGGGCCTGCCATGGGCGGCTGCCGCTACTTGCCTTACGCTGATGACGAAAGTGCCATGACCGATGCCATCCGCCTGGCCCAGGGCATGAGCTACAAGGCGGCATTGGCCGGCCTGCCGTTGGGCGGCGGCAAGGCGGTGATCGTGCGCAACCCCCATGTGGAAAACCGTGCGGCGCTGTTCGAGGCGTTCGGTCGTTTCGTCGACAGCCTGCAAGGGCGTTTCATCACGGCCGTGGACAGCGGCACCTCGACCCTGGACATGGACTGCATCGCCCAGAGCACCCCGCACGTCACCAGCACCACCGCCTCGGGCGACCCTTCACCGCACGCGGCCATGGGCGTATTCGCTGGCATCCGCGCCACATCCATGGCGCGTCTGGGCAGCGACAACCTCGAAGGTTTACGGATAGCGGTGCAGGGACTGGGCAATGTCGGCTATGCCCTGGCCGAACAACTGCATGCGGCGGGTGCGGAGTTGCTGGTCAGCGACCTGGACCCAGGGCGCGTGCGCCTGGCCGTGGAACAATTGGGGGCCCACCCGGTCGCCAGCGAAGCGCTGGTCAATACCCCTTGCGATATCTTCGCGCCGTGCGGCGTGGGGCCGGTGCTCAATGGCCAGAGCGTGATGCAGTTGCGCTGTGCGGCGGTGGCCGGGGCAGCGAACAACCAGCTGACCACGCTGCAGGTGGCCGACCAACTGGAAAAACGTGGCATCCTCTATGCACCGGACTATGTGATCAATGCCGGAGGCCTGATCTACGTGGCGCTGACTCACCGAGGCGAGAACCTGGGCACGATCACCTCGCACCTGGCGCGCATTCCCACGCGGCTGACCGAAGTGTTCGCCCATGCCCAGGCGGAAAAACGCTCGCCGGCCAGGGTGGCGCAGATGCTGGCGGAGCGGTTGCTGTATGGGTGAGCCGGTGTTGCCTGCAAGGGCTCAATCGCGGGGCAAGCCCGCTCCCACAGGAGCTGAGCTGGATACAAACCAGGCGTTGCAGGGCCATCATGTGGGAGTGGGCTTGCCCGCGATTGCGGTGGCCGACCGCACACTCCAGTAACTACTCCGTACCGCCCTCAAGCAGTTCCGCCAGCGCATCCGGCTGGTTCTTGAACGCCCGGGCGAATACATCGCGGTTCTTGGCCATGTAGATACCGGCCTCCTCGACCTGCTGCTCGGTCAGCGACGGCACCGCCTTGTGCAACACGTC